>JAIPAJ010000148.1 GCA_021740125.1 Leadbetterella sp. | reverse complement strand
TCAAAAGAAGAATATCGCAACTACGTGGACTCCGCCAGACAAGACACCGTTAAAGAGTTTTATAGATTAAATCATACTTTTCAGACTTATGAATTTGCTAAAAACAAACAGGAGCATTTTTTAAAGTTTGATAAAAAAGAAATGAGTATTTGGGATGCCGTAGATTTCCTAAACACGCTCATAGACGACTCTGACCCTGACACCAGTATGGATCAGCTGCAACATTTGCTACAAACTTCGGAGGCTATACGTCAAGATGGCCACCCTGATTGGTTTGTACTGACTGGCTTTATGCATGATTTGGGCAAAGTATTGTGTTTATTTGGTGAGCCGCAATGGGCTGTGGTAGGCGACACCTTCCCTACCGGTTGTAAGCACTCAGACAAAATCGTTTACTCAGAGTTTTTTGCTGAAAACCCAGACTCAAGAGATCCGAGATACAATACGAAATACGGTATTTATGAACCAAACTGCGGCCTTGACAATGTACAAATGTCATGGGGACATGACGAGTACATTTATCGTATCATGAAGCCCTACATTCCCGAAGAAGGATTGTACATGTTGCGTTATCATTCGTTTTACTCGCAACACCGTGAAGGAGCTTATAATCACTTGATGAATGCCCACGACCACGAAATGTTTAAGTGGGTGGACAAATTCAACCCTTATGACTTGTACTCAAAAGTGCCATATCCGCCTAATGTACAAGAGTTAAGACCTTATTATGAGGATCTGGTAGCCAAATATTTGCCTTCAACATTGAAGTTTTAATATAAAAGAAAACCTCCTTTTTTGGGAGGTTTTTTTTGTTACAATAACTTATTAAATAATATTGAAAAATTAAGACATCATTTGACTAAACAATTGGTTGCCATAGCTCAATTTTATTCCCTTCATTATCAGGAATATGGACAAATTTTCCGTAGTCGTAGGTTTCCAAATTATCAAGAATTGTTACGCCTTCTTTTTTTAATTCAACAAGTAGACGCTCTAAATTTTCGACACGATAATTAATCATAAAGTCTTTCTTCGAAGGTTCAAAATAATTTGAAGTTTCTTTAAATGGAGTCCATTGCGTTTGAGCTTTTTTTATTCCATCTGAATCTTCAAACCAATCAAAGCTGGCACCATAAGGGTTGGTGGTGAGTCCAAGATGTTTTTGATACCACTCAGTAGTCGTTTTTGGGTCCTTACATTTAAAAAATACTCCACCAATACCGGTAAATTTTTCATACCATTAAATACTTTTTTTGAATATAAATTTTGATTATTCTTTCTTTTGAGAAAGTATCTTTAATAATAACGAATCTCTTAAAGTTATGCCGATTTGTTGTTCTTTAAAATAAAAGAACTGATAATCGTAACCAATAATCCCACTGGAAAAATCTCTGCGAAAGTAATTCCTGCAAACGAAAACACATTGTCATACAGACCTCTACTTTGTTCAATCTCTTTTATTTTAGCATTAAGTTCGGCTGTTGGTAAATTTAATTTTTGTAATTTCTCTATCTCAGACAAAATATACTTATCGAGAAAATCAGGCATAAAAAAATGAAATTCTATACCCCAAGCAATTACATACATAAGGCTAGCGATAGCTGAAATAGCAATTCCTATTTTAAAAGCCGTAAAAAAGGTAATTTTTCCATCAGCTACTTTGTCACGATAGTTTTTAATGCCAATAAAAACAAAAGAAAAAGCCGCCAACATAGAGACATATCCAATGAGCATACTACCTTCAGCATGCTCTGAGTTATACACATAGGCCATTGAACAGACCATGAAGATGGAAACAGAAAGTCCTGCAATAAGTCCGTTTTTAAGAATAATTTTTTGCATATCAATTGGGTTTAAATTTTAGGCAATTTTCTGAATTTTAGTGCTTAACACTTTCATACTTTAGTATGAAATTACGTTTTCCTGTCTAAAATTTCTAAGTCTTTGGCTTTTATTAGGGCTTGGGTACGGTTTTTCACGTCTAGTTTTACAAATAGATTGGAACCATGGGTTTTTATGGTGTGGATAGAAAGGAAAAGCTTATCGGCGATTTGTTGGTTTGTGAAGCCTTGTGACATCAATTCAAGAACTTCCATTTCTCGCTGACTAAGTCCCAACTCTGGTATTGCTACCATTTCTTTTCTTGCATTATCCTTTTCCTGTTTCCTCTTCTGAAAATGGTACATCAGCCATGCTCCCAATACCATAAAAACTATGGAAATTATTCCAGCATAAATTTCAAATAGATGATTGAAAACCACAAAGCGAAGCTCCAGCCATTTCAATAGAAATAGCAAAATGGCCATCGAAACTCCGTAAAGAATAGTAGACTTCACATCAATTTGTTTTGTCAAAAATAGTTAGATTTTTGTTGATTTCTATGCTTGTCAATGGCACGCTGATGACGCTGATCCTGCGGAATGCTGATTATGACTGATTTTTTTACTTAACTCTCCAAAACATACTATTTTATAAACTTTTTCAGTTTTGTTTTTTTAGTATTTTTAATTCCATTGATTACATTTTCGGCGTTTAATTTGGCACCAGTTAGGTTGGTGTGAACATTATCTTTTGGAGTGAAATATCGTTTTTGGGTTTCGTCAAAACCCAGTTTATCGTAGAAAACGGCCGACAATTCATGCAAGTCTATGAAATGAGCATGGCTATTTTCAGCCACTTGTTTTGTCCATTTTGGGTAATATTCCACTTGGCGTTTCACCTTACCATTTTCAAACTTATCGAAAGGCACCTGCGAGCATACAAACACATCCACACCTTTTGCTTTGGCTTCTTTGACATATTTGCTGATGTACCAGCCAAAGCTATGCACCACCTCGTGCTTTTTCGTTATCAGATTGTCTATTTCGATGGAATCCAAACCAATTCCCTTTATAGTTCCTCTAGCTCTGATGGTATCGTTAATCGCCCAGTCATCGTTATGTCCAAATTGGATGATCAAGAAATCTCCCTTCTTCATCTTATTCAATATCGGCTCCCAGCGGCCATCTGTCAGGAAAGTTCGGCTGCTTCTACCGCCAATCGCATAGTTTTCGATATGGATTTTAGTAGAATCAAAATGCTGCCCAATCACACTTCCCCAGCCCCACATGTCGTTTTCACCTTTTCCTTGTCCTGCCTTTACGGTACTATCGCCAATGAGGTAGAGGGTGGGTTTGGGTTTTGGGGTGAAGCTGAAAAGGGCTAAAATTATTATTAGGTATTTCATTATTTGGTAAGTTGAATTTTCACAATTCATTAATAAAAAACAAAATTAGAATTTTTTCGCCTTATATTTAGAGAGATTAAAAATTACTAATTAAGCGAAAATATGACTGATGTTCATAAACATAAATAGGCTAGATTGAAACTCGGGTGGACATAATGCTTGGTTAGAATATATTTAGAAAAGCTCATTGAAGTCCCTTGTTCCACTTTCCAATATTAATTAAGTCTTAAAGATTTAAAATGAGTCCTAGATTTTCAAGAGTAAAGAAACATTATTTATTCTAAATGAATATTTTATTACATAAAAACCAAAAAATTCATCACATCCTCTCCCCATTCACCACCACATTTTTCAAAGAAAAACCTTTAACAATGTTTTTGTCTATTTTCGCATTTTTGGTTTTGATGATTAGATTTCTGAAGGCGAAGTTGGAGAGTTTGTCGTACTCGGTAATGGCTACGTCAAAGAATATATTGCAGTCTATATCAATATTTTTGAGACTGATGTGGTCGGAGTAGGATAGCGGCACGTCTTTGCGTCCTTTGAGGTCGAAAAACTGCGTCCATGGTTTTACATATATCAGGCTGTGGGATTTACCTCTCACGTTTTCTACACTTATGTACTCATACATTTGTGGCGTATCGGGCCGCATTTTGAGCCAGAGTACACGCATGGCTTCATTTACTATGCAGTTTCGCATGATGATATTTTTATTGTGAATGGCCTCGCTGCCACAGGTCAATGCCGCATGACAAAACCCAAACTCACAGTCTTCAATGACGATATTCGCATTGCCGCCATTGTTGGGGTCGGTGTCGGCGTAAGGACCTTTTCCTCCTTTGAGTGCTATGGCATCGTCGTTTACAGCCATGTAGCAGCCCTTTACCAGTACATTGGTGCAGGCGTCAAGGTCTATGGCGTCGGTGCTTGGAGCTTTTATGGGTTCGTGGGGCGAAAATATGTGCAAATCCAATATTTTAACATTGTTACATTTATAATAATGGCTCGTCCAAAAACCCGAATTGTGCAGTTTTACGTCTTGCACTTGTACATTGTTGCTGTTCCATACAAAAACCAGCCTTGGTCGAGAGACTTCGAGGTTGGTACAGTTGGGGTTTTCCTTTCGTCGCTGCCAAAATGCCCTCCAATAATTGAGTCCGTTGCCATCTATGGTACCTTTTCCCGAAATCGTGAAGCCATCCACGCCATAAGCATTTACCAAAGCAGGGAAATAATCAATGCTTTGACCTTCCATCCGAGAGGGCATTATGGGATAATCATTTATATTTTCTGAGCCTTTTAGTTTTGCATTTTCAGATACATAAAGATGCGTTTTGGGTTTGAAAAATAAAGCTCCAGAAAGAAAAGTACCTGTTGGAATTACCACTACACCGCCCGTTTCAGCAGCTTTATCTATAACAGCTTGAAGGGCAGCAGTTTGCACCAAAGTACTGTCATTTTCCACACCATGTTCAGTGATTATATATGGTTTCCCAAGGTTTTCGAGTTTTGTTTTGGTAAAATCAAAAAACCAAGGTGACATTTTTGAGCCATCTGGAAATCGGTTTTTCTGGGCATTTGCACCAAAAAATAGGACTGTAAAGAACAGTGTAAGGATGTTTTTCATTTATAGAAATCAATTGTTATTCAAAAATACAAAATCTGAAACGGATTTCGTGTCCTGCGGTTGAGGGTGCTTATATTGAATTTTTACTGGTCAAATAAATATAATATGAGAAATGAATCAATATCAAAGAAATAAGAATTGGATTTTTAAATCAAGACATAAATTTCAATCTTTGCGATACTATTCTATAATTATGCAAAATACTATTGTAAAATACCCCGAATTATTATTAAAACTTACGAGAGGCTTCCAATCCAAAGGCTTAGATTTTGAAAAAGCCGACTCTACTGCAAGAATATTGCTAGAAGGTGAATTGCTAGGACATACGACTCATGGCTTGGCTTTGGTAAAACCTTATTTAGACGAGTTGGCGTCAGGACAAATGGAAAAATCTGGGACCTACGAAGTGATAAATAAAACAGATACTACAGAAACCTGGAATGGGCGATATTTACCTGGAATTTGGCTTACAGAAAAAGCCATTGAAAAAGCCTCTGAAATAGCCAAAAATGAGGGAATCGGAACAGTGGTGATTCAAAAATCTCATCATATTGCATGTTTGGCGGCCTTTTTAGAAAAAATAGCCAGACAAAACTTAATGGTCATCATAGCCTGCTCCGATCCTCGAAACAAGACTGTGGCACCGTTTGGCGGGAAGATTCCCGTGTATTCGCCTAATCCGCTAGCTTTGGGTATTCCTACGGAATCTGAGCCGATTTTAATAGACGTGAGTATGTCCACAACAGCAAATGCCGTCGTAAATCGTGCTGCCAAAAACAATGAAAAATTGGGTGGTGAATGGCTTTTACAATCAGATGGAACAGCAACCAACGACCCACAAACATTCTTTGAAGATCCTCCCTCGTCACTTTTACCACTTGGAGGCATGGATTTGGGCTATAAAGGGTTTGCACTGGGCATAATGATAGAAGCCATGACCAGTGCATTAGGTGGTTTTGGCAGAAGTGATAGTCCTGAACGATGGGGTGCCTCGGTTTTTGTGCAAGTGATAGATCCATGCAAATTTTCAGGCGAAAACTATTTTCTGAAAGAAATGGAATTCTTCAAAAACCAATGTTTGGTCAGCACGCCACTGAACACTGAAAAAGCTGTAAGAATGCCAGGAGAAAAAGGTTTGGAAAGGAAAAAATGGAACCTTGAGAACGGAATAAGAATTAGTGGTGAATTGGCGAATTTACTTTCAATTTAATTAAGTTAAATTTACAAAACATTAATTATTAACATATTGGACACTTTTCAATAATTTAAAATTAGCTTTTTGTATTTTTCTATTAGCTAAGGTTTAAGGGAAATTTAACTACATTTTTAAATCTAAAAATTTGAGTGAGCGTAATTTTGGAAAAATCTAAAAATAGGTACAGAAAACCTTACTACTATGATAATTACGTTCAGGTTGGTGTAGATGGTATTCTGGGATTGGAACACACATTCTCGGAAATTCCGCTTAATCTGAGTGTAGATTGGAAACCCGAACTCAACTTTATCAATGACCCAGATCTTTATGTGATAAACCTAAGTTTTTCGGCAAGATTTGCTTTGAAAAGTAAAGATTGACTTGGGTAAATAAAAAAAAGCCTAGAAAATAAAATTTTCTAGGCTCAAATTACTTCGTAATTCTATGTTCCCTATGAGTTTATGTGTTGCAATAAAAAATCACTTCTTCAATTGCACCGAACTGTCATTTATCTCAAACTTGTTGTTATTCAACAAGTTAATAATCTCTGATGCTGCATAAATGGTAGGTCCGTAACCATGTGCAGCGAAAGGACTTACTGGTCGGTGGTAATAAAAAGCTGGGTCAAATCCCATACCTGTTCCCACGCAAGTACCTTCCACTTGACCTTTTTCATTGATTTTTGTAGAAACCGCATTCCAACCTAACATCACCATGGGCGAATAAGCCATTTTATCTATCCAGCCTTTATTAATAGCGTGTGCTATGCAATACGTATAAATGGCGGTGGCCGAAGTTTCCAAATAAGAGTCTTCTTTGTCCAATAATTGATGCCAGAAACCTGATCCTGATTGATATTTTGCTAAACCTCTGATATGATCTTTCAGCATTTTAAGAATAATCGGTCTGCCGGGATGATTTGCGGGTAAAACATCCAAAACCTCAATTTTAGTTAATATTCCCCAACCATTTGCTCTTGCCCAATGAAACTGCGGATGCTCAGTCATACCTTGAATCCAGCCATGCATATACACCCCTTTTTCTTTATTAAACATCTTACTATGAAACAATTGAATCTGCTTTACGGCTTCATCGAAATATTTTTTATCTCCTATAAACTTTCCCATGTTGGCTAATGCAGGAACGCCCATAAACATATCATCCAGCCAAAGAGCATCCGCTTGCGGTCGCATTCGAGCCAAAGTTCCATCCTTTAAACGATGCTCTTTTTTCATGATATAATCTATGTGCGTATCAATCAAAAGTTGGGCATCAATGCTTTCTCCTGCCATTTTTGTTTTCAGAATAGCCGTACACATGGCCCCGCAATCATCCAGAGCTTTTGGAGCTATTAATCCTCTCAGTGGACCTGCAGTTGCCCAGTCGGCATGTTCTTCTGATGTCTTTTTAAAATACGGTGCTGCATTGGAGATGAATTTGAGTCTGTCTATAGAATATTTCTTGTATTTGTCATCGCCAGTGGCTTTTGCTGCAGCCAACATGGCAGCATATGTTACGCCCCATTCGTAACTGACGATCCGGTAATCACCTTTTTTTAAGGCAGTTGTAGCATTTATTTTAGATAAATCAGTAATTTCTTCGCCAGTTTTGCTATCTACAAAGGCCGTTGGAGTGACAGTATTTAAGTATTCATAAATTCTGTTCAAAGAAGACTTTACATCTTCAACTTTTGATATCCCATAAGGAACTGGATAATCAGGTTGTAACAAGTGCAGGGGTGTGTTACTATCATTGGCATTGGTTACATTGCGTTGGGAAAAAGCAATTGCTGATATAAATAAGGTAGTAATTAATAGTTTTATTTTCATCTTTTCTAGTTTTGGAAATTCAGATTCTCGCCTAAAATACAAAATGCTTAAATTGACCCTTAAATGATCTTGATTGATTTCTTTGACTTGACCTTTTCAGAATCATTATCTCTTTAATTTAATTAATTCAAATTAAGCTAATAATAAAACTTAAGTTGAAACTCAAGACTCACTACTTATTATTAAGCCATATAAAACACATGCTTCAAACTCACACTTACAGGTGAATTATCGATGTTGGTTTCCATGATGTCTGCCATGTAAGCCCACCATTTTTTCATGATTTCGGTTTTAGGAAGTTCATCCATTTGTTTTTCGTCCTCCACACTCAAAACCCCAAAAAGGCTGAGTGTTTCTTCTTCTAAAAAAATCGAATAATCAGAAATGCCATGCACGTGAAGTAAATCCACCAATTCTGGCCAAATCTCATCGTGACGTTTTTTGTATTCTTCCACTTTTCCAGGGAAAAGCTTCATTTTGAAGGCAAGTTTTTTCATTAAGGTTTTGTTTTCCAAGGCAATTTAGCTGATAACGGGCAATATCCAAATCCTGCACTCTTATGTTTTGACACAAGAATCTACGGAATCGATTGCGGTGGATAAAATGAAAACAGTGCAGGAGACATTCATCCAAAAATTATGGTTAATTTGTGCTAGATTTAATGTTAATTGACTTTAGATGAAGAAATCAGAGAATCTAAATAGGGTATTATCTATCAATGAAAAGGACAAAACGCCTAAGTATAAGCAAATTGTAAATGCCATCGTAAATGACATAGAGCGAGGTTATTATAAAAAAAATGACCAATTAATGTCCATCACCGAGCTTAGTATTGAACATTTGCTCTCAAGAGATACTGTAGAAAAAGCCTACAGAGAACTCAAAAAATTGGGATTTATAGAGTCGGTTCATGGCAAAGGATACTTTGTAAAGGCCAATAGAGAAAATAAGATGCGGGTGCTGCTGGTTATGAACAAAATGAGTTCCTACAAGAAGCTAATTTACTATGCTTTACTTAAAGGTCTAGGCGAAAATAGCATTGTAGACTTGCAAATCCACAACTATTCTGCAGATTCATTTGAAGATATTATAGATAGAAATTTAGGAAAATATAACTTCTATGTGGTGATGCCACATTTTATAGAAAGCAAAGATGTTTTCTTACCGATTTTAAATAAAATACCAAAGGCAGAGTTACTTCTTCTCGATAAATATGTTCATGAACTAAAAGATGTACCTACCATTTATCAAGACTTTGAACAAGATATTTTTTCTGCTTTTGAGAAAAACTTACCTAAAATTAAAAATTACAAAAAACTGTATTTGGTTTTTCCAGACGACAACAATTACCCAGCCGAAATCATGAAAGGTTTCAGGACTTTTTGTGCATACAATAACCTCTCAGCCAAAGTTTTCTCATCTGCTGAAGCAGCCTTGGCAGATCATGAAAACAATGTTCTGTATGTGGTAATTGAAGAATACGACCTGGCTGAGGTAATAAAATATTCAAAAAAGAACGAGCTTGTTTTGGGTAGGGATCTCGGCATAATTTCCTTCAATGAAACCACTTTGAAAGAAGTTTTAGACATAACCGTAATCACTACAGACTTTGAAGCGATGGGTAGAAGAGCTGCTGAAGTGGTGTTAAAGAAAATTTTTGTTTCTGAAAAAAACCCCTTTTATATTATCAATAGAGGCTCAGCTTGACACAGTTTTGGTTTTACCACCACAATGCAAATTCTTTTATGATACATTTTGTACTCAATGGAACACGGATTTTTCGGATTTGACACAGATAATAAGAGTTAATACTCTAAAGTTGTACTACATATTTACTTTGACCTATATGTTAAAATCCGTGTCATATCTGTCATAATCCGTGTGCTAAAA
>JAIPAJ010000147.1 GCA_021740125.1 Leadbetterella sp. | reverse complement strand
AGGGCTATTGAATATTTTGATTATAATCTAAAAGTCCAAAACGGTTTTGATTATTACCTAAGGAAGTAATTCAAAATTCTACATTGAGAAGGGTAAAGTATCGCTGCTCAGGAACCTCAGAAAAATATTGGCTTAATTTGCAGTTTCTTGGAATTCCGCCAAACTCAAGGGCTTTCAGTTTGTTGTTGATAAGCCGGTAGATGTTGGAAAATGGTGTTATTTCTCCAAAAATTAGCGTTTTCAATTGCCCGTTATTTTCAATTTCACTCAAAAAATCAGGAAATATTTTAGATTTTAAAGAAACAGCTATAGTTTTTAAACGTCCTGTTTTTGGTTCTACATAAATTGCCTCCATCCAGTTATCATTTATAATTATCAGGTTATTATTCTGAATCCAATCATGTCTTTCAAAATATTTCAAAGAATTAGCAAATGTGTTGGAAAAGCCAATAGGTTTCATTGGGTAATAACTTTCAAATAACATTATCAAATCTTTAGGAATTAGAACAATAAATTGGTCCTCTTTAATCAGAAAATTTTCGGTTTGATACTTCTCAATGGCAAGCTCTGGATATTGCAACTTTAAGTATTTTTCGGATAAATCTGGAGAGAAAAAATCTTTTGGTAAGACTCCATAAAAAGGGAAATGGACAGTAACATCTATGCTATTCCAAAAATTGGCTTTAAGGAATTCATGTTGGTTAATAACAGATTTGAGGTTTTCTTCAAAAGTAGATGGATTATTATAAGTGCCTAAATAATGGTCTTCTAGCCAAATAGTAATTTTGGTGGAGGTTTCTCGCAGTAAAAACTTCAAACGAGTTTGCTGCACTTCAATTAACAAATCATAATCCTCAATTCGGTCAATTGAAAATCTGTCGTCGATTATTTTAAATACATTTGATACACTCATAAACAAATTTAAGCCTGAATCCGAAAATTTAAATCATTTATCGATTTTATATTTGAAAAGAAACTAGGTTTGTGATTTGCAGGAAGATTTAAGATTTCAGCGTCCGTCATCCATTTAGTTTCAGTAATTATGTCAATCTCGGGATCATGTCCCGTTTTATTGTCAAAATTTTCAGCAAAAACGCTAAAATATAATTCTATAGCATGCAGTGAAGTAGTTATCACTTGGTTGATAAACAGGAATTTACCTTTTGTGATATCTAAATTGGTTTCTTCTTTGAATTCTCTAATCAGCGTATGCTCTATGGATTCATTTTTATCTACTCCGCCTCCAGGAAAATTCCAAAAAACATTGTCATGATTCAATTTGCTATGGTTTACTAATAGATATTTTCCATCTTTTTCAAGAATTCCGCAAACCCGAATTCTTGTTTTATTGCCATAAATTCTAACGATTTCTTCTGAATAATTCATTATTTTATTTTGTTCGAAACGAAAGCGTTTTCATAAACTTCAATCCAATTTTCAACCGTCATTTTCTTCACCAATTCACCAATTAAATCATAAGGAATATGATCTGCTTTCTTGAATCTTATACAACTTTTGCCCACGTCTAACTTCGGTGTATTTGTCTTTCTATATTGTTCCATAAACCATTCTAAAAGACTTGGCTTAGCATAGATGCCCATGTGATAAAAACTAATAAAGTTTTTCTGTGCCGCAATATTGATAAATGGAAGTGGGAGTTTTGGGTCACAATGGTAGCCATGTGGGTATAATTCATGCGGGACCACAAAACCAATCATACCATAATTGAGCATCTCCTCAAATCCCTCCGGAATATTATTTTTAACCACCTCACGTAGTTTTTGAATCCCATCACGATAATTTTCGGACACATTTTCTACGTATTCATCTACTATTTTTGCCAAGATTTTCATAAGAATATTGACTTTATAAAAAAATTAAAGTTTTCGTTCTTTTTTATAAGCTTTACCGTATTTTGCCTTTTTCTCGGCTTCTATGTCACGTCTTTTGTTTATCTTTTTATTCTTTTCGGCTTTTTCATGAAACGCTGGCCCCACTTCTATTTTTTTCTTTGGAGCTAAGATTTTCATATCAATTTTTTCCATTTCAAAAGGCATTAAGCTATCAGAAATCTCCAAATAAATGGGAGTCTCACCAATGGCTACTTTGTAGTTCATCAATGTTTCTATTTCGTCAAATAGTTCCTGCTCTTTTTCAGAAATTAAACTGATAGAAATTCCTTTTTCATTTCCTCTACCAGTGCGACCTATTCGGTGGATATAATCCTCGGCTACTTCAGGAATATCAACATTAATCACATGGCTAATTTTGGGTATATCCAATCCTCTAGATCCCAAATCTGTGGCTATTAAGGTTCTGATTTCGCCTTTTGTAAAGCTTTCTAATACTCTAAATCTGTAATTTTGCGATTTATTTGAATGTATTACTTCTATACTTTCAACCTCCCTCATTTTCAGTTCTTCATAAAGGGCATCTGCTAAAACTTTGTTTCCTACAAACACCAAGTTTTTGGTCATTTGGCTGTCGTTGGCAAGAAGTACTTCTAAGAAATTTATTTTTGTCCTGAAGTTTGGAATCAAATAGGCTCTTTGTTCAATATTCTGATGGGGAGTACCCACAGCTACGTCTTCAATTATTTCGGGTGACTTAAATGTGTCCTCCAATAAATCCTCTACTTCCTCAGATATGGTTGCTGAAAAAAGCAAGTTTTGACGTTTTTCGGGAATTTTATCAAAAATAGTTTCTAGTTGAGGTCTAAAGCCCAAGTCTAGCATCATGTCAAACTCATCAATAACGAGCTTTTTGATGTTTTTTACTTTTAAAGCACCACTGGCTGCTAAGTCTATGAACCTACCGGGTGTAGCCACCAATAAATCACAACCTTGTGCAAGCTCTAAAACTTGTGTTTTGATATTTACCCCACCATAAACGCCTACGCAATCAAAGCTTATGTATGTGGCAAGTTTTTTTGCGGTTTCTAAAACTTGAACAACCAGCTCTCTGGTTGGTACTAAAACGACGATTTGCGGAAGTTTATCTTTAGAAAATGTCCACATACGCATCAAAGGAAGTAAGTATGCCAAAGTTTTTCCAGTGCCCGTTTGTGCTATGCCGCCCATGTCTTTGCCTGACATCACAATAGAAAAAACTTTGCTTTGTATAGATGTTGGAGAATCTAGGCCTAGGTCTTCCAATGCATTTAGTAAAGACTTATTAAGATTCAAATCACTGAATTTCATTATTTATTTTGATATATAAATACAAAAGTAATTTTTAGATTTAAATTTCTTGCCTAATTTTAAACTTCAAGAAATTAAACCTTAAGAAATATAATGAAAAAACTTCTGATTCTGTTAATTCCAATTTTTAGTTTTGCTCAAAAGCCAAAACCTGTTGATCTTTTCAATGGCAAAGATTTGTCTGGCTGGGAGATTTTTGGTACTGAGAAATGGTATGTTGAAAAGAAAAATTTGGTTTGCGAGAGTGGGCCAGATAAAGGATATGGGTATTTAGCAACTACTCAGAAATTCAAAGACTTTGAGCTTACGCTAATGTTTAAGCCTTTGGCCAATGGAAATAGTGGTGTGTTTTTTCATTCTGACGTTGTGGGAACAAAAGTATCTGGATGGCAAGCTGAAGTAGCACCTCCTGGAAGTTTTTCTGGCGGTATTTATGAGTCTTATAAAAGAGGTTGGTTGATAAAACCGCCCAAAGAAATCGACAATGTTAAAATGAACGAATGGAATACCATGAAAATCAAAGTGGTAGGAACAGAAGTAACTACCTGGGTAAATGGTAAACAAATGATTTATCTGAATGATCAAGCTATTGGCGAAGTAGATGGCAAAATAGCTTTACAAATACATGATGGAGGTGGAATCCGGGTGGAATGGAAGAAGATTAAAATTGCTAAATTGTAATTATGTTGATTTTATTTAATTGATTATCAATAGATTGCATTTAATGCTAATTTTTATAGCAGAAATTTACTAAAAAATTTATATAACTTTGTATTAAACTTTAAACTGAAAAAAATGGCAGCTGAAAGCTCGGATAGACTTAAGATATTACAATCTACATTAGATAAATTAGATAAAGCCTACGGTAAAGGTACTGTAATGAGGTTGAGTGATACCAAAGTTATGGATGTTCCTGTTATATCTACTGGCTCATTGGGACTAGACTTGGCACTCGGCGTTGGAGGATTTCCCAAGGGAAGAGTTGTAGAGATTTACGGTCCAGAATCTTCTGGTAAAACTACTTTGGCCATGCATGCGATAGCTGAAGCACAGAAAAAAGGAGGAATTGCTGCTTTTATTGATGCAGAACATGCATTCGACAGAGGCTACGCCGAAAAATTAGGAATAGATACAAAGAATTTGCTGATTTCTCAACCAGATTATGGTGAGCAAGCATTAGAAATTGCAGAGCATTTGATTTCTTCTGGAGCTATTGATATTTGTGTAATTGACTCAGTAGCCGCATTGGTACCTAAAGCAGAGCTTGAAGGAGAAATGGGAGACAGCAAGATGGGTCTACAAGCTCGTTTGATGTCTCAAGCATTGAGAAAACTCACAGGTACAATTAACAAAACAGGTTGTTGTTGTATATTTATCAACCAACTTAGAGATAAAATCGGAGTTATGTTTGGTAGTCCTGAAACAACTACTGGGGGTAACGCCTTGAAATTTTATGCTTCAGTAAGAATTGATATTAGAAGAATTGGCCAGATTAAAGATAATGATGCCAACATAATTGGTAACCGCACAAAGGTAAAAGTGGTAAAAAACAAAGTTGCACCACCTTTTAAAGTGATCGAGTTTGATATTATGTATGGTGAAGGAATTTCTAAATCTGGAGAGGTTTTAGACTTAGCTGTAGATTTGGAAATCGTGAAAAAATCAGGTTCATGGTTTTCTTATGCTGAAAATAAGCTGGGTCAAGGTAGAGATTCAGTAAAAGGTTTGATAAAAGACAACCCAGAGCTTATGGCCGACATAGAAGAGAAAATTAAAGCCACTGTTGCCGGAAATTCTGACGCACTGATGGATAAGAATGTTAGTGAAGAAGATTTGAACATATAGAACATTGTACATTGTCATAAATAAAAAATGCCTCATTCGAGGCATTTTTTATTTATTAATGTTTCAAATGATGGATTTTCCTTATTGGCTAAAAATTTAATTTTAACTTTGTGCGTTTCTTTTAAATTATCTCAGTTTAATGTTGAATTCAAAATACTTTTTAATAACCTTATTTTTCTGCTCATTTACTTTTTTGGGAGATTTTAGAACTATTCAGAATGATAGTTTTAAAGCAGGTGAATCTTATGACTATAAAGTAAAGTATGGTTTTTTGACTATCGGTGAAGCAGAAGTTGATGTAGACGAGAAGATTTATGCAGTCAATAACAGGCCCTGTTTTAAAGTCAATGTGGTTGGTAAAACGGCGGGCCTTACTGACGTTTTCAAAGTGAGAAATACTTATAGAAGCTATGTGGACACGCTGGCGTTTATTCCGCATAGATTCATATATAGTGCAAGAGAAAATAGTTACAAAAGAGATCAAGTAATTAATTTTGACCATCAAAAGAATGAAGTAGTGAAAGTTGAAAAGGAACAATCAAAAACTTTTGCAGTCCCTAATAATATTCAAGATGTAATATCAGGATACTATTTTCTTAGAACAGTAGATTTTTCAAAGTTTACAATTGGTCAAACTATCACGTCGCCATTGTTTTTTGATGAGGATCTTTACAGTATGAAAATTAAATATGCTGGGAAAGGTATTGTTCATACAAGATTCGGAAAGATTCGAGTGCTGAAATTGAACCCTATTTTACCCAAAAATGATCTTTTCAAAGGAGAGAATGCCATACGTATTTGGGTTTCAGATGACAGAAATCGGGTGCCTCTAAAAATTGAAATAGATTTTTCTTTCGGCACCATTGACATGGAGATTAAAAACTACAAGGGTGTTAAGTATCCTTTTGTTTGGAAAGTGGCTTAGTTTCTCCCTAATTATTATCACAATTACTGTGTTTTTTATACTTTTTTTTTGAAAACTATATTCCAAAATGTAATTTTTATTTCCAATTTTTGGAATTTAATAATTTGTTTGATTTTTAAAATATTACATGGGGTTTTCAAAAAATGGCACTTACTGGTGTTTTTTATTAAAAATGTATATATTTTTTAAACTTTATGTAAAAAAATAACCATAATGTGTTTTTGGGTATCTCTTTTGTAATACCTTTGTCAAACATTCCATTTATTAAAATTATAAAATATGAAAATAGCTGTTGTGGGAACAGGGTATGTAGGTTTAGTTACGGGGACTTGCTTTGCAGAAACTGGTAATTATGTTACATGTATTGACATTGACACAAAAAAAGTTGAGAGTCTTAAAAAAGGTAAGATTACAATTTATGAGCCTGGATTAGAAGTTTTGTTTGAAAGAAACAGGAAAGAGGGTAGATTGACTTTTACCACCGAACTTGCAGAAGGAATTAAAGATGCAGAAGTGATATTTTTGGCATTGCCAACACCTCCAGGTGAGGATGGTTCTGCTGATTTGAAATATATAATTGGCGTTTCAGAACATCTAGGAAAAGTCTTGGATCATTATGCAGTAATTGTTGATAAAAGCACAGTGCCGGTAGGAACTGCCGAGAAAGTTTCAGCAAAAATAGCTGAGAATGCCAAAGTTGAATACGATGTGGTTTCTAACCCTGAATTTTTGAGAGAGGGTGTAGCTGTAGACGATTTTATGAAGCCTGATAGGGTAGTTATTGGAACAAAATCAGACAGAGCAAAAGCCATAATGGAAAGATTATATGCTCCTTTGGTACGCCAAGGCAACCCAGTTATTTTTATGGATGAGCGTTCTGCAGAAATGACCAAGTATGCGGCTAACTCATTTTTGGCTATGAAAATCACGTTTATGAACGAAATTGCAAACCTATGCGAATTGGCTGGGGCAGACGTTGACAACGTAAGAAAAGGTATTGGTACAGATAGCCGTATCGGTAAGAGGTTCTTATTTCCTGGAATTGGTTATGGTGGTTCATGTTTTCCGAAAGATGTGCAGGCATTGGGCAAAACAGCCAAGGAATATGGATATGATTTCAAGATTTTGAAATCGGTAATGTTTGTAAATGACCGTCAAAAAACCAAATTGATACCACAACTAAAGGCCTATTTTGGTGGTGATATAAAAGGTAAAACTATTGCCCTTTGGGGATTAGCATTCAAACCACATACAGATGATATTCGCGAAGCACCAGCATTGTATAACATAAAAGCTTTAAAGAGAGCCGGAGCAAAAGTGGTTGTTTTTGACCCAGAAGCGATACCAAATGTACGAAAAGAGATTGGTAAAAAAGTAAAATACGCAGCTAGCCAATATGAAGCGGTACAAGGTGCAGATGCTTTGATGATCATGACAGAATGGCCAGAATTTAGAACACCAGATTTTGAAAAATTGGGTGAAGCATTGAATAATAGAGTTATATTTGATGGTAGAAATCTTTATGAACTGAAAGACATGCACAAATTGAGTTTTGATTATTATTCAATTGGACGTGATACAATTAAAGCATCTTAATTTGATATGAAAAGAATACTAATAACTGGAGGAGCAGGCTTTTTAGGTTCACACCTTTGCGATAGATTTGTGAAAGAGGGTTTTCACGTAATCGCCATGGACAACCTAATTACTGGTGATCTTAGAAACATTGAGCACCTTTTTAAATTGCCCAATTTTGAATTTTATCACCATGATGTAAGTAAGTTTATTCATGTGCCAGGTCAATTGGATTATATTTTGCATTTTGCATCGCCAGCCAGTCCGATAGATTATCTTAAAATACCTATTCAGACATTAAAGGTAGGTTCATTGGGTATTCACAATTGCTTGGGATTGGCAAGAGTAAAAGGAGCAAGAGTTTTAATAGCCTCTACATCAGAAGTTTATGGTGATCCATTGGTCCATCCACAGACAGAAGAGTATTGGGGACATGTAAATCCAGTAGGTCCTCGTGGGGTTTATGATGAAGCAAAAAGATTTCAAGAAGCTATGACCATGGCTTACCATACCTATCATGGTTTGGAAACTAGAATAATTCGAATTTTTAATACCTATGGACCAAGAATGAGATTGAACGACGGCCGTGTATTACCTGCGTTTATTGGTCAAGCCCTTCGTGGTGAAGATATTACGATTTTTGGTGACGGTTCACAGACACGTTCGTTTTGTTACGTAGATGACTTAGTGGAAGGTATTTATAGATTGTTGATGTCAGATTATGCTCAACCCGTAAACATTGGAAACCCTTCAGAAATAACCATCAAGGATTTTGCTGAGGAGATTATTAAACTTACTGGGACAACGCAGAAAGTTGTCTATTTGGATTTGCCAAAAGATGATCCAAAACAAAGACAACCTGACATTACCAAAGCCAAAGAAATTTTGGGTTGGGAGCCTAAAGTTGACAGGGCAGAAGGTTTGAAAATAACCTACGATTATTTCCGGAATTTACCAAAGGAACGTCTTTTTGACGAGGCCATTCACAGAGAATTCTAAGTGTAAAACATATCAGCTTTTATATATCCCACAAGGTTTAACAACTTTGTGGGATTTTTTTATATTTTTGGTTAAGTTTATCAACCTTTTATATGAAAAAAATACTCTTACTATTATTTATTATGAGTTCAGAACTACTTTTTGCCCAAAAAGATACTTTAACAAGCACGGTCTACAATTTTAAGAGTCTAGCTAAAATTGAGGATGATAATCGAATTTCAACTTCAATTATTAAACCTATTAGTACAAAGTTTTTGGAAAGCTTGAGAATGCATCATACTACCCTTAAACCTGGACATCAGCTTCGCCCGTCACATATTCAAGAGACTGATGAGGAACTGATCATCGTTCAAGAGGGAAAACTCACCGTGACTATAAATAAGGAAACTAAAGAACTTGGGCCAGGAAGCGTAATGGTTATATTAGCAGGAGATGATCAAATGATGAACAATTTTGGTAATACGAATGCAAGTTATTATGTATTGATTTACAAATCTAAAAAATCACGTGTTGGCTTAGAAAAAGGCAAATCTGCGATGTTGGATTGGAATGAGACGGTCTATAAGGCCCATGATAAAGGAGGTAGAAGAGATTTTTTTAATCGACCAACGGGAACGCTTGATAGGTTAGAAATGCATGTTACCTTTTTGAATGAAGGCCTAAAAAGTCATGATCCTCACAAACATTTAGCCGAAGAAATCATTTTGATGATAGAAGGTGATGCTACCATGAGCGTGGATGATAAGGTTTTTCAAGGTGGCAAAGGTGATTTGTTTTACCTCTCATCAGGCTCCTTTCATGGAATTCAGAACACTGGAAAAGGTCAGGCTTCCTATTTTGCATTTCAGTTTAACTAATTTTAAAAATACTTCATCATATGAAATTTACCATTTTTTTATTTTTAATTACATTTAATCTTTTTGCCACTGATTTTAGTGAAATTGTAGCTAGTTATCAGGCTGATAAAGCAGCTTTGCAAAGAAAATATCCAAATAGTCTATCTGAAGTTTATTTTGAGAGATTTTCGAAGTTTTACGCAGATGCAAAAAAAGACTTAGATAAACTTGATTTTGAAGGATTAACCAATGAACAAAAGGTTGATTATGTGATACTTAGGAACCAAATAGACAAGAGTAATTATTTCCATGGATTAGATCTTAAGGCTTTCAATGAAGTGAAAAATGTGATCGAAAAGGCACAACCTATTTATGTTTTTAATGAAAGTAGAAAGGCCGGTGTCAATCCCAAGTCGGAT
>JAIPAJ010000146.1 GCA_021740125.1 Leadbetterella sp. | reverse complement strand
GTTATAGGCCAAGCATGTGAATTTGACTACTCAGGGTCGCAAGCAGCAAGATCAATCAGACAAGAAGGAATAGAAGTTGCCTTGATTAATTCCAATCCAGCAACTATCATGACCGACCCAATGAACGCTGATTTTGTGTATTTAAAGCCACTCGAAAAGAAATCTATCAAAGAAATTTTGATAAAACACCAAGAAATGGGCAGACCCATTACCCACGTTTTACCAACCATGGGTGGTCAAACAGCTCTAAATCTTGCCATTGATTGTGAAAATGCAGGTGTTTGGAAAAAATATGGGGTGGAAATTATCGGTGTTGATATCAAAGCCATCGAGACTACTGAGGACCGTGAGCTTTTCCGTCAAAAAATGATAGAAATCGGTGTGGGCGTTTGTAAAGGTCGTACCGCCAAATCTTTCTTGGAAGGAAAAGAAATCGCCCAAGAAATCGGGTTTCCTTTGGTAATTCGTCCTTCTTATACGTTAGGAGGAACAGGCGGCGGTTTTGTAAATACTCCTGAGGAATTTGACGCAGCCCTGAATCATGGCTTACATGCATCACCCGTACATGAGGTATTGGTTGAGCAATCCATTTTAGGTTGGAAAGAATACGAATTAGAACTTTTGCGTGATCACAATCAAAACATTGTGATTATCTGTACGATAGAAAACTTCGACCCAATGGGTGTGCACACAGGTGACTCCATAACGGTAGCTCCAGCCATGACCTTGCCTGATACCATCTATCAGAAAATGCGTGACATGGCCATCAAGATGATGAATGCCATTGGTCAGTTTGCGGGTGGTTGCAATGTTCAGTTTTCATTGAATCCTGACACAGACGAAATCATCGCCATCGAAATCAACCCACGTGTGAGTCGGTCGTCTGCCTTAGCTTCAAAAGCCACGGGTTATCCGATTGCCAAAATCGCTGCCAAAATGGCGATTGGCTACAATTTAGATGAATTGATTAACCCGATAACAGGCTCAACATCAGCATTTTTCGAACCAGCTATCGACTACGTAATTGTAAAAGTACCAAGATGGAATTTTGATAAATTCCCAGGTTGCGACCGTCGTTTGGGCTTACAAATGAAATCTGTGGGTGAAACCATGGGTATCGGTCGTAATTTCCAAGAGGCTTTACAAAAAGCTTGTCAGTCGCTTGAAATCAAGAGAAACGGATTGGGTGCTGACGGAAGAGAAGAAAGAGATCAAGAGAAGCTAAAATATAGTTTGGCCAATCCATCGTGGGACAGACTTTTCCACGTTTATGATGCCTTCAAGGCAGGTTTGTCGTTCAAGACGATACAAAATCTAACTAAAATAGATAAGTGGTTCTTACACCAGATTGAGGAATTGATTCAACTGGAGCACAAAATCGAGACTTTCAGATTGGATTCTTTGCCAAAAGAGATTCTGTTAGACGCCAAACAAAAAGGCTATGCAGACAGACAGCTGGCTCATTTGCTTAAATGTAAAGAAAGCGAGGTGACTTCTAAGCGTAAAGGTATGGGCATCAACAGAGTTTTCAAATGTGTGGATACTTGTTCGGCTGAGTTTGAAGCCAAAACACCATACTTTTACTCTACTTTTTCGGCATCAGAGGAAAATCCTGAAAACGAGTCAATTGTATCTGATAGAAAGAAAATAGTAGTCTTAGGTTCAGGACCAAACCGTATCGGACAAGGAATCGAATTTGACTACTCTTGTGTGCATGGGGTGTTGGCAGCCAAAGAAATGGGCTACGAAACCATTATGATCAACTGTAACCCAGAGACGGTTTCAACCGACCCAGATATTGCTGATAAATTGTATTTTGAGCCAGTTTTCTGGGAAAATGTTTTCGATATCATCGAACACGAAAAACCTGAAGGTGTAATCGTACAATTAGGTGGACAAACAGCCTTAAAAATGGCGGAGAAATTCACCAAATATGGTATCAAAATCATCGGCACTTCATACGAAGCCCTCGATTTGGCAGAAGACAGAGGTCGTTTCTCAGAAAAATTGAGAGAATTAGACATTCCTTACCCACCATTTGATACCGTTAGAACAGCCGATCGTGCCGTTGAGGTTTCTAAGTCGCTTGGTTTCCCACTTTTGGTACGCCCTAGTTACGTTTTGGGTGGTCAAAGCATGAAAATCGTTATCAACGAAACGGAATTGGAGCAACATGTAGTGAAAATCCTGAACGATATTCCAGATAACAATATCCTTTTGGATCATTTCCTTGAAAATGCGATAGAAGCAGAAGCAGACGCCATTTGTGACGGAACGGAGGCTTATATTATCGGTATCATGGAGCATATTGAGCCAGCTGGTATCCACTCTGGTGACTCTTATGCCGTATTGCCAGCTTTTGATTTGAGCGAAAACGTCATTAAGCAAATAGAAGAATACACCAAGCGTATCGCTATAGCTTTGGACACTAAAGGTCTTATAAACATACAGTTTGCCATAAAAGACGAGAAAGTTTATGTGATAGAAGCCAACCCAAGGGCCTCACGCACGGTGCCGTTTATATGCAAAGCCTACCAAGAGCCTTATGTCAACTACGCCACCAAAGTGATGTTGGGAGCTAAAGTAAAAGACTTTGATTTCAAGCCAGTAAAAGAAGGTTATGCCATCAAAATTCCGGTGTTCTCGTTCAACAAATTCCCGAACGTAAACAAAGAACTCGGCCCAGAGATGAAGTCAACCGGCGAAGGCATCTACTTCATAGAAGACCTCACCGATGATTTCTTTCTACAAGTATATTCTGAAAGGAATATGTACATGAGTAGATAAGTATCTCTTTTTATGATATTTTGAAGCCCCTTGGTATTTGCTAAGGGGCTTTTTATTTAAATTGGGAATAAAAATATTAAAAATTAATGGTTTTACCTATCTATAAATATATGGCAAATATGAATTGATTATTCATAACTAAAATAACACATTGCTTACCTTAAAACATAAAATTCATTATTTTTACTGTTTATTTCTACAACAAATCGTATTTTGAAACGAGTAATATTAATAGTATTGGATAGTGTGGGTATTGGCGAACTGCCCGATGCGGCCAAATATGGCGATGTAGGCAGCAATACCTTAGGACATATAGCAGAGCAATATCCTGATTTGCAACTACCTAATTTGGTAAAACTGGGTCTTGGGAACATAGATTTGAGCAACAAAATTGTTAAATCAGAAAAACATACCGCTGCTATTGGAAAAGCTGCCGAAGTTTCTTCCGGCAAAGACACTACCACAGGTCACTGGGAAATTTCTGGAATTATTCTCGAAAAACCATTCCCAACTTTTACAGAAAATGGTTTTCCTCAGGAATTTATTGAGCGTTTCGAACAAGCCATTGGCATCAAAACATTAGGAAATATTTCGGCTTCTGGAACCGCCATAATTGATGATTTGGGAGATGAACATGTAAAAACGGGTTTTCCAATCGTCTATACCTCAGCGGATTCTGTTTTTCAGATTGCTATGCACGAAGGTGTAATACCCATTGATAGACAATATGAAATCTGCAAAATAGCCAGAGAAATGTTGGTGGGCGAATATGAAGTGGGCAGAGTAATTGCTCGGCCTTTCGAAGGAGAATCTGGAAAATACAGCCGCACCAGCCGAAGGAAAGACTATGCCATTTTGCCGCCAGAGACCGTTTTGGATGTTTTAAAAGAAAGCGAAAAAGGGGTTTATGCCATCGGTAAAATCAATGATATTTTTGCCGAAAAAGGCATAACGAGATATAAAAAGACTGCCACCAATCTGGATGGAATAAAAGATACCATTGAAGCCATTAAAAACGCGAGCGAAAGCTTTGTATTTACCAATTTGGTAGATTTTGATATGCTTTTTGGACATAGAAGAGATGTGGTGGGTTATGCCAAATGTCTGGAGGAATTTGATAGTTATTTGCCTGAAATGTTGGAAAACTTGAAGGATGATGATTTGCTCATCATCACCGCAGATCATGGTAACGACCCGACGCATCATGGCAATGACCATACACGAGAATACATTCCGATACTAAACATAGGTAAAAACATAAAAAAAGGCGTTAATTTTGGTGTAAGAAACTCATTTGCGGATATCGCAGCTACAATAGCTGAGTATCTTGAGGTAGAATACAAAACACAGGGCGAGAGTTATTTAGATTTGATTTTGAGTTAATACGGCACACGGATGGCACCAATTGGACACGGATAACACTGATGTTTATTCGAAATTTCTTTCGATTAATTGAAAAAATAAATAGAATTGTTTCATAAAATCACAAAAATGGCCGTTTGAAAAATTTGATTTCTCAAATTCCTAATCAAAACAAGGCTTATCAAATTTTTCAAGAGGACTTATTTTTTGTGAGTGTTTTTTTGGTTACTTTTTTTCAAAAAAAAGTAACTCCCCGCCGAAAAGGCGACACAAAGTATTTCATTTAAACAAAATGAAAATTAAAATGACAGAAATAAGAAATGAAGGAATACCCTTCTACACCCAATACTTCGAAAATATCAATGTCAATCGCTCGGCGGTAGAACGCAGAGCTGCAAGTTTGGGCGGTCGAAGAACTGTAAAAAAAGAATTTCAAGCCGCTTGGTTGCTAAAAGCCATCACTTGTATAGATTTGACCACTTTGGCAGGCGATGACACCGCCGGAAATGTTGAACGCCTATGTGCCAAGGCCATTTCTCCGGTAAGAAAAGACCTTTTGGAAGCCATGGAAATGACCGATTCCAACATTACCACGGGTGCGGTTTGTGTCTATCACAACATGATAGCTGACGCCAAAAGCAGTTTGGGCAATTCTGGAATTCCGATTGCTGCCGTTTCAACAGGATTTCCCGCTGGCAAAATTTCTTTTGAACAGAAAGTCGAGGAAATCAAAAAGTCTGTAGAAGCTGGGGCTACCGAAATTGATATTGTAATCAGCCGCGAATTGGTTATTAATTCAAAATGGGAAGAACTTTACAATGAAGTAAAAGCATGTAGAGCCGCTTGTGGCGATGCACACATGAAAACGATATTGGCCACCGGCGAAATTCCAACTTACACGAAAGTGGCGAAAGCAAGCTGGGTAAGTATGATGGCTGGCTCAGATTTTATTAAAACCAGTACCGGAAAAGAAGCTGTAAACGCAACGTTACCAGTCAGTTTAGTGATGATAAGAGCAATTCGAGAATACCAAGAATTAACAGGAATCAAAGTAGGTTACAAACCAGCAGGTGGAATCCAAAAAGCCAAACAAGCCTTAGATTGGTTGATATTGATGAAAGAGGAATTGGGCGACGAATGGTTGCAACCCAATTTATTCAGATTTGGGGCAAGTAGCCTGTTAGGAGATATCGAACGACAGTTAGAACATTACGTAACAGGCAGATATTCTGCGGGTTATCGTCATGCGATGGCTTAAAATTAGATTTAAATAAAATGTTGCCTTCGGCTCCGCTCAGTCAACAGAATTGCAAGTTATAAATCTATTGAATCGGCCCCGCTAAGTCAACAGATTTTTAGTTGAAATGAATAGAAGAAATAGACAAAGTCCAATCCTTAGCCTTTTAGCGACTTTGCGAGAAAAAATATAGAAATGAAAGTAAAAGAAATATTTAATACGATGGCGTACGGTCCTGCTCCCGAGAGTGCAGCTCAAGCAAATGAATTTCTTGATGCACATAACAGAACTTTCGAATTGTTCATAAACGGAGAATGGAAAAAAGCCGAAAGGCATTTTGAAACCATCAATCCTTCAAATATGGAGGTTTTGGCCAATATCGCCGAAGCTTCAGAAGTAGATGTAAATGAGGCAGTTACAGCAGCCAACAAAGCCTTAAAAGACTGGGTGAATATAGGTGGGAGAGCAAGAGCGAGGTATTTATATGCTATTGCCCGCCAAATCCAAAAGCACTCGAGATTATTTGCTGTTTTGGAAGCTCTTGACAATGGAAAACCCATTCGAGAAACCCGCGACATAGATATTCCATTGGTAGCCAGACACTTTTATCACCATGCAGGTTGGGCTCAATTAATGGATACCGAGCTAAAAGACTATAAAGAAATAGGCGTAATTGGCCAGATTATTCCGTGGAATTTCCCACTTTTAATGCTTTCTTGGAAAATAGCTCCTGCCTTGGCAATGGGAAATACCGTGGTTCTGAAACCAGCTGAATTCACTTCTTTGACGGCACTTTTGTTTGCCGAAATTTGTCAAAATGTCGGATTACCGAAAGGGGTAGTAAATATCATCACCGGTCCAGGATCTACTGGAGCAGCCTTGGTCAATCACAAAGATGTAAATAAGATTGCTTTCACGGGTTCTACAGAAGTCGGCAAGATCATTAGAAAAGCCATCGCTGGCTCAGGCAAAAAAGTTTCGTTAGAATTGGGTGGCAAATCGCCTTTCATCGTTTTTGAAGACGCGGATTTAGATTCAGTTGTTGAAGGAATTGTAGATGCTATTTGGTTTAATCAGGGACAAGTTTGTTGTGCGGGTTCGAGGCTTTTGGTTCAGGAAAGCATCCAAGACAAACTTTACGAAAAAATAAAAGCCCGTATGGAAAAACTTCGTGTAGGTGATGCCATGGACAAATGTATTGATATGGGGGCCATTGTGGCTCCTGTACAATTAAAAACCATTGATGAATTGGTGCAAAAAGGAATAGCAGAAGGCAACCAAATGTGGCAACCTACTTGGGAATGCCCGAAAGATGGCTGTTTTTATCCTCCTACCCTATTCACCCACGTTTCGCCTTCTAGTACCATTGCTCAAGAGGAAATTTTTGGGCCAGTTTTGGTGGCCATGAGTTTCAGGTCGCACCAAGAAGCAATAAAGTTAGCTAACAATACAAGATACGGATTGGCATGTAGTATTTGGACAGAAAATATCAATTTGGCTTTAGACATCGCTCCAAAAGTTAAAGCGGGAACCGTTTGGATAAACTCCACCAATGTTTTTGACGCTGGTTCGGGTTTTGGTGGTTATAGAGAATCTGGTTTTGGAAGAGAAGGTGGAAAAGAAGGGCTTTTTGAATATATGAAACCCCGTATGGAGGAACAGTTTTCAGATAAACCGATAAAACCTGCGGTTCAAAAATCGAAAATAACCATAGCAGACAACATTGACCGTACTGCCAAAATGTATATTGGCGGCAAACAGGCTCGACCAGATAATGGTTATAGTATCATTATAAAAAATCCACAAGGAGAAATAGTTGGAGAAGCATCAGAAGGAAGCCGAAAAGACATCAGAAATGCGGTAGAAGCAGCTCATGCAAACGGCAAATGGGCAGAGATGACTGGACACGCCAGAGCTCAAGTTTTATATTATATTGCCGAAAATTTGTCGGCAAGAAAGTCCGAGTTCTCAAACCGATTGGTACAGATGTGTTGTTACGACAAAATTGATGCAGAAGCTGAAGTAGAAAAGTCTATTGACAGAATTTACACCTATGCCGCTCATGCCGACAAATACGACGGTCAAGCTCACCAAACCATTCAAAGAAATGTAACATTGGCCATGCCTGAGCCAATTGGGGTAATGGGAATCGTTTGTCCAGAAGAAGCTCCATTTTTGGCATTTATTTCAACAGTAATACCAGCAATAGCCTTAGGTAATAGTGTTATAGCAATTCCATCAGAATCAGCCCCTTTCAGTGCAACAGACTTTTATCAAATACTCGATACCTCAGATGTACCGGGAGGTACAGTAAACATCATCACAGGACCAAAAGATGCCTTGGCGAAAGAATTAGCCAAACATTATGATGTGGATGGACTTTGGTACTTTGGAAGTAAAGAAAGCTCAAAAGATATTGAAAGTCTTTCGGCTGAAAACATGAAACGCACTTGGGTAAACTACGGAAAATACCGCGACTGGATGAATAATGAGCAATCAGAAGGTACCGAATTTCTCAGACATGCTTCTGAGATTAAAAATATTTGGATACCTTATGGTGCATAAATTACCAAGTTAACCAAGTATTTTCAAAAACATATTCATAAACAAACGTATATAAAACATTATAAATGAGAAGTTTACACTTAGAAGCGGAAGTAGGAGAAATAGCGGAAACCGTATTATTACCTGGAGATCCATTAAGAGCAAAATTTGTGGCGGAAAATTTTCTGACAGACGTGGTCTGTTACAATAAAGTAAGAGGAATGTTCGGATTCACAGGGAATTATAAAGGCCAAAAAGTCTCCATTCAAGGCACAGGAATGGGCATGGGAAGTGCAGGCATATACATCCATGAATTGATAAATACATACAAATGTCAAAATTTGATTCGTGTAGGTACTTGTGGTTCTATCCAACCAGAACTAGACCTTGGACAGGTAATTTTAGCCATGAGTGCTTCTGGAGACTCTGACGCCAATAGTCTGTTATTCAAGGGAATGCATTATGCCGCCACGGCAGATTTTGATTTGCTTTCCAAAGCTCATCAACTTGCCAATGACCTAAATATTAAAACGCATACGGGTTCAGTTTTTAGCACCAATACATTTTATGATCTAGAGCCAAATCGCTGGGAAGTATGGCAGAAACATGGTGTTTTAGGTGTCGATATGGAATCTCAAATATTATTTACTATTGCGAAAAGGTTCGGAGCAAAAGCTTTAGCATTATTAACCGTAAGTGATAACATCATAACTGGTACTTCTTCTTCACAACAGGAAAGAGAAAATACTTTTAATGATATGATGAAAATTGCCTTGGGATTGGCTTAAAAAATGAGGTTATGAATATCCGAAAATTTGTCGTTAGCCTATTTTTTTTGATTCAAGGCCATATTTCATTTGCCCAAAATGAAAAACCAAATGTAGTTTTTATTTTGATTGATGATTTGGGCTATGGAGATTTGGCTAATTATGGCCATTTAATAGCAAAAACCCCGAATATTGACAAATTTGCGAAACAAGGAATAAAATTCACTAATTTTTATAGTCCATCTCCCCTTTGTTCGCCTTCAAGAGCCTCCATGCTTACTGGTCGAACCCCTTATCGATTAGGCATTCAGAGTTGGATTCCTGAAGGTGACAATGTATATCTTCGGCAGCATGAAATCACAATTGCCAATCTTTTGAAAAACAATGGCTACAAATGTTTTTTATCTGGAAAATGGCATTTAAATGGAGGATTAAATGAAAAAACGCATTCACAGCCCCAGGATGCGGGTTTTGACAAATGGACTGCTTTACATGCATTCGCAATTCCAAATCATAAAGATCCAATTAATTTCTTTGAAGATGGTAAACCTTTGGGGAAAATTGAAGGGTATTCAGGAACTATTGTTGTGGACAAAGCCATTCAATATCTTGATGAGAGAGATAAAAACAAGCCTTTCTTTTTGTATTTACCTATGAATGAGGTACATGGACAAATTGCTAGTCCATCAAAATATTTAAAGAAATACAATAAATATATTAAAGAAGATGTCGATCTGGTAAATCTTAAAGATAATGGTCCAGGTGAATATTATGCAAATATCACCTTCATGGATTCTGAAATTGGTAGAGTTCTTAAATATTTGGACAAAAATGGACTGGATAAAAACACCATAGTCGTTTTTGCCAGCGACAATGGTCCTGTTACCTCGCAGTGGAGAAAGTTTTATGAAATCAACCTCAATGGAAGCACTGGAGGATTTAGAGGTAGAAAAGCTGACCTTTATGACGGAGGCATTCATGTTCCTGCATTAATGAGATTTCCAAGCCAAATAAAACCAGGCTTGGTTTCATCTGAACCTATCCATGGATATGATTTCTTTCCAACAATTTTTGCAATGCTGAATGTACCGATTCCCAAAGACAGAGAAATA
>JAIPAJ010000145.1 GCA_021740125.1 Leadbetterella sp. | reverse complement strand
AGCTTTAATGGATTGTTGTTTTTGGCGTTGAAGTTTATAGTAATAAAACGCTCAATCGGGCAAATGCTATACGTTTTTGTGTATTCTTGTTTGGGCAATGGCCTTACAACTGCTATAAAAGCTCTTCTATAGCTTTCACATTGGTTAATATCTTTTAGACTGTAAAAATATGATTTCGATTCTGAAATAATTGGACTTACGAAATTGGCATTATTGCTTATTATTGGAGCTTTGGTGCTGTCACTGTACCAGTAAAATGAGCCAGTTCCTATTGCTGTGGTTGTTAATTTGCCCTCTCCGCAACGGTAAACATCATCAATTTGAGCTGGTGAGTTTGGTCTCGGTTTAATTATATAATTTGCTCTGGTGGCAGTTTTGAGACAGGTGCTAGAGGCTCTTGTCCCATCAATGTTTTGACCTAAGCTTACAAAGTTCACATTTAGTCTATACGAGGTTTCACTGGGAATTATGCCGTTAACATAAAGTTTTTCTGTGTTTACGCCTTCAAAATGATTGGATTCGGTGAGCTTGGAATACCCAGCGTCTAACGTCTTTTTTAACTGCCACTCATAACTACTGACTTCTCCAACCCTTAGTGAAACAAAAAATTGGGCAGTGTCTCCTTCGCAAAATGTTGTTGAAAGCGTAGGACTGATGACAGAACTTAGTTGATTGACAAACAAAGTGGCGGAAGAACTATAATTCTCGCAATTGTTTTGGTCTTTGACCAAACACCTAAAAATACGTCCATTTTCGTTGTTGGCTAAATTTTTAACAGTTAGGTTGGCAGAGGTCATACCTGAGAAATCAGCGGAATTGGTGGTATTTTGGTAAATTCCTCCAATATATTCTTGCCATTGATAAGTTATGGTATTGACTCCAGCGGCAGAAACTCTAAAAACTGCATTTAGTCCGTTACATTCTGTGATGTCTATAGGTTGAAAATTAAATGTGGGTCTTTGGGGTGTGATGGTTAGGTCATTGCTAAAGACAATTTCATTGTTTTTTGAAATAAAAACTCTGGTAGTAATTGTTTCATTGATACCAAAGAAAGTATGGCTTAAGCTACCATTGGCCAGATTAGGAGTTCCATTTGCTCCAATTATATTCTCCCAAAGATTGGTGCTTTCATTTCGCTTTTGAAACTGATAGAAATCAGCATTGGATGCTCTTGCAGTTACGGTCAACTGACCACCAAAACATACAAAACTATTGCTAATATTTAAATTTGAACTGAAACTAGGGTTTTGTGCAAAGCTGGTGTAACAGATTAGTGTATAAACACTTATTAAAAGTTTTTTAATGGATTTCATAGTTGTGGATAAAAAAATAAAACTAAAAACAAATTTTTGAAAAGCAAAATTTTTTTTAAACAAAAATGCCGACAAAAAAGTCGGCACATTTGTATTTAACCCTAACCATTATGAAGTAAAATTTCTGATATCTTTTAGAACTTATTGTATTTCTTGGTTCTTATCAAAGAAAATAACTCGTAGATGCCCAATACCAGAAGCAAGGGTAAAATGAAAATTAAATCAATTCGGTAAAGCGAAAAGCTAAATTCTCCGAGAATGTTTGATAAGTACAATAGATTCATATTATGTTTCTTTAGTGTTACAAAATAAGCGTCTTAGAATTGATATTTTTAGCGTAGAACTACCTAATTTATTTAAAGGTAAACTACGGATATTAGACGAATCTGGATTTAAAAAGTAACAGGAAACGTGTATATTCGAGATATTTTATTTTTTAAGTGCCTATTGGTAAGTACTTTGTGTGTTTTTATTTTATTTTCAAACTTATAAACTAATGCCATAAGTAATAAAATAAAACATTAAATATTTTTATTATTCGGAAAGTAAAAAAAGGGCTGAATTTGGAAATAAAAGATTTTCTATATTTATTAAAGTTTAGAATTTCAGTAAATACGAGCTATAAGGTCGCTGATTTTTAATCAGTTAAACATGGTTTTATTGTGTTCACCATTTATTTTTGAATGAAATCAGGGCGATTCCAAATGCGTTTGAAATGTTAGGTGCTAGTTCCTGAATTACGCACTTTCATCAAACATGATATCGTCAGCACTACCTATTTTATACAAGGGTTCTTCGAAAGGAAGGGTAAAATAAAATGAGGAACCTTCGCCTAATATACTTTCCACCCAAATTTCGCCGCCATTTTTTTCTAAAAATCCCTTAACCAATAACAATCCAATTCCAGCCCCTTTGTTCTTTTTCCTGGTTTCTGAAAGGCTTTTCATTTGAGGGGTAAATAATTTGCCCATTATTTCCTCCGACATTCCTATTCCAGTGTCTTTTATTTGTACAATAATTCTGTCGTCTTGGGTTTTAGAAGAAATCGTTATTTTTCCTCCTTTTTCAGTGTGTTTTATGGCATTTGATACTATATTTTGAATAATAGAAACCAACATTTTGCCGTCTGCAAATACTTTGGTATCTGTCTCAATTTCGTGGTGAAGATTTATGGCGTTTATACTGGCGGTTTCCCTTAAAGATTCAAAAACTTTTTCTATGTATTCGGTGAGTTTTATTTTTGTTGGAGAAAATACATCTGAAGCGTATTTTATTCTCGCCCATTCCACCAAATAATCAAGCATGTCCAGTTCGTCAACAGAAGATTTATAGAGCAAATCAAGCATGTGTTGGACGGTCTCAGGTTTCATTTTCAGAAAATTTTCTTTCAAATATTTGGCTGTTCCAATAATGGCAGAGAGTGGGCTCCTCAAATCGTGCGAAAGAATGGCCATAACACTTTCTTTATGTGTATTAAGGTCTTCTAGTTCTCTTACGTATTTCTTTATAGCATCTTCAGATTGTTTTCTATCTGTAAGGTCACGCAAAATTTTTACAAATCCGAGCAATTCTCCGTCTATACCAATAAGAGGAAATACCAAGCCATAAGCATAAAAAATACGCTTGTCTTTCGCAATGTGCCACCTGTTGTCTGTTGCTCGTCCTTCTATCAATGCCGTATCAATCTCTCTTTTTGGAACTCCACTTTTCAAATCTTCATCCGTAAAAATAATGTCAAATGGCTCACCAATAACTTCGTCTGTTTCGTAACCAAATATTTTTGTTGATCCAGAACTCCAACTATTAATAATGAAATCTTTATCTATGGTAAAAATCGAATAATCTTGCAGGCTGTCAATTATTTGGCTATAGAATTCAGCAGTTGGAATGTATTTATTTTTAAGTATTTTGGGCTGGTCTTGTTTGTTTTCCATTGATTTTTTTCCTGCTGATGAAATTGATATGATATTTGTACATGCCGAATATCTAGAAAATATTTTGAAGCATGCCGAATTGAGGGGAATTGATAGCATCAATACTCAAATTTACCACAAAAGTTTCATGGAATTACCTAACTTATTTTGATGAAGTCAAAAGTTCAAATAAAATGACCTTGATTCATGATTCAGGGGTCTTTTAATTGATTATATTTAATTCTTTAAAAATTTTCTTCGTTATTTCTTTCCTGCATGATCCAAAATCTGAACGATTAAATTTTCTGTTTTGAAGTAGCCTGGTCGCAAAAAAGTAAACGTCATTTTTGTTTTCCACATATCCAACCCACCAACCGGTATTGATATTTTTATCTCGCGTCCAACCAGTTTTTGCTCTTAATGTATAATGGTCGGTTTGCTCATTGATCATTACATTTTTAACAATTCCAACATTGCGTTTTGAAAATGGCAAACGTTCTCCATATAATTTAACTAAGAATTCTACTTGATTTAATGGTGAAATAGCAAATTCACCAAAATTCCAAAAGTCAGCATCTACTTGCGAAAGATTATTGTTTCCATACTGGCAAAGTGTCAAATATTTTTTATAGTTCTCCTTCCCGATTTTTTTGGCCAATTCTACGAATACCCAACCTGCGGATACTTCAAAAGCCTCTTTGACAGACATATCGTGATAAATTTCGGGTCTATATCCATATTTTGTGGTGTCAGTGCTGCCCACCCATTTCACGATTTCATGCTCGTCTTTGATGGTTTTGGTTTCTAATGCAATCAAGAGATTGATGATTTTAAAAGTTGAAGCAGGTAAAGTTTCCTTTGTGATTTCAGTGGTGTCTGAAACTATCCATTCATTCTTTGATAGGTCATAAATCACTACTGAACCATCTACTCCGCAAGAATCAAAGTACTTTTTATATTCTGATTTAACTATATATTTTTTTGAATCCTCCGTGGTTTTCTTAGTTGAAGAGCAAGAATAAATGCTAATAACAATTATCAATACGGAAAAATGTTTGAGGTATTTCATGCGGGAATGTTTTCTCTTGTCTGCCGATTTTTTATTTTTTTATGAATTTAAATTATTTTCCTTTCAAAGTATTGATAATAAATACAAAAATTTAAATTGTTACTTAAATGGTTTTAAACCAAATTGAGTCAACTGACCCCTTAGGCTATATACATATTGAGTTTCCAATGAGTCTATTATATTTCTTCTTTCATATGGATCGCTATTTAACTCAAACACCGCTTGTTGGTGAGTTTTGCTATTATAAACATATTTGTATTTTGCATTTCCCATGTAGTTTATGATGGCATAATCTTGTCCCATTTGATGAAAGGTATAGGTTCTGTTTGTTTTACTTAATAATGATTTTCCTTCCCAAGATTCTGGGACGGGCAGACCCAAACGATCAACGATAGTGGGTGCAATATCTAAAGAAGTTGCGAAGTCTGTATTCTTATATTGAAATTTATCTGAATCATAAATAAGAATAGGAATTAGAAGTTGATCGGTGTACACATTCTTTACATGACCAAACTCACCTCTTTCTCCCAAAGCCTCACCATGATCTGCCGTTATAACGACCATGCTGTTTTGAAGATAACCTTTTGAAGATAATCTTTTGAAAATCTCCTTTACATAATTATCCGCTTGAAATATTCCATTGTCGTATCGATTTGTATAATTCTCAATGTTTAATTGGCGAGCACTTGCGGGTTTAAATATTTTAAATTTATCTAGTTTGATGCCGGCATCATGTGCAGAGTTAAGATGAAAATGAAAATAGGAAGGGTTGTTTTGGTAATTTTTGATGTTTTCAAGTCCTTCAAAAATAATCCTGTCATCGGCTATGATATATTTCTTGGTGGTTGAACCATCAATGTAATAGTTGAAATCAGAATTTTTTCCATAAAACGATTTTAGACCATAAAAATGGGTATGGTCGCCGGAAACGAGAAAATTAATTTCGTAGCCCTGATCTTTCAATAATTGCTGCAAAGAAAAATTATTATAGCCCATATTTGCCCATATTTTTGACCTTAATATGCCATTGATACCAGCAAAAGAAGCCCCTGCCACTGAAAAAGATAATTTAATTTTTGTTAGATCGCCCGAAGCATAAAGACTGTCTAAAAAAGGAGAGGTCTTTCTTTTATATCCAAATAACCCCAAATGATCGGAACGTAAGGCATCAATAACAATAATAATAATGTTTTTTTTCTGGAAATTTATGTTTTTGGGATAATCATGGCGTATCCTAACGTCTTCATGATCATCTGAAATGATTTGCCCTTGAAACGGGTCATTATTTTTTAAGAAAAAGGAAACGACAGGTTCTTCCATTCTAAAAAGTCGGGAGGATATTGAAGAATGTTTCACCAAAACTGTTCCAAATACAAATCCACTCAGAAGTAAAAAAACAATAATATTGACTCGAACGTAAATAAGAGTATTATGGAAATAATGTATTGAAATGCATTTCTTAAAAACTTGAAAACCTTGATGTATAAATGGGGTCATCCATAAAAAAACGATTAAAATTAAAAGTGGAATGAAGAATAAGCCGGTATATACTAATAGTGGACTGACCGAAAGGGCGTCAAATAGTCCATTGGTATGCTTCAGGTAGCCCATTATAATTTGTGAAGTATATATTCGGGAATTGAAACTTTTACCTAAAAAAGAAAAAATATAGGTGTAATAGAGAAGAATAATGTAAATGCCATATAAACTTGAAATAAAGTATTTTGTTATCCCATGATAATGAATAAGGTTTTTTGAATTTATTAACAATCCCAATACAATGAAAAACAAGTTTATACAGCAAATAACTAAGAGGTGGCCAAGGATGATATTGGGTTTTAAAAGGAAAGTTTGCTGGAATAAAATTATTACAATAAGGGATATAAGTATTTGGAAGAAAAATAGTTGTGAAAATTTGATGAGTTTATACTTTTCATCCATTTGCATTGATATTGATGCTCTTATTTTAATTTTAGTTTTCATGTTTGCCCCTTAAGGCATGTTGTAAAATACAACGAGGACAAATATAGGCTAAAATCTATTGAATAAAAGGTTGAAAAAAGTATTTTTAATACCTTTGAACAAACGCCATTACTTTTCCTGGTTCAATATAAAACAGACAGAAAACAGGTAGGCGGTTTAAGTTTTGAGGAGCAATTTCAATCTCCTAATGAGGAAAAACTTACCAATGCATTTTTAGTAAATTGTATTAGATAAACTGGATAATAACAACCCAGGATTAAAGATGAAGTTCGACCAATCTTTACAAATTCATTTATTCCGATACATTTGCTTCACAGTTACCTCAAAAGCCTTTGTCTATGCAATCGTTTTTTATGAAATATGCACATTTATTTAAATTTTATAAAACTCTTCATTGGAACTCCTTAACAATCTGGGCTAAATCTTTTCTTAAGATAGGAAGTTTTGTGGATATTCCAAATTTATTGGGTTAAGTTTTGAGCTTTTAGATGGAGTAAATAAACCAATATGCTCAGGATTAGGCCATGTAGTGGAATTGGAGAAGTTTTTTAATTATATCTCTGCTAGTTTTTGTTTTATGAGAGTAAATTCTCTCTCCACAAATCCAAATGAATTATGCTTGAGAAAGTGAGTGAATGTGTTAGGCTCAAAGCTGCATTTTTTATTTAATCCAACCTATTTAGGTTTATATTTGACCCATACCCAATTTAGTGGTTCGTTTTCTCTATTGTTTTGTTGTTTCTGCTCCATTCGCTCCACGAACCCACATACAGTTTTGGAATTTCCATTTCTGCATATGCCAAGGCCAATAAGGTATGACAAGCAGTAACACCTGAACCACAATGAACTGTAATATTTTCAGTCTTGGTTTGTCCAAACAAGGTATCATATTTATTTCTTAATTCGTGTGGTTTTAAGAATAAACCGTTTTCGTCTAAATTTTCGGTAAATGGAATATTTATGGCTCCAGGAATATGTCCGGCTATCAAATCTATCGGCTCAACTTTCCCAGCATAGCGTTCTGGGTCTCTAACATCCACTACGATATAATTTGGATTTTGGGATATGCTCTCCACTTCATTCAGATCTATTGTGGGCATATTCCAATGGTCTATTTGATAAGGCTCTGAAATACTTTCAGCTTTTTCTGTTTTTGAACTCAGCGGGAAAAGGTTTTTTTTAGCCTGTTTAAGTCCTCCATTCAAAACCTGAACCTTTTCATGCCCAACGGACTTTAGCATCCACCAAAATCTCGCAGAGGCATTCGAGCCATTATTGTCGTCGTAAATTACAATGTGCTTATCTCTCGAAATTCCTAAATCTGATAAAGTTTGAGCAAAGGATTCTATTGCGGGTAGAGGATGGCGGCCACCATCTGCAAAGTCGCTTTTTATGTCAGCCAATTGGGTATTTAAATCAACAAAAAAAGCACTTTCTAAATGCTCAGTTTCATAGTTAGCTTTGGCATTTTTACCATTGGTGGCATCAAAAATCATCACATCAGATTTCAGATATATTTTCAGCAATTCGTCTATTTCAATAATGGGTGATAGTCTCATATTTATATTAAATCTTTATCTGTTCAATTTTCTGCAAAATGTTAACTGGTACTTTGCGAATTGCCCAAAAATCTAAACACAAATATACAGTTTTGCATAAAAGTTTAGTCGAAGAACTGTAGGTGAATTTAGTTCTAAAACTGCCCGTACCTATTCAAAAGAGATATCCTTTTGACTGTTTACTAATTTGGTTTAAGTTTTTTGTGCGATTTGTTTTCTGATGGTGAAACCCGCTATAGGCCTGTCTGATGGAAATGTGCTTTGCATAGCGGGTATTTTTTTATGTCGTTAAAGGATTTATTTGCATTTGACCTCCAACGGCTTTTAAAACTTTCATTATTGTTGAAAATTGCGGTTTGGAACCTTCGGATAATGCTTTATACAAACTTGGTCTACTCATTCCTGTTTTTTCCGCTATTTTGGTCATACCAATTGCTTTTGCAATATTTCCAATTGCGGTAATTATTTCGGCATCATTGCCTCTTTCCAAAACTGAATTTAGATATTCAACAATCATTTCGTTGCTGTCCAAATAATCTGCTATTTCTAATTTCGATGTTTCCATTTTCTTTCATTTTTAATTTTTCCAAATGGCTTTCGCTTTTTCAATGTCTTTTTGTTGGGTCGATTTATCTCCTCCAATTAATAGAATAATAATTTTCCCATCAAGTTCTTTAAAATAGACTCTATAACCTTTGGCTTAGTTGATTTTTAGTTCTCTAATACCATCTCCAACAGGTTCGCAATCTCCAAAGTATTCATCTTTTTCTAATTTTTGAAGTCGGAACAAAATTTTCGCTTTTGCTCTCAAGTCATGTAGTTTTTTTAACCACTTATCAAATTCTATGGTCTTTTCAATAAGGTAAATTTCTTAAGTTGTATTCGTTTGGATACAAAATTATAAAAATATTCTAATATTTCAAATTCTGTTTTGAGTGTTTTGCTAGGATAAAATTGCCAAATAGGCAGGAGTAGGAGACATTGTATAAATCTGAGCAGTTTTTACTAACGTGTTTATATGTGCGAAGTTTTCTGGGGGTGAAACCCACCTCACACGAATCCGAAGGAAGTATCCTTTGGGAAGCAGTGAGAAACCCGCTATTTGCTAAGCCGAAGGAAATATCTTAGGAACAGACGGGGTATTCTCAGCTGAATCGACTATTTACTGCAGCTGAAAAAACGGCGATCATGAAATACATTTCTAATGGAGGAGGAGTGATGTTAGTTGCCGATCACACAGCAGCTACTACTACCGATACAGATGCCAACGGTTATAATCCATCGGATAGAGAAGGTGTCGGATTTGACTCGCCTCCTGTAATTAATGATTTGATGTTTAACAATGGGATAAACTAAAATAATCCTTTTGAATTTTCAGTGGACTACGTTGAAATTGACGAACAACCAACTACAAAGTTTTACACAGGCACCAACACCAACGCTCAGAAATTGTTGAATGGCATTGCTGGTAAAGCAACTAAATTGGCATTTTATGGAGGTACTTTGGTTAATACAAATACCTCAACAAATGCCAACTTTCAAGGTCTATTCTTGAGAATGGGCGGCACAGTAGGTGGAAGCACTTAAGTGATGACATTGCTATTCACTTATGGTACTGGACGAAAAGAAATTGTAGGAGATGGCTCAACATCAGACGATGGTACAGGCAATACAAATGATAATTTGTTTAATGGCTGGTCTGATGATGCACCTAGGTGTTACACTTCTCACACTGCATTGCACCTCAATGCGGCATTGTGATTGTCTAAAGCCCAATAATAAAATAGGGTTCAATTTATTGCTCCCTATTTTATCACCATACTAAAGGTCCCGATTTAAATTCAAATAAACTATTAGTATTATCAAATCGAACCTAAAGTTATCTTTTTATTAAGTTCCATTTTTCGGGTAATTTATTAAATTCCTACAATCTACTTTTGTCAATAATAGCATCCAGATTGTCAATGTTTCATCAAGGAAGTCCTTTTCTTTTTATAATAAGTTTTTTATTTTCGATTCAATCATTTGCTTTATCAATTAAGGGTCAAATA
>JAIPAJ010000008.1 GCA_021740125.1 Leadbetterella sp. | reverse complement strand
ATGGGGAATCTTACTGTTTTTAGAGGGGGGGATAAATATCTCTTGAAGATAAAAGATTACAAAGTACCAAAGGATACGGTTACCAATCATTTTATTATGGATTTGGCCACAAAGTTTGATGGCACCATTAATAAGGAAATAGATCTTGATTTGGGATATATAATCGAATTTCAAATTACCTGGGCAGCTTTAGGTATTCGACCCCATCAAGGACAAAATTTTAAAATAGATGTGTGTATTAATGATGCAGATGAATATGTTGACATCAAACCACTTACTGAAAAAGACACGATTCCGGCATATGCTTTTCAGAATATCAATAGAAAAACTGATTTTGGCTTTCCGAATAATTGGACAAATGCCACGCTAAAAGGACAACCTTCTTATTGGAAGATATTCAACCGATACCTGGCCAAGTATTGGTGGTTTTTGGTCTTGATAATTCTCGGATTATTTTTTCCTTTTTTGATCATTTTGCTTAGACATAATTATAAACTTAGGAATATGCAACCAAAAAGATATGTTGAAGATTCGAAGTTAACTTCATTTCTAGAAATGGAGAAAAATGTTCTTTCCCAAGAGGATGCTTTTATTAATCAAGCAAAGTTGTTTGTTCTTAAAAGACTTGATCAAAATATTAGCTCTGCAGAATTAGCAGATGAATTGGCAATTAGTGTTAGACAACTTCAGCGGATTTTTAAAGAGAAACTGGATACCACCCCTACTAATTTTATAACCACACTCAAAATGGAAGAAGCAGCAAAATTGTTGATGATCAGCGATAGTAATATTTCCGAAATTGCCTATGCATTAGGTTTTTCTGACCCAGCCTATTTCACTCGTCTTTTCAAGAAATATTTTGGTAAAAGTCCTTCTGAATTCGCCAAAAAAGGCTAAAATACGCTTTTGTCCATGTTCTTGGCGTGCTTGTACAAGTGTTTATTTGGGTTTAATTATAGTTTTGAAGCAAATATATTAAATCTGAAATGACCATGAAGAAATTACTTTTTTACTTTATTAATTTGCTGTGTAGTCTCAGTTCATTTGCTCAAAATTCGATTACCTCAGACCCCAATGGAACAGATGCTATTCAAAAAATAGTCGGGATTCCAGCTTCTCGAAATCCGGCTTTATATTTAGGGGATACGTACTCTACCCAATTTGTGTCCACTGGAAATTCACCAACCACACACCCATTAATTGGAATAGGATCTTTGGCCAATAATTCTACATATTCGAACATTGCAATTTTAGGTGAATCGTCTGGGAGTGGTTTCAATTATGGTGTTGTGGGCTTCGCAAATGGAACTGGGTGGAATAGTAATTATGGTGGTTATTTTAAAATAGTATCTGAGGCAACTGGTCCTCAGTATGGGGTTTATAGTGGAGTTTATTCTGGAAGTTATTCATCTTCATCACCAAACGCTAGTTATGCTTTTTTGGGAGAAACTTTTGCATTTTCGTCCAATAGTTCTTATGGGGTTGTTGGGAGTTCCGATAATTATGATTCTGGTCCGGTAGTAGCTGGAAATTTTATAGCTAGAAATGTATATGGCAGTTCAGGGAATAGAACTGGAATCATTTCTGAAGTGGAAGGCTCAAGTGTCTTGAGTATTGGAATCAAGACCCATTCGAGAGGAAGTGGAGATAATTTTGGTTTAATCTCTGAAGTAACTGGTGGCAGTACAAGTGTTGCTGGTAAATTTCTAGCTAATTCAAATGCAACCAATAATTTTCAGTTAATGCTCGAAGAAAAAGAAAATGATTTTGCCCGAATAAGCTTCCGAAATATCAATGGAGATGGTTGGCATCAGGCAGCTAACAAAGGTGCTGATGCAGCCAGTTCACAATTTAATTTCTATTATGTACCCAACGCTTCTGATGTTTTTTCGCTGACTGGTAACGGTAATGCCCTTCTTGCAGGAACACTTACCCAGTCTTCTGATTGGCGTTTAAAGAATAATATTCAACCAATAAATAATGTTTTACAAAAAATCAATGAGGTTCGAGGCATTTATTTTAACTGGAAAGATGAGAATCGTAGTCAAAATAAGCAAATCGGGTTCATCGCCCAAGAAATAGAAAAAGTATTTCCTGAATTGGTGAATACTGATTCAAAAGGTTTTAAGTCAGTGGCTTATGCCAATATGTCGGCGGTTTTGTTAGAAGCCATAAAAGAGCAAAATCAACGAATTAATGCGTTAGAAAGAGAATTATCTGAAATAAAAACATTGTTAAAAAACAGCTTAAATTACGATTCCAAAAATGCTAAATAGCCATGAAAAATCTTGTTTTTTTCTCACTAATTATTTTTCAGATAAGTTGTTACGGTCAAACCATTCCAGCTTTTCCAGGAGCCGAAGGTTTCGGGGCAAATGCCTCTGGAGGGCGTGGAGGTACTGTGTATTATGTAACTAATTTAAATTGCTCGGGTGTGGGATCATTACAATATGGGCTCAATCAGTCAGGGGCAAAGTATATTTTGTTTAAAGTAAGCGGGGTGATACCTTGTGTAGCGGAGATTTTTAAAGGGGATGTTACGATTGCTGGTCAAACATCGCCCGGTGGAATTATCGTGCGAGGTATTATCCTTGACGAAATATACGAGCAAAATACGGTTTCCCGAAACGTCATTATTCGGCACATACGTTCGAGACCAAAGCCTACACAAACCTTATCTAATCAAGGTTATGTACTCGACGATGGTCTTCGGCTGGATGGTGCAAGTAATGTAATTGTTGACCATTGTTCATTTGCAAATGCGATAGACGAAAGTGTACAGATATCCCATTCTCGTAATATCACCGTTCAAAACAGTATGCTTTCTGAAACACTGGGTGAGCATTTTAATTTAGGCGGAATGTTGCTCAATTATTCAGTGGCAGGTCATCAACAAGATAATATCAGTATACACCACAATGTTTGGAATAGGATTGGGGGGCGTTTTCCCGAAATTTCTTGCGAATCGTCTTACTGTAGTGCAAATCCGCTCAATATCGAAATCACATCTAATTTATTTTGGGACCAGCAGATTGAGACATGGTATAATTCCTGCTCCACAGGCGGCAGCGATTGTCAAAACTTTAGATTAAATATGAATTTTATGAATAATTTCTCGGTTGTTCGTAATACTTTCAATGGCCCCTTGGCATCGGCCGATTTTTTGAATAATGCCAATAATAAACTATATGTTTCGGGAAATAAGATGAACCGATATGCTCAATATGCTGATTATCAGTTATTTTATTGCTGCAATGATTTCAACCAAAATGCCCCAAATACTAATTTAGGTTCTGCACAAAAGCTGAGTACTCGTAATGTTTTTCCTTTGATTTCGTTAATATCGGCTACTGAATTAAGAGAATATGCCACTAAAAATGTTGGAGCGTTCCCGCGTGACCCGATGGATAGAAGATTATTTTCGCCAATCGTGCAGAATATAATTAATACGCAACCAATCAATGGTACAGATTATTTTAATGATGCATTTCAGCTAGATTTTACGACCCAACCAGTCGCTCCAACCGATACTGACAATGACGGAATGCCCAACGCTTGGGAAATCGCCAATGGGCTGAATCCGAACGCACAAGACCATAATGGTACGCAACTTTCTAAGAAATTTACAGGCGTAGAAGGCTACACAAATTTGGAGTGTTATCTTAATGAGCTTTCTGATAAATTGGTAGGTAGCACGAGTATTATTATTACACCCCCTTCTACAACTACTATTACTAGTCTTGAATTGAACTCAACTGAAAGATTTTCAGCTAGCATTAGCCCCAATCCTACAAATGAGAGCATTAAAATTAATGTTATTGGCGATTTTGGTAATAATTGGCGATTTGAATTAGTAGATCCATTGGGCAAAGTAATTATAGCAGAAAACGATGTTTCAGTCGCTGAAAAAGACTTTTTGTTGCCTAAATTGATTCTGAGTGGCACTTATTTTATTCGGATTTATATATCAGAGACAGTTATCAATCAAAAACTATTGGTTATAAAATGAGAATAGTGTAGGTCTTTGAAAATAAATCTTTCTTAATTTATATTTAGCTTATCGGTTAATAACATTGAATTTTCTTTGTTTTACCGCTCTTGTTACTAATTTAGAAGAAGATAACTAGCCTCATTTTAATTAAATAGAGTTCTTTGAAGTTCTAGCAAATTTTGGAGTAATCTTTTAAAAAGTAAACATCTGCAAAATAAAATTGAAAGAATTAGAAAATATGGGCACGAATTACAAATTCTAAACAGAAGTAGGAGGGAGATGCTAAACTGATGCATAAACAAAGTAATATCAACAAAGCCCAATAATTGGATTTTGATTATTTAGAGGGCAATTGACTTAATATAGAGAAATAGGATAATTATTTTACTTCACCTCAAACAATCCAATTGTATAATCTAATAATTCTTGTCCGCCTGGTTTTCCATGACCCGGAACTATGAATTGTGCAGTTGGAAAGGTTTTTTTTACATTTCGGATGGTATTTGACCACTCATTTTCGTTTGCATCACCGAGAAATCCCTTTCCGGCGTTTAGTTCTTTTACCATACAACCCCCAAACATAATATTTTCGGAAGGAATAAAACTAATGATATTGTCTTTGGTATGTGCTTCTCCCAAAAAATGATTCTCAATTTCCTTTTTGCCTATTCCTAAAGTCAAATGTTCTTTGAATGCGATTTGCGGAATGGTCACATTGTCCTTTTTTGCAAATTCAATGGTTTTTTCAGAGGCATAGCTTTTTATTCCCTTTTTGTGAAATGCCTCTAAACCACCAAGGCAGTCGTTATGGAAATGATTCACCACGACACCCTTTATTTTGATTTTCTTTTGCTCCAAGGTTTTTATAAGAACCTCGGAAGTTTCGTTATCAGTAGGAGCATCGAATATATAGGCTTGGTTTTTATGAATGTAAATCAAACCGTTGCAGCCTACTTTCCGCCAAGTTTGGGTTTGCAAAAACGAAATGTGCACAAAAGCATTTTTCTTTATTTTAAAAAAGGCCAATTGCTTTTCGTTTTTACTCACCAGCGATTTGCTCGGATTACAACCAAAAAGAACAGGTATTAGAAGAAAATAGATAAGTTTTTTCATTTATTTCGAAAGTTCCTTCGCTCGTTTTTCAGCATTCAGTATTCCTTGCTCTAGTCCGGTGCCTATTTTTGCTTCAGCAAATGTACTCAAAGCAGCTTCCGTGGTTCCTCCTTTGGAGGCAACAGCTTTTATGAGATCATCAAGACTTAGTTCAGCGTTGTTGATAAGGTGATAGGCTCCCAGCATGGTTTGCTTGACCAATAATCTTGAAAGTCCTTCATCGAAGCCCATTTTCATGCCCGCTTCTACCATGTGTTTTACAACATAATAAAAATATGCAGGTCCACTTCCGCTAAGAGCAGTTACGGCATCTAACATACTTTCCTCTTCAATATATACGGATCTACCTGTGGCATTTATCAGGTTTTCTATTTTCAATAGTTTAGAGAAACCGATGCCCTCTGATGCACAGAAACCAGTAATCCCCTGGCCAAGCATGGCTGGCGTATTCGGCATAGCTCTTACCACCAATTTGTGGTCAAGTTCGGCTTGAATACGAGACATCGTAATACCTGCCATAATAGATAAAACTACTTGCTCAGGCTTTAAAAATGCCTTTAGTTCTGCTGCCACAACGCTAAAATCTTGTGGTTTTACAGATAAAATAACTAAGTCGTAGCTCGAAAGACTATCGTTGATGGTATCCACTACTACGCCTTCCTTAGATTTTTTTAGAATTTCCGAACGCTCAGGGCTTTTTTCTATAAGAAGGAGATTCTCTTTTTTTACTAAATCATATTGTATAAAAGACCTCGCAAAGGCCATTCCCATGTTTCCACATCCTACAATCGCAATCTTCATTTATTAAGGGTTATATTTTTATTAAAAAAAAATAGCCTCAAATTTCTTTTGGGCTATTTAAATTTAATTATTTTTCAATCCATTCCACCATCTCGTTGAAGACAGCATCTGTGCTCCCGAGATATCCAGAACCTTTGTGTTTTACTTTTCCATCTTTGTCGATACAGAATTTTGCTGGAATGCCCTCAACTCCGTAGGTCATAGCTGTTTGATTTCCAATATCAAGAACAGGGTTTAAAAATGTAAATCCACGGTTAGTGATAAATTTTGACACATGGTCTTTCCATTGTCCTTCACCGACTCTTTCAAATGTATTCACGAATAGAAATACCACATCTGGGTTGTCTTTGTATTTTTCGGTTGCTTTTTTCATACCTGGGAAGGCCATAATACATGGGCCGCACCAAGTAGCCCAAAAATCAATCACCACGGTTTTACCTCTAAAGTCTGATAGTTTAACTTTTTTGCCTTCTAGTGTAGTTAGTTCAAAATCTGGAGCAACCGAACCTACTGTTCCTACCAAGGCTTGATTGACTGTTTGAATAAACATCTTGGCAAAGAAATGATTTTTGCCTTCTTTTTCAAGCTTTTCTTTCAGCTCAATTTGATATTCTCCACCAAAGTCGGGCTTTAAAAAATTATTGCTTGCTATAATACCAGCCAAAGAAGTACCCATAGCTTTTATTTTGGGCATTATGAGGATTTTTTGTCCCTCTAACATCGCTAAATACTGGTTCCTTAGTACCGCTTTGTCTTTCTCGCTTTTCGCAGCTTGGAATTTTCCATCCAAAGCATTCACATTTTGCGAAAAGTTCTGCATGTCGCTCATCACTTCGTTGAACATTCTCATTTTTTCGGAGCCCTCAACTTTTGCAGTAGCGGCCTTGTCTGGAGTTGCAGACCCGTCAGCTACAATGGTAAGCTGTTCTCCGCCGTCCAATATCAGGCCGATAACTTGCTCATTGGCGATATTTATCTGATAGATTCCTGGCTCTGCTATCTTGGTTTCAAATGCGAAACTTTTTCCAGTTATTTTCGAACTATCTACTCTTGCTCCGATATTTCTTTCGTTCATCCTTTCAAGATAAACCATTCCAGATACATCGTTATTGAGCGTTCCTTTTATTTTGAGAGGGAGTTCTGCTCCAAAGTCTTTGGTTTGTGAATTGCATGAAATGAATATTCCAACAAAAAACAATAACAATAATTTTTTCTTCATTTTGATTTAATTCTTCATTTGTTAGAAAATACAAATGAGTGTATGTAAATATTTTTATATTAATTCAATTTTTTTAACAAAAGTGAGTTCAGAATCTTTGGATCTGCTGAACCTTTAGATTTTTTCATGACCTCACCTACAAAAAATCCCATCAACCCTTTTTTTCCTTTTTTGTATTCATCCACCTTAGCCATATTTTGACTCAAAACTTCTTCTATCCACATGTTCATGGAGTCTGAGTCTTGGCTCTGAATCAAATCGTTAGACTTTGCCAATTCCAAAATGTCGCTTTCTGGTTGGTCTATTAACATATTCATTAACACTTGGGCGGCCGAATTGCTAAGGTTTCCTTGGTCAATATTTTTAATCAATTCTGCCAGTTTTTTCGGTTTTACAGCAAATTGGTCAATATCGATTCCGTTTTCATTCAGATATCCTTTTATGTTTGACAATATCCAGTTTGAGACACTTTTAAAGTTTTTTGTGTGTTCACAAGTTTCTGTAAAATAGTCACTTATCGATTTTTCCTCCGTTAATAAATAGGCATGTTCTTCTAAAATACCCATTTCTTTGCTGAAAGTTTCAAACAATTCAAAAGGCAACTTCGGCATCTTTGATTTTGCTTCAGAAAGCTCCTGGTCGCTAATAATTATCGGTCCCAAATCGGGCTCAGGGAAATAACGATAATCGTTCATGGTTTCTTTCACTCTCATACCAAAAGTTTTTCCTTGTTCTGGATCAAAACTCCTAGTTTCCTGTATTATTGTGCCATTGGCATCCAATATGGCCGCCTGACGCTCAATTTCATATTCTGCAGCTTTTTGAAGAAACCTTATAGAGTTCATGTTTTTGATCTCTACTTTTGTTCCTAGTGTTGGGCTGCCTTTAGGTTTTAAGGACACATTTAAATCAGCTCTTAAAGAACCTTCCTCCATATTGCCGTCGCTGATTCCTAAGAATCTTACGATTTTGCGGATTTCTGACAAATAGGTTGCGGCTTCTAAAGGCGAAGTCATGCATGGTTCTGAGACGATTTCGAGTAGGGGAGTGCCCGCTCGGTTGTAGTCCAAACAAGTATTGTTTGGTTCAATATCATGAATAGATTTTCCTGCATCCTCTTCCATGTGAATGTGATGGATTTTTACAGAATGATCGCTGAATTCTTTGCCTTTTTTTATTTTAAATTTCACTTCGCCACCCAAACATATGGGCGATTTGTCTTGAGAAATCTGGTATCCTTTTGGAAGGTCAGGATAGAAATAGTTTTTTCTATCAAAAAAATTAAATTGGTTAATCTCGCAATTGAAGGCCAAACCTAGTTTAATGGCAAATTCTACAGCTTTTTCATTAAGTTTAGGCAATACACCTGGGTGTGCTAAAGTAATAACTCCAATATGCGTGTTGGGTTCTCCACCAAATTTGTTTGAATCTGACGCAAAAATCTTGCTTTCAGTGTCGAGTTGGCAATGAACTTCTAAGCCAATTACAATATCGTATTCCATACTTTAAATTTTCACAAAATTAATCTAAAAATGCTAAAAATGCCGTTGGAATGGTAATAAATCAAAAAAAAGGTGCAATATAATTTTTGAAATTACATTGCCCCTTTTAAGTTATTTTATTCGAAGAATTAAAGCTTAAGGTTTATTTTAGCATAATAAAAAGCACCATTACTTCCCATTTGAACAGGATCCCAAGCACCACCAGACTCTGTATAATAACCTGATGACATATCGGGATAAACATTGAACAAATTATTAGAACCTACTGAAAGTCCAAGTTTTTGAGAAATTTTGTGGTTGATTGACAAATCTGTGGTTGTTTTTGGATTGTAAATATCATTTTCAGCCACATCATAGTTCCAATCTGCCAATTCTATTTTACCAAATCGTACAAACCTTACCATCGTGCTGAATTTCTTTATCTGATAGTCCAAGGTCAAGTTGATTTTGGAAGGTGGAGCTGAAGCTTTCAAGAAGTACTGTTCTCTCAGGTCAAAATAGGTGTCTTCTTTTCCAGCAAGTTTTGTATTGGTGTTGATTTGGTCTATTGTCAAATTGTTGAAATTCATTGCCAAACTAGTCGTCAAATATCCTTGACCAACTTTATCCTTGTTGCTTAAAATTATATCAAGTCCTTTGGTAGTGGTATTTACGGCATTGGTAAAAAACTGAGCTTTGGCTACATTTACTTTTTTTAACAACTGACCTATTTGCTCGTCTTCATCTGTAAACTGTCCAGTCAATACTATTCTATCTTTAATTTGAACCCAATATCCATCTACAGTTAAAGAGAATGTATTATTTGGTCTAACTGTAAAACCAAGGCTAGCGTTTTTAGAAAGTTCTTGCTTTAGGGGAGGAATTCCCAATGCTTTTGTAACTTCACTATTATTTCTAGCTATTAACACTTCCACTGGATTACCATTGATAAAGTTGGTAACTGTAGAATTGAAATTAATTTGAGGCAAAGATGGAGCTCTAAAACCTGTACTTCCCGTGGCTCTTAAAGTTAATACGTCGTTTATTTTTAGTCTGGATGAAAGTTTACCATTGACAGTATTCCCAAAATCAGAATAATTCTCAAATCTTACAGCAGCTCCAACCATAAATTTCTTGGTAAAATCAGCTTCAGTGTCGAAATATAAACCAAAGTTTGATCTTGTTGCTTCAATCTCATCGCTGGGCTGAAAACCTGGAAAACCTTGAGAGCCACCTGGTACACCAGTAATATAGCTTTTGTACGATTTTTCTTCTCCTGCAAAAATTGCATAGTTTTCTATTCTGTATTCAGCTCCATAGGCTATGTTTAGGCCAGCCATTTTGTCTTTCAAAAATTTAGAAAAACCAAGGTTAATGGTGTTTTGATTCAAACTAAAACCTCCTGCTTCAAATGCTGTAGGTGAGGTTGCTCCAAGTGAAGAGTTTAAGGTATTTTCCAAAGAATAATCAAACCTATTTGAACCAAATGTATTGCTCAAATCAATATCCCAGCCTTTTAGTTTAGACTTGATACCTGCGGCTATAGAGTTGTCCTTGATATCTGCTTTAATCAATGGATCGAATCCATCAGGATAGATTGAAGGAATGTTACGGTCATCATCCGCAAATCTTGTCCACGCATATGATTCTCCCTTTCTGATGTTTGAACCGCCAAATAAATAGATTGCAGTGTTCGAATTTATGGGAAAACTAGAGTTCAAATAAATTGCCGTATTCTGAGCTCTTGGGTCACCAAATTCTCTTCTGGCCAATTCATCTGCTGCTGCATTTGCACGGTTGGTGTGATCTCTAAAATTGAAATCACCCGTCAAATTCACAAAGCCGCCATTTCCGACTTTCAAGCCATAGTTGGCGTTTAGGTTATAATTTAAGCCATCAAATTTCTTCTCATCAAATCTATATCCCGCTTTATAAATACCAGAATTCGCATTTATTTCTAACTGGTCCGTAGTTTTCTTCAAAACAATATTGATTACTCCTGCAATAGCGTCTGAACCATACTGTGCTGCTGCTCCATCACGTAATATTTCTATTCTTTCGATGGCTGAAGCGGGTATGGTATTTAAGTCAGTTCCTGTATTTCCCCTTCCTCTGGTACCATAGATATTTACTAGTGAGCTTTGATGTCTTCTTTTGCCATTTATCAAAACCAATGTTTGGTCTGGTCCTAATCCTCTAAGTGAAGCCGGATCAACGTGGTCAGTACCGTCAGAACCAGATTGTCTGTTGGAGTTGAAAGAAGGTGCTGCGAATTGCAAAAGTTGATTCAAATCCAATTGACCCGTTTTGGTGGTAATATCTTTTATATCAATGACATCAATAGGAGCAGGTGTGTCAGTTGCAGATCGATTAAGGCTTCGAGAGCCTACTACAACTATTTGGTCCAAAAGGTTGCCTTCTTCTAATAAAATAGTGGTTGATAAATCAGATCCTTTTACTTCTTTTGACTTGTAGCCTATGTAGCTAATTTGAAAAATCGCTGATAAGTCGCTTACTTTTATCTGAAATTTCCCTTCAGTATTGGTAGTTGTGCCATTGTTTGTGCCTTTTTCCACAATAGAGGCACCTATGAGTGCTTCTCCACTTTGGTCAGTTACCTTTCCCGTGATGTTCTGTGCAAATAATTGTGTAACTGCAAAAAGTAGTGTTACGAATAATGTTATTTTTTTCATAGATTAATATTTAGTTAATACAACAAAACTAAGTTTTTCTGGATAATCTCAAAAAAAAGAGGGACAAAACTTTAGTTTTGCCCCTCCAAAATATTTTTTTATTTATATTAAAACTCCCAAAGGTTATTTTCCCATTCTAACAACTCATATTCAAGTTGTTGTGATTTCTGAAGACCTTCTTTTGGTGTTTTGAATATCTGATCCAAGTATTTATTCCCAGGATTTGATTTTTTGATGATTCTGCCATTGAACAATCTCAATTCAAATGCATCTGCCAAATTTTTGTGTTGAGCTGTGTTAGCAGAATTATACCAAATACAATTCGGGTTTAATCTGAAATAAGATTCTAGCTCTTTGTATTTAAATGAAGCTAACTCTTTCTCTAAACCATCGCTCGATAATTCTGAAGGTATTTTGATAGTAATACTCTGTATATCAAAATATTGACGAGAACGTTGTTTGTCAAAAATCCAATCTTCTTTAACCTCAATTATGTATAAGTCTTTGGCAAATAGCTCATATCCTTCAGCATCAGCAGCTGCATTTGTTGGTTTGGTACCTGAGTTTTGAGAAGTAGTTTCTGTGGCTGAACCACCGCCTCCCCAGCCGTCGTCTTCTGAGGCAGCACCTTCTGTTCCAAAGCCAGCTTCAATTTCTTCTTTTGACAATCCACCACCTTCAAATTTCTTTGTAAGTCTTCTCGTGAATTCTTCTAAAGTAATTTTTGTAGATACGGAGTCATTGTCATAAGGTTCCAATACACCAGCTTTTACACCATCTATCAGATGTTTGGTGATTTCGGCCCCGTTTGCAAACAATGGCTGATTGGCCTTTTCATTTAAATCTAACCTTCTCCAAAGCGTTAGTTTATACATCACGTTTGACTCGTGAACCGGACGCAACGACAACGGATTAATTCCATTATCAGACTTCTCCTGAGCAACAACCGCACTCGTAGCCGCTAAAGCTAGTAGGCAAGTTAAAACTGTGATTTTTTTCATCTATAAATTATTTAAAATTTTATCTTAAAGGTATTGTAAAGCTCATTTCACCTACAGACACTTCTTCAATTTCTCCTTTAAAGTTTTTTCTTTGTACTTTGTTTATTGTAATAAGATATCTATCACCCGGTTCTGCTTGTTGAGCTAATGAACCGATGTTTACATTACCCGATTGGTTTTCCAGCTTTCCTTTTGGTCTAGTACCTGATGCTAAGTAGATATTGAAGCTAGAAACTCTAAACGTTGCATCCTCTGGATTTGTTGCCTTAAAATCTTCATCCGCAATTGCACTTACAGAAATTGTTCTTACTGATGAAGCCGCTAATCCTCTTTTCGATGTTTCGTCAGAAACCCTTTGTCCATTAGCAATAGCAGAAATGGTTGGCTTAGGAACTTTTCTTACAGAGAAACCAAATGAACCTAATGCAATACCATCATTGTTTACTTGCAAATTCACCTTTGCAAGATTTGGCACTATCGTAACCTTACCACCGCCGCCAGGTATAAATTCTGCTCCTGTACCGGAAAAGGTTGGTTTAAATAAATCCCTCAAACCTGGTGAAGAAGTCTGGATTCTATTCGCACATTTAAAATACAATGCAGGCATAGACTGTGACATAATTTCTACGGAAGGCTTCAAAACTGTATATTCTTCTTGTTGCGTTACGGTTTCTCTTGTTCCGTCTGGTTTTGGATAGGAAACAGTAGCAGTATAGCTTCTTTTCATCTCACCATTGGCATCAAAAGTACCTCCAGAAGTTCTTACTTCGTAAGTTCCTTTTCCTTCTTTTACAGGTAAACCTGAGCCGTTGATACTTATCGAAGGGGTTATAGCACTCGAATATGCTCCAATTGCAATTTCTGCTTTGTAAGTTTGACCCGCAACAACAGTTCTTGAATCTGGTATTACAACAGCAAATATTTTGTCAAACTTAATTTCTTTGGCCCCAACTTGAGAAGCCAAATAATCTAAAATTTCAGATTCGTATCTTCTAATATCTGACTGCTTTTGACTTAAACTTGCCAATGCAGCTGGTACAGGCGTTTGAGCAAACATCAACTCTGCAAAATCTTTACTTCTAGTAATCGCATCAGTACTCTGCATTGCTGGATCATTTTTGGCGTCTAAAGCTAAAGAACCCAACTTAATGTTTGGTGCGTATTTTTGTATTTCGGCCACATAAGCGTCAAGTTTTGCCTTTAATTCGTAACCTTTTTTGTTTTTTACAAAAATATTCGCAACTTTTTCTTCTTCTGCTAAATTTTTAATACCTCCGGTTTCTGCATCTACACCACCACCAGCATCTTGTACTATAATGGATTTTAATCCTTCGATATATGTGATGAGTTCGGATGTTTTTTTTCTAACAATAGTACCATTGTTGTAAAGTTGTCTGTACTCTGGTTTTCCACCTGCTTTTTCTACTGCATCATTCATGGCAGCCAAAGTTCGGTTGTTTGAATCATCAGCTGCTTTGTTGGCTTGCTGAAGGGAGTTGTTGAGTAAAACAAACTTTTGTAATATCGCATTACTGACTTGAAGGGCTAGCATCGCAGTCAGAACGAGATACATCATATTGATCATCTTCTGACGTGGACTTTCTTTACCACCTGCCATATTCTTTATATTTGAATTTTAATGTTTCGATTTTAGGGAATAAATGATATGTAAGTTTGATTATTGCTTCATCGCAGAAAGCATACTTCCATAAACATTGTTCAAAGAGGCTAAGTTATTGGTTAGCTTGTTCAATTCAGATTTAAACTGTTGCGTATCTTTTGAAGCCTCTTGCATGTCAGACATGGCACTAGAAAGATTTCCGTAGAATGAATTCATTGATTTCAAATGTCTGTTGGTGTCTTGAAGTTCAATTTCATACACTGCATTCAATGCTCCCATATTCTGAGATATTTTTTGGAATTGGGTTCTATATTCCTGAGCGTCTTTTGTTGCGTCACTCATACTCATCATCGAATTTGTTGCATTGCTCAAAGATGTATTCATGTCACCAATTTTTCCAGAAGCTTCTTTTACTTTAGAAGAAAACTCATTGGTAGCCACTGTAGCTGAGGCAATCTCTCCCAAGTTAGAAACAGAACTAGATAAATTTTGAAAGCTACTTTTTAGACCATCAAAAATATCTGGAGTGATTTTAGCATTAGACAACATATCGTCCATTTTGGCAGTTAGTCCTAATCCTGCAGGTGCAGTAGCCATTGATCGAGTAGGTAATTCACCTTTAAATTCAGTAGATAACTCAGGATAAACTTTTTCCCACTGATATTCAACATTAGGTCTCAAAAAAGATTGTAGTGCATAGATTACAAATATTACAACTTCAGTTCCTAAACCTACAGGCAACATCCAGTTAGCCCAATCATAATGCATGATTTTACCCATTGCACCCAAGATTACTACTGCTGCACCAATACTATAAAAGAAAGGAATATATTTGTCCCAAAACGCACTTGGACCATTACTTGCTGCCATGATTTATACTTTAATTTTTATTTATTATTTTAATATAGTTTAATTAATATTATTCTCTTCCAGGTACAGATCCCAATCTGTCCATTACACATCTAAATCCAATGTAAGATCTTGTGGCGGTACGATATTCGAAAGTTGTTGAACCAGTTTCTAGGAAATAGGCCACATCTTTCCATGAACCGCCCTTAACTACTTTTCTAGGCTCATCGTCTTTGTCATAAGATGGATTTAAGTCCCAGGTTACTGGCATATATGAATCTGAAAATGCATCTTGTGTCCATTCTGCTACATTTCCTGCCATGTTGTATAATCCATAATCATTTACATTAAAGGCATTTACAGGGGCTGTATATTGATATCCATCTTTTTGATAATTTCCTCTATAAGGTTTGAAGTTGGCTAAATAGCAACCTTTCCCGTTAGCTACATAAGGGTTACCCCAAGGATATTTAGCACCGTCTTTGCCACCTTTCGCTGCCCATTCCCACTCTGCTTCTGATGGAAGTCTAAATCGAGGAGATTTGAATTGTTCGTTTTCCGCTCTAAAATTATTGTATAATTGAGTTCTCCATTTTGCAAAATATTGAGCAGCATCCCAGCTAACACCCACTACAGGATACATGTCAAATGCAGGATTACCATAATAGTTTTCGGTTAATTGATCACCATTGTGATAGGTGAAATCTTTTTTCCAAACAGTAGTATCAGGATATAACTTGGTCATAATAAATTCTTCACCAAGCACTGAAATGGAGTCTGCCATCATAGAGTTTACAAACATTCTATACTCGTGATTTGATATTTCTGTATCATCCATATAAAATGGAGAGATTGTAATTCTCTTGTTTAGTGTTATACGAGCAGACATGATATCTTCGTCAGTTTGTCCCATAGTAAAAGAGCCTGAAGGAATCAATACCATGCCAGTTGGTGCAGTTTGTTTATAGCCTTTTCTGGCAGTAGCAATTATTTCACCATTTCGAATTCCGTCTAATGGATCAGCTGCCTCGCCTCCTTTCTTTTTGCCCAATCCTACTTTGTCCATTGTTTTGTTAAGGAAGCCGCAGCTTTGCATAAAAACAACAGGAGCCATTATTAAAAAGGCTTTTACTAAAATGTTTGAAAATTGCTTGTTCATAATCGAAAACAAGATGGTTAATTTAATTCTTAAATTATAACTGCCTAAACGTAATATTTTTATCCAATATTGTACTTTCCTAAAAAAAACCTATTTGTATTAGGTGTATTTACAAAAATAGTATTTGCATAAATCATGCCAATAAACCAATAGTTTTTTTTGAGTTGAAGCCAATTATTTATTATTGGGTTTGCAACAAAAACTATGCCGTTTAATCATATACTGTACCTCGGAGTTTTTATTATTGACTTTCTGCCAATCTTAGGGGCTCCAAATGAATACCTTAGGAAAACTTCATGCGATGTATTGGATTTTGCTAAAATTCCAAAATTAATAATGTCTATTGCATAGCCAAGTTTAACAGTGTTTTTCATGAAATTGCCTCCAATCAATACCGAAGCCGCATCTTGCCATCTATAATTAACACCAGCCCAATATTGTTGATTATAAGTAGCAATCGCTCCAATTTCTGTGGAAAAATTCTGTAAATCAGACTTTAAAATAAATGTTGGACTGATATCAAGCGTATAAGTAATGCCGAAATCATATTTTCCAGTTAGATAGAAAGATCTCTTGTCTTTGAATACGCCTTCTGCATCATTTATTTTGTATCCTGGCTCCAAAAGGTTTTTTACAGATAATCCCAGTTGATAGCTTGGATTAAATAGATATATCCCTATATTAATATTCGGAGAAAATGAGTTAATGGTTGTATTGGGAATTAAAGGATCTTCTTCGTCACGTGGACGATAATTTTCGCCTTGTAATTTTAAATTATTTGCACCAACACTTATCCCAACTCCAAGTATGTTACTATTAATTCTTTTGTGGTAAGAATAAGCCACTTGAAACTCCGATTTGGACTGAATATTTGTAAAATTATTATTGGAAAAGTATATTCCTAATCCACCTTTTGCTTTTGCAAATGGCAAATCAGCAGAAAAAACAGAAGAAAGATTGTTTCCTCCCTGATCAAAATCGGCTAGGTAGCCTGTGTATTGAGACCTTACTGTGGCTTGAATTTGCGTTCGATTCGAACTCCCTGCAGCGGCGGGGTTAATATAAAATTGATTAAATACATATTGCGTAAATTGAGGAATGTTTTGAGCAACACTCAACTTGCAATATGACATAAAAAGCAGTACGTAGAAATACTTTTTAATCATTCTTTATATTAGGAAAAAAATATTCCCTGTTTATTAACATTCAATAATATGAATTATTTTCTAATCAGGTTCTTTTTATTACAAATTGTTGGCTTTTTTAATATAAAGTTCCAATGCTCCCACCATTGAAGGGGCATTGGGCAAAGGTGCCTCTATATCAAGTATCAAACCAAGGTCTCTGATGGCTTTGGCTGTTGTTGGGCCAAAAGCTGCCAATCGTGTATTGTTTTGTTTCCAATCTGGAAAATTATGAACCAACGAATGAACACCAGAAGGACTGAAAAAACAAATTATATCGTAAAATACTTCTGTTAAATCTGACAAATCAGCAGGAACTGTCTCATACATGATGGCTTCAGTTAATGCTATTCCATGCTTTTTTAACATATCTGGCACAGAATTGTTTCGAATATTTGAGCAAGGGAAGAGATATTTTTCATTTTTGTGTTTAATGAAAAAAGGCTCAAGATCGGCTGCAGTTTTATTGCCTGCAAATATTTTTCTTTTACGAATCGTGATGTATTTCTGAAGATAATTGGCTGTTTGTTCCGTAACACAGAAGTATTTCATGTCAATAGGAACTTCTATTCTCATTTCTTCACATATTTTGAAAAAATGGTCGACCGCATGTCTACTAGTAAAAACAATAGCCGTATGAGCTAAAATATCAATCTTCTGTTTTCTGAATTCTCTATGATCGGACTTCTTAACGTCGATAAAATTTCTAAAATCGACTTTTAAGTTATAGACTTTGGTCAGGTCAGTATAAGTTAGAGATTTTTCACCTGGATTTTCTAGAGTTATTAATATGCTATCAACTTTTTTTAGCCTACTTTCTTTTTGAATATCTGTCATTTCACTCATGCAGAAAAAATTTGAATTAATCTTTGGTCTTATTACCTAGGCCATTCTAGGTTAGTTTGTATTGTTAGAGTAGAATTCTTATCCCTAATACAATTGGAAACACTTCTACAATGCAAAGATAAGAAATTAAGTAAAGAGTTTTGATATTTCCGACTCTATTTATAGTAAAATAGATTAGTAAAGTCCTTAAAAAGTAGAAAATTATTAATACTAATGTGAATAAATATTTGAATTCAAGGCCTAATTTGATGTAGGTGTTAAACCCGATCAATAGTAATATCAATACTATTGAAAAATAGTAAATAGTGGTTTGTATTACCTTGAAATAATGAATATCTACTATTTTTTTTATGTTAAAAAGCTTACCCGTAAGATTTATGTAGAAGTATTTTAGCACAAATGATACAAAAATCAATAAACAGATTTTGAAGAAATTTGTGGTTAAAATTCCAAATGTATTACCGTTCTGGAAAAAGAAGTTTTCTTTGAAGAAACTAAGTCCATTTGACTGCAATAACATGATAACAAATCCAGAAATTAAACTTAATAAGATTATGAACATCATATTTGGCCTGTCCATGGGTTTATTTATAAGAAAGGAATTTTCCTTAGGTATAAATGCTGAAAGATCCTTGAAACTGTAATATTTTTTGAAAGCTTTATTGTAATTAGAGGCGACAAAACTTAACATAATGATATTGATAAAAAACACAAATACCAAACTGCTGCTAAGGTGTGAATTCCCTCTTGGGATAAGATTCAAGAAACTGTTTTTTGTTTTTTCAACAACTGAAATGGCTTGAGATGTGGGATAACCTATAAAAACAGTGTTTTTATCTGGCGTGTTAGAGCCAAAAATACTGAGAATTGTTTCACCCTTTTTTAATTCTTTGATGATCTCTTTGATGCTATAAACAACCCATTTATCTGCAGAAAGATTTTTTTTTAGACGGTTATCAAAAAAAAGGTAGTTGTCTTTTTGATTTGTTTTAATTACTAAAAATGCACCTGGATAATCATTCAGGTTTAACTTAACTGAAAATACTTTATTGGAGTTATTGTTTTCTGATATGTAGGGTGTGTAAGCCTCTAAATCCTTATCATATTCAGTCCAATCATTTTCGAAATTATGAATTATGTTATATCGGTTTTCTGGACCACTTGGATTAGTGGCAAACGCTATCTTGAAAAAAAATATTGTGACAACCAGAAATATGTACTTCAAACCCTTATTTTTTTTGCAAAAATACCAATTTTGATTGATTTTAAAAATCTTTTCTTTTGATATAGGTGGTGTAGTCTGGTATTTTTACCTCATATTTTTCGTGAAAAAGGGGCGAAGTGAGTATGAAGTCTGCTGTGGAGCGATCACAAGCAATGGGAATGTTCCAAACCACTCCCAACCTAAGTAAAGCTTTGATATCAGGATCGTGAGGTTGTGCAGACATAGGATCCCAAAAAAAAATCAGAATATCAATTTTTCCCTCTGAAATTAATGCACCAATTTGTTGGTCACCTCCTAAAGGTCCACTGAGAAGCTTCATAATCGGAACATCCAATTCGGACTCAATAAGCTTTCCTGTGGTGCCAGTTGCAAATAGTTGATGCCTTTTTAAGGTGTTTTTATTATACTTTACCCATTCTACGAGTTCAGGTTTTTTGTTGTCGTGAGCTATTAGAGCCACTCTTTTACGTATGTCTAAAGTTCTATTCATCAGCTTTGAAAATTTGTCAAATATAATTTCTTAAATACAGATTTTGTAATTATTCTTAAATTCGTTTATGCCAAACCTTTTGTTTTAATTTTGAGTTAGTAGTTTAAACATCTTTCGAAACAATGGAGCTTTTAGAAATAAATACATTAGGCCAATTAAAGAAGCATGGCTACAAATCAAAAACTATAAAGGAAGAACTCAGAGACAATCTGATTAACAAACTTCAGAATAAAGAGAATATTTTTGAAGGTATCTGGGGTTATGAAAATACGGTAATTCCTGAAATAGAAAAAGCTATTTTGTCAATGCACAACATCAATCTTTTAGGGCTTAGAGGTCAGGCTAAGACACGAATAGCAAGACTTTTCACCCATTTGTTGGACGAACACGTACCTATAATACTTGGAAGTGAATTGAATGATGACCCACTAAAACCAATTTCGAGATACGGAAGAGATTTGGTAAAAGAATTGGGTGACGAAACCCCAGTAGCTTGGTTACACAGAAATGAAAGGTATTCAGAAAAGCTTGCCACGCCTGATGTGTCCGTTGCAGATTTGATTGGTGATGTGGATCCCATCAAAGCCGCCACATTGAAATTACCGTATTCAGACGAACGTGTAATACATTTCGGCTTAATTCCCAGATCAAACCGATGTGTTTTTGTAATCAATGAACTTCCAGACTTGCAGGCAAGAATACAAGTAGCATTGTTTAATATTTTACAAGAAGGCGACGTTCAGATTCGCGGATTTAAGCTTTGGTTGCCCTTGGATATCCAGTTTGTCTTTACTGCAAATCCAGAAGATTATACCAATCGTGGAAGTATTGTAACACCGCTAAAGGATAGAATTGATTCACAAATTATTACGCATTATCCCAAAAGTATTGAGATTGGGAAGAAGATTACCCAGCAGGAAGCCAAGAGAAAAGATGGTCAAAAGGGTATTTTTGTGAATGAAATTCTTCAAAATTTGATTGAAAAAGTAGCCATTGAAGCAAGGAATAGTGAATTTGTGGATGCAAAATCTGGAGTTTCGGCCAGAATGACCATTTCAGCCTTTGAGAATCTTTTAAGTTCTGCAGAATTAAGGGCTTTAAAAAACGGAGATAAGAAGCCAAATTTAAGGCTTTCGGATATTTATGGAGCTATATCGGCCATCAACGGAAAGATCGAATTGGTTTATGAAGGAGAGTTGGAAGGGCCGGTTTTTGTGGCACATAATCTTATAGGTAAGGCCATCAGATCCGAGTTTATCGCTTATTTTCCCAATCCTGAGAAACGAAAGAGCCCTGATTATAAGAAAATAGTAGAATGGTTTGGCAATGGAAATTCACTTACTTTTTTGTCGGATGAAAATCAAAAAACTTACAAACAAGGTTTGCGAAAAGTGGATGGCTTGCTCGATCTCGTAGAAACATTTTTCCCTGAAGAAACTGCAGAACAAAAGGATTTTTTGATGGAATTTGTGTTGCATGGAATGGCTGAATACTCGCTGATTTCAAAACAACCATTGGACGAAGGAGTGAAGTTCAATGATTTGTTAGACAGTATGTTAAGCAAAGATGATTTTGAATAAAAAAAGGGGCTTAAGCCCCTTTTTTTATAATCTATTAATTCATAAACAAATTTAGCGAAGCAAAAGAACAGATCCTGTTTTTCTAAATGTTTCACCATTGTCACTCAGGGCATGAATTATATAGGCATAAGTTCCAGGAGGAGCAGGTTCTATACCATTTTTTTCGGTTCCATTCCATGATTCTGCAAGATTGTCTGCTTCAAAAATCGTTGCTCCCCATCTATCAAAAATCTTAAAACTTCCGGAAGCAACAAATTTGCCCATTATTTTAAAAGTTTCAGAATCGTCAGGACCTTGTCCATCTGGTGTAAACGCAGAAGGAGCAAATAGTCCTGGTGGAACTTGAAAAACAAATGGATTAGAGTAAGAATTTATAAACTGGTCTGGAAACAAATCAGTATCTACATATTGTCTCCCCATTACTCTAAATTTTATCTGTGATTGTACAGATCCATCCAACAGGTCTTGAACAGATTGCTCTAGTTTTTCGGTAGTTTTCAATGGAATAAAGGAATTAAAACCTTCATCAAAGTATTCCAAACTGTAATCTACAGGAGAGGCACTGGTGTAAATATCTGGTGGAATCAAATAAGGTGACCAATTGAGCGTACCTTGACTTTTAGAATTTAGCATAATTGTACAAAATGGATCCGAAAGTTCAGAAATTACTCCACATTTGTCCTCTATCTGATATTTATAGCAATAAGATTTGATTTCAGCTGAAATGGCCACATCGTCAAATACGTTGTCATTTCTTTCTCCCAATTTCTCAAAAACTTGGCTGTCGTTTTCTGCTCTAAAAAAAGTATATTTGTTTTGGCTATTGGAGTTGGCATCGGTTACTATATTTACCCTAACGCGTGTATCATCATTTGGGTCAAATCCTACAGAAACCAAATACTCAGGTTTAGCTGGTATAAGATTTGATTTTAAATCGATTTTAATTTGGGCTGAATGAATATTTATAGGCAAGGAAGTGCCTTCGAAAGTTATATTGGCGTATTTATATTTAACTTGGTATAAATATTTTTTTGAACAATCTAATGATCCTACACTATAATTGGTAGTAATTTGACTATTAAAAGGGATGTTATTGTAGCAGTTTGTGCAACCTTCCTCATCCTTTTCAAGGTTTAAGCGTGTTGGTATTGAATTGGGTTCTGTAGGTAAGTTCCATTTTAAGTCTATACTGCTGCTAGATTTTACGGTCGCTTGCAAATTAACGGTACAAAGTGTGTTTAAAGAAAAAACATCTAAACCACAGGTGTTTTTACTTCTAAGTTTGAAACAATATTTATTGTTAGGGTCTAAGCCTGTAACGGTAGCCTTGCCGTTTATTCCTTCAGCAAGTTTTGACCAATTGGTCAAGGTCGAACCGTTGTCAACTGCCGCCATTACATCATAAACGGCTCCAGGTGAACCACCTACAAATTCTAGTTTTACTTCTTTTCCATTGTTTTCTCCTTTCAAAGTGTGTAATAGCGTATTTTTGTCCGAATCAGGGGATATTTCAATGGTGTTTGAAGGGCACGTTGGAGTATTATTTCTTATATAACTACCTTGGATTTTTATAGTATTTGGGGTTCCGGAATAAGTTTTTTTTCTCTCTTGGGGAAGTACTAATGTTGATGTATTTATAAAATCAAAGTCACCGTTTCCCCAATCAATCATATATCTATTGTATTGATTTTCAGCAACATTGGGTATGGTAACCGTAATAGTATTTCCTCCACAAGATGTTGCAGTAACCGTAGGTATGCTTGTTAATAAGTTTTCCTGCAAAATACAACTAAGATAATTATTTCCATTTTTTTCACCCTTCATTAATATCCAATGGTATCCTATGTTGAGCTGTTTCGAAACGGAGTTTGCTACACCAGCAACACCATTGGTGGCTGTGGCAATGTTGAAATTGTTGTCTATATCAAAATAAAATATAGGATTATCTACAAAAACGTTGCGGTTCGGGTCATTTTTATTGGTGATGGTAACATTGGTTAAGGTGCTTCCACCTAAAGGAACACATGAGGTGTTAGGTGCCACAGACATTGCCCCGCCAGCTAGATATCCTGCAGGAGGTGTTGTACAAATAGTAGGCGTTGCTGGTGGAGTTGACTGGCTCCAGCCAGCGGTAGCCATTACCATGAAACTAATAAAACACAGCGTTTTATTTTTTAGTAACGACATAATGGTAAACTTTTTAATATTATACTCAATAGCTTTAAAGTTTGAAATCAACCAAAAATCGTGCCGACTTGATTGTTTTATGCTCTAAATACTTTATATTAACCATTGTCCTATTTAAGAGGGTTATAGCATAAAAGTGTTCTTTTTGGATAATTTGGCCTGCAATTTGTGTGAAGCAAAAATTTGATATTTGACAATAAAATCTACTATTATAATTAAGATTAAATCTAGTTTTCAAGTAGTTGACTTTGATAATTCATTGACTATTTCAATACTTTTTTGATGATGATTTAAATACGTTCAAATCTAATTGGCCTAAGCCAAATGATTTTGATAAAATGAAAGAGCAGTATTTTTTTTGAGATAATTTAGAAAATCATTTACTTTGTCAAATACTAAATCACCTATTAAAATGAAAATCAAACTATTAGTATTCACTGTTTTTCTTGGTTTGCATAGTTTCGGTCAAACGCATCAACTTCTAATAACAGAAATTATGGCTGATCCAACACCTTCAAAAGGCTTGCCAGAAAGAGAGTATTTAGAGATTTACAATCCTAGCTCAGAGGCAGTCAATCTTAAAGATTTTAAACTTTATTATGGAAATTTTTCAGTTTCCTTTCCTGATTCAATTATTAAGTCAAATGCATATGCCATAGTTTTTAGAAAAGGCTACGAGGCAGAATTCAAAAATTTTGGTTCGATTATTCCTTTGCCAAATTTCTCACTTAGCAATGAAGGAGCACTTTTGGTTTTGAAAAACCAAGGTGGTCAAGATGTTTTCCTTATCAATTACAGTTCAAGTTGGCATAATTTAAAAAACGAAGGAGGAATAAGCTTAGAAATGATTGACACAAGTTTTCCGTGTGTAAAAAATCAAAATTGGACGTCTTCAATGGACGCAATTGGAGGTACGCCAGGCAAAGTAAATTCAGTTAAAAAAGCAAATCCCGACATTTCAGCTCCTAAATTATTGAATTTCAATTTAGATATTAACGTATTGACGCTAAATTTTGATGAGGATGTTTCCATCGATTTTATAAAAGAAAAAAACAACTTCAAAATAAAAGATGGATTAAATGAAGTAATTGACATAGGCTACCAACCCTACCAAACCAACAAAGTAATTATTAATTTCAAGCGACCAGTTGAAGAAGGCGAAAGTATTGAACTCATTTTGGATAATTTGGAAGATTGTTCTGGAAATATATCTGAAAGACTCATTATTGCATTGGCAAACTTAGTTCCAGCCCAATTAGGAGAAATTTTATTATCTGAAATTCTATTTAATCTCAAAACTGGAGGAGAAGATTTTGTAGAACTTTTTAATTCTTCTAATAAGATATTAAATCTAAAAGGATGGAAATTTGCCAAACTGAATTCAAAAGGCGAGCTGTCCGAGATAAGTGAAATCGCCAACTACGATCTCTTAATAAAGCCCAAAAGTTATTTGGCATTTTCAAAGAATAAGAAATATCTAGAACAAAATTATCCCAAAAATGGGCACATAATTGAAGTTTTAAAAATGCCTTCATTTAATAATGATGTTGGGACTGTAATTGTGTTAGATAAAAACGATGTAGAATTTGATAGATTTTCTTATTCGGATAAGATGCACAATCAATTAATAGTAAACTCAGAGGGTATTTCTCTTGAAAGAACAAACTATGATTTAACCAAAAAATCAATTTGGGCATCTGCCGCTATCGATTTTGGATTTGCAACGCCAGGCCTGCCTAACTCTCAAAGTTTTACGGAAAATATAAAGAATGTATTTTATGCTGAACCTATAGTATTTAATCCCTATCAACCGAATGGAAACTCAACAACCTTTCTAAAATACAATTTGAATGGGCAGGGTATTTCCGCCAAAATAGACATAGTGGATAAAAATGGGAAACTCGTTAGGAATTTGAGCAACAATACCATTCTTGGTTCGAGTGGAGAAATTGAATGGGATGGATTGTCAAATTCAGGTGAGTTGTTGCCAGTTGGCTATTATGTTTACAGAGTAAAATTATATTCAACTAAAATTAATCAAGATTTTCTGGTTAAATGTGTTATTGGTTCTAACTGAAAAAAATCAAGAGTTTGTTTAATCAAAAAAAAGTTAAATTTTTAGAAACTCATCACCAAGCATATAAATTATTACCTATAAATTGACCTCTAGGCTTTTAGGTACATTTGTATATTTCCAATTTTTCAATTTTATAGAAAAATGAATGTTTCAAATATTTTTTGTGAAATTTTTATGATAATTAGTGATTTACTAACACTTTTTTATTAATTAATTGAATTTTCATCGACCAAAAGGATTTTTTTTCATGATTAAGTGCAATTTTTTTATCTGTACTATTGACATTTCATATTTTATGCCTAATATTGCACTATTCAAACAATTTGTTTGAATTAATCAATCTATTTAATCATTTTTAACCATCAAGTTCTATGAAAGTAAAACTTTATTTGAGGTCTTTCTTGATGTTAATGTTTGGTGTGGCTCTAACGTCGCAGTTTGCATTTGCTCAGGGAAGAAAAGTAAGCGGTAAGGTCACAGACGCAGGTGACAATTCGGGGGTGCCAGGTGCATCGGTAGTAATTAAAGGTACTACGAAGGGTGTGGCTACAGACGGAGATGGAAATTATTCTATCGATGTAAGAGGAGGAAGCGACGTATTGGTAATCAGCTTTGTTGGTTACAAATCAAAAGAGGTTACTGTAGGTAATCAATCTTCAATCAATGTAAGTTTAGAAACTGACGCAGCTTCATTAGATGAGGTAATTGTTACAGGTTACTCTATTACTAACAAAAAAGAATCAACAGCTGCTGCTTCAATTGTAAAAGCTAAAGACTTGGCTCAAATTCCTTCAGGTAACGTTGAACAACAACTTCAGGGTAGAGTATCAGGTCTTACAGTAATCACCAACGGTCAACCAGGAACTTCTTCTATCATTAGAGTTAGAGGTTTTGGTGCATTTGGTGGTAACGAGCCTCTTTATGTAGTTGATGGTGTGCCTGTAAGTTCTATTGACTTTGTTTCTCCTGACGATATTGAAACCACTACAGTATTGAAAGATGCTGCTGCTGCTTCTATCTATGGTGCAAGAGCTGCCAACGGTGTAATTGTAATGACAACAAAGAAAGGAACAAAAGGTAACAAAGGTCTTCAAATATCTTACAATGGATTGTTTGGAGCTACAGATCCTAATGTAAATGGTGTTCCTAAAATGTTGACTCCACAAGAGCAAGCAGATTGGACACACGTTGCGTACAGAAACAACGCTGCTGCAAACGGAACAGCTGTTGCTTATACCCACCCACAATATGGTACTTCAGCACAAGCTACTTTGCCTGACTATTTGCACGCTAATGGTCAAAACGGTGTAAGAGGCACAATCGACAGAGCCGCTATTGATGCTGCTCAAGCTGCGAGTCCATTGACTACTTTCTTGATTAAACCAAATGCTGCTGGTACAAACTGGTATGATGAAATCACTCGTACAGGTCTTATGTCTCGTCAGAGCTTAGGTTTTTCTGGCGGTACAGACAGAAGCAGATTCTATTTAGGTCTTTCTGCTCAAGATCAACAAGGTATTTTGTTGTACAATGACTTCCATAGATATGCTGCAAGGATCAACACAGAGTTTGACTTACACAAAAAAGTTAGAATCGGTCAAAACTTGCAAATTACTTATCGTCAAGTTGACGGACAATTAGGTGGTACTGGTGGTAGAGGTGTTTCTGATGATGAAAACACCATTTTGTCTGCCTATCGTATGCCTTCAGTAATTCCTGTATATGATGAGTATGGTCAGTTTGCTTCTACAAAAGCTGCTGGTTTCAACAACCCTCGTAACCCAGTTCGTGAGAGAGAATACAACAATCAATATGACAGAGGATTTGGTATCGGTGGAATGGGTAACATCTATTTAGAGATTGACCCTATCAAAAACTTGACTTTGAGAAGTTCAGTTGGTTCTAACTTTGGAAATAACTATTTCGTAAACTATGATAAGAGATATTTGGGAGATTCAGAGCCACAAGCTTCTGATTCATTCAGTGAAGGTGGTGGTTATGGATTTGACTGGGTTATCACAAACACAGCCAACTACCGCTTCAAAATTGGAGATAAAAACAATTTCCAAGTTTTAGCTGGACAAGAAGCCTTGAACAGTGGATCAGGTAGAAGCGTGAATGCTGGTGGTATCAACCCATTCTCAATGGACCCTAACTTTGTTACATTGGCTGCAGTTCAAAGCCCTACAGCTAACAGTAATTTAAGTAAAGGTGTTAATTTCTACTCTATCTTCTCTAAATTGGACTATAACTACAATGAGAAATATTATTTCACTGGAGTAGTTAGACGTGACGGTTCTTCAAGATTTGGACCAAACGCTAGATATGGTACATTCCCTGCGTTTTCAGCAGCTTGGAGAATTACCAGTGAAGATTTCATGAAAGATCTTCCTTTCTTCTCTGACTTGAAATTGAGAGTAGGTTATGGTGAAATGGGTAACTCAAACAACGTAAACCCTGCTAACCAGTTCTCATTGTTTGCTGGTAGTAGAGGATTCTCATTCTATCCAATTGCTGGTCAAAGCAGTGGTGCTGATGAAGGTTACTACCGTTCACGTATCGGAAACCCTGATGCAAAATGGGAGACTTCTGTTACTTCTAACATAGGTGTTGATGCAACTATGGCAAACGGTAAGTGGGAAGTTGCTTTGGACGTTTGGAGAAAAGATACACGTGATTTGTTATTTACTGCTCCAATTCCTGCTGTTGCTGGACCTGGTGCTTCTGCTCCATTGATCAACATCGGTTCGATGAGAAACCAAGGTATTGACTTCCAAATTATCAACAGAGGAAATATCACTAGCGATTTGAAATATGAATTGACATTGAACAATTCATTCCTACAAAACGAAATCACAGCTCTTAACCCAGGTGTGGATTTTGTTAACGGATTTGGATATAGAGGCATTAACCCTATCAGAAACGCAGTTGGACAATCGCTTTCATCATATTTTGGTTACAAAGTGTTGGGATACTACAGCAGTGCTGAAGATGTTAAGAATAGCCCAGCTCAATCAGGTGCAGGTGTAGGTCGTTTCAAATACCAAGATGTTAATGGTGATGGTAAAATCACTCCAGATGATAGAACTTTCCTTGGTAGCCCAGTGGCTCCTTACAATGGTGGTTTGAACATCTCTTTGACTTACAAAAACTGGGATTTTGCTACATATACTAACTTCTTCTTAGGAAACGAAATCTTTAATATGTCTAAGTGGTTCACAGATTTCCACGGAACATTTGAAGGTGCTGGTAAAGGCGAAAGAGCAAAACAATCATGGACTCCAGAATTGGGTGACAATGCATTGGCTCCAATCTGGGAGTCGGCTTCAAACATCTCAACATCGGGTGCTGAAAACTCTTGGTATGTAGAAGATGGTTCTTACTTGAGATTACAAAACATTGCGGTTGGTTATACTGTTCCAACTTCAGTAGCTAAGAAATTAGGTTTCTCAAGAGCTAGAATTGCAGCTTCAACTAACAACTTATTGACGTTGTCTAAATACTCAGGATTAGATCCAGCAGTAGGTGGTGACGCTGACCAACAGTTTGGTATTGACGTAGGTAACTACCCTGTTACTCGTAGCTTTAACGTTTCAATCAACCTAGGTTTCTAAAAAACAAATTTTTTTAAATTTTTTACAATTATGACAAAATTTTTAAATACAAAAAAAGCAGTAATCGTAACGATATCGTTATTGACTGTAGCTTTCTCTTGTAAAGATAGTTTTCTCGATATTCCTGCTACTGCATCATTGAGTGAAGCTCAATTGACCAGTAAGGCGGGTGTTGAAGGTGCTCTGATTGGAGCATATTCATCATTGAACGCCAGAGGATATTCGCGTTTGGGTGCTCCAAACAACTGGGTGTATGGAAGTATAATGGGTGGTGAGGCTAACAAGGGTACTGACCCAGGTGACTACACAGCCATCAACCCTATGCAACGTTATGAAGTAGATGCTACAAACGGTGATGTTAACGATACTTGGAGACCTAAGTACGAGGGTATCTCACGTTGTAATGCAACTATTCGTTTGGCCAATGTTTCTACTGCTCTTTCAGATGCAGACAAAAAGAGAATCATCGGTGAGGCGAGATTCTTACGTGGACACTATTATTTTGAATTGAAAAAATTATTCAATAGTGTTCCTTACATCGACGAAACAGTTGATTATGGTAAAGGAATAGAGGCTGTTAAAAACTCGCCAAACTTCTGGGATAAAATCGAAGCTGATTTTAAATTTGCTATGGATAACCTACCTGAGACGCAATCTCAAGCAGGTAGAGTAAACAAATGGGCTGCGGCTACTTATTTAGCTAAAGCTAATTTATTCCAAGGGAAATTTGCTCAAGCTAAAACATTGTTTGATCAAGTAATTTCTAGCGGTAAAACAACCAACGGTAAGAAATATGCTTTGGTTTCAAACTTCTCTGAGGTTTTCAATGCTGAAAATGATAACCACGAAGAATCAGTATTTGCTTTGCAGTCTTCTATGAACACGCAAAACGTAAACAACTCTAACTGGTTTGACGATTTGAACTATCCATACAACACGGGCACCAACGGTCCTGGTAACTGTTGTGGATTTTTCCAACCAAGTTTCTCATTGGCTAATGCATACCGTACAAAAGATGGTCTTCCTTTATTGGATGGATCTTACAATTCAGGTGCAAATCAGCTAAAGCATGATTATGGTGTTGAATCTTCTGCTCCTTTTACTGAAGATGCTGGTCCTGTTGACCCACGTTTGGATTTCACTGTAGGTCGTAGAGGTATTCCTTATTTAGACTGGACAGAGCATCCTGGTAAAGACTGGATTCGTTCTCAAGTATATGCTGGTCCTTATTCTCCTAAGAAATTTGTTTACTACAAACGTCAAGAGAATACTTTGACTGACGGTTCTTCTTGGACAAGAGGTTATGCAACTATGAACTTCAACATCATCCGTTTTGCTGACGTTTTATTGATGGCAGCTGAAGCAGAAATCGAGGCTGGTTCATTGGAGAAAGCTCGTGAATATACCAACATGGTAAGAGGCAGAGCTGCTAACAAAGCTAGCTGGGTTACTGAAAACAGTGACAAGTCTAAGTTTGCGGCTAATTATAACATAGCTACTTACAGTGCACCTTGGACTGACAAAGGAGTAGCAAGATCAGCGGTAAGAATGGAAAGAATGCTTGAGCTTGCTCAAGAAGGACATAGATTCTTTGACCTAGTAAGATGGGGAACTGCTGAAACTGAATTGAACAGTTACTTGGCTTACGAAAGTAAAATATTGGTGGCTAAATTTGGTGGAGCGAAATTCACTAAAGGTAAAAACGAATATTTACCAATTCCTCAGCCTCAAATTGACGTTCAAGGAAAAGATATCTTAACTCAAAATCCTGGATATTAATTCTTAGATTCGAGATATTTTAAAAAGGGTAGAAGCAAAGCTTCTGCCCTTTTTTTGTTATTTTTGGGCTAGATTAATTTGACCCAATATGACGTTTAGAATTTTAACTACTCTCCTTATCATTAGTACTTTCTTCTCTTGCAAAGACGATACGCTTTTTACCAAAATAGATCCCGAAGACTCTGGTATTCAGTTTTCAAATAGAATAATCGAAAACGATTCTATGAATATTTTGGATTTTGAATATGTCTATAATGGCTCTGGTGTGGGGATTGCTGATTTTAATAATGACGGATTGCAAGATGTGTTTTTTAGTGGAAATCAAGTTGCGAATAAATTATATCTAAATAAAGGTGATTTTAAGTTCGAAGACATTTCAGTTAAAGCGGGTATTGAAGCTGCTAACCGATGGTGTGCTGGCGTAGTTACCGTAGACATCAACAATGATGGCTGGATGGATGTCTACGTGGCAGCTACCGTAAAGGAACCAGCCTCTGAAAGACAGAATTTATTGTTCGTTAATCAGGGATTGAAGGACGGAAATCCTGTATTCAAAGAAATGGGTGCCGAATATGGAGTAAACGATTCAGGTCATTCTGAAAATGCAGCTTTTTTTGATTATGACAATGATGGGGATTTAGATTTATATGTGCTAACAAACGAAATTGACCAATATCCCAACACTTTTAGACCAAAAGTAAAAGACGGTTCGTATCCCAATACCGACAGATTATATAGATGTGATTATGATGAGAAATTGGGTCATTCCTACTATACCAATGTTTCGAAAGAGGCTGGAATTACAATTGAAGGCTATGGGCTTGGACTTAATATCTGTGATATAAACAAAGATGGTTGGAAAGATATTTATGTTACCAACGACTATGCAGCCGATGATTTACTTTATATAAACAATGGCAATGGCACTTTTACTGATCAAGCCAATCAATATTTTAAGCATACCAGTAGTTCCGCCATGGGTAACGATGTGGCTGATATCAATAATGATGGTTTGTTAGATGTATTTGCAGTGGATATGCTGGCCAAGAACAATTTGAGAAAGAAAGTATTGGCTCCACCGAATAATTATCAATTGTTCAAATTAAGCGATGAATTTGGTTATACCTACCAATACATGAGGAATACACTCCAGATAAACAATGGAAAACTAGCCAACAACAAGCAAGCGATGTTTAGTGAGGTTAGTTTACTTTCTGGAATAGCAGAAACAGATTGGAGTTGGACTCCGTCATTAGCAGATTTTGACAACGATGGATTTAGAGATATAATCATCACTAATGGTTTTCCAAAAGATGTGACCGACCGTGATTTTATGGCATTTAGATCCGAGGCTGAGAACTTGGCTGAGAAGACCTTTATATTGGGGCAAATACCTGAAGTTAAAATTAGTAATTATGCCTATAGAAATAAAGGGAATCTGGAGTTTGAGGATGTTACTGAAAAATGGGGAATGGATATTCCTTCTTTCTCCAATGGGGCAGTTTATGCAGACTTGGATAATGATGGAGATTTGGACTATTTGGTAAACAACATAAACGACTCTGCATTTGTATTTAAAAACAATCAAATAGAATTTGACAGAAAAAAAGAGAGTCATTTTTTGAGAATCAAGACTGTTGGCGATAAAAATAATATAAATGGATTAGGTACTGTGGCCCTACTGGAGTTTGAGAATGGCGAGAAAATGATTCATGAAAACAATCCTTTTAGAGGCTATTTATCAAGTGTTGAGCCATTTATACATTTTGGATTAGGAAATAAAAAAGTAACAAAACTAGAAGTTCAGTGGTACAATGGTATGTCTCAAATCATTTTGAATCCGACAATTGATCAGGTTTTGGAGGTTAATATCAAAAATGCTTTGACTAAAACAAATTATGACACTAATTTAGAAAAGCAGGTTTTTGAAGATATTACAGATATTTCAAAGCTTGATTTTGTCCACAAAGAATTAGATTTCATTGATTTTAATGTGCAGAATTTAATCCCCTTTAAATTATCAGAATTGGGGCCTGGAATGTCTGTTGGTGACATCAATGGAGACAATTTGGAGGATGTTTTCCTTGGTGGAGGTCGAAGTTATAGCGGAGTATTTTTTACCCAAAATACCGACGGAACATTTAATAAAAAGACACTTTTGGCCCAATATGAATTGCCAAATAAGTTAGAAGAAGACTTAGGGTCGCTACTTTTTGATGCTGATGGGGACAAGGATTTAGATTTGTACCTATGCAGAGGTGGTAGTGAAGGTCGGAAGGAAGATAAACATTTCCAAGATATTCTATATACCAACGATGGTAAAGGCAATTTTGTGGAGAAAACCAATGCTATCCCAGCTTTTGGTACCAGTACCTCGTGCGTAAGAGCGTCAGATTACGACAACGACGGAGATTTGGATTTATTTGTGGCCGGAAGAAATGTACCAGGAGAATATCCTAAATTCACCGATTCTTATCTTTTTAGAAATGATTCTAAAAACGGTGATGCCAAGTTTACGAATGTAAATATTCCCGAACTCAAAAATTTGGGATTGATCTGTGATGTCCTTTGGACAGACTTTGACAACGACGGCTGGATGGATCTTTTGGTTGCAGGCGAATGGTCAGCCCCAAGATTTTTCAAAAATAACAAAGGGAAGCTTTCAGAATTAAAAGTTACAGGATTGGGAAATTTGAAAGGACTTTGGACTTCGACCAATGCCGGTGATTTTGACAATGACGGCGATATGGATTATGTTCTAGGAAATGTAGGCCTCAATGCTTTGTATAAGGGTAATGAAAAAGAACCAGCAAGGGTTTTGGCCAAAGACTTTGATAACAATGGAAATTATGATATTATACCTTTTGTGTATTATATAAATGAAAAAAAAGAGAAATTTTTGGTGCCTTTTAACGGAAAAGACGATGTAAATAAGCAGCTTAACGTTACACGTTCAAGGTTTGTTTCTTACAAGGATTTTGCAAAAGCTAATATGGATAATTTATTGACAAAAGACGAAAAGAGGGATGCCCAAGATTTAGAGTTAAGTTTTATGAAATCTGTGATTATTTTAAATCAAGGTGAAGGTAAATTCTTGGTCAAAGATTTGCCGATAGAGGTTCAATTCAGCCCAGCAAATGGTATTATTGTTGAGGATTTTGATAGTGATGGTATTCAAGATATTGTGGTTTCTGGGAATAATTTTGGTAATGAAATCTCAGTCGGACGTTATGATGCATCTAATGGCGTATTTTTAAAGGGTTTCGGTGATGGTAATTTTAAGGCCATTAAAAACTCCGGATTTTACGTTCCTAGTGACGCCAAGGCCTTGGTGAGTATTTCTAATGCGAAAGGAGAAATTTGCCTTTTGGCTTCGCAAAACAGAGGTCCTTTGAAAATGTTCAAAACGCCTCTCAAAAAGCAAATTTCTCCATTAAATCCTTCGACCAGGTCATTTGGATATGAGTTGAATGGTAAGAAAACAAAGAAAGAAATTTATTATGGCTCAGGTTATTTGGGACAATCGGCTAGATATATTGTATTGCCAAATGGTGCTAAAGGTTTAAAAATAAACTAATTATGAGGTATTCGTTAATTGGTTTGTTGTTTATTTGGGTCATTGGGGTTTCATGCAAAAAAGGAAGTTCTTCTGAAATTACAACACCAGAAGAATCAAATCTTACAGGCGAAGAATTGGCTAAGATTCATTGTTCGGGATGTCATATTTTTCCCGACCCCAAGTCTTTGCCCAAAGCTATTTGGCTAAATGGTGTACTACCCAAAATGGCTCTTAGACTCGGCCAGGGAGAGTTTATGTTGGAAATGATGAACTTCTCCAACGATGAAATGATGGCCATCATGAATTCGGGCGTTTATCCTCAAAACCCTGTAATGGCCAAAGCGGATTGGGAAAAGATTTTGAAATATTATGGAGAAAATGCCCCAGATTCTTTAATCCAAAACGAGGTTTTAAATACAAAAGAGCTTTTGGGATTTTCTTTAAAAGAGCAGAAAATTGATGCTAATGAAATAGTATTAACTCAGTTTGATTCGACAAAAAATCAAACTTTGATAGGAACGTCAATAAAAAGTAGTGTTTATTCACTTTCCTCAAATGGCAATTTAATTGATTCCATAAAAACAAAAAGTCCGGTCGTAGATATAAAGTATCACAAAAACTTAGGTAAAGTAACCTTAGAAGTTGGTATTCTTAATCCATCGGATTTGTCAGAGGGAAGACTTCTTGCTGGAAATAAAGTGTTGATTGACAAACTGCACAGACCCGTAAACATGGTTTTGGCCGATTTAAACGGCGATAATTACGAGGACTTTATCATTTCAAATTTCGGTAATCTGACAGGAAATTTGACTTGGTATGATGGCAAAACCTTCAAGGAAAATATTTTAATTAATGAGCCAGGAGCAAGGGTGGTCTATCATGTAGATTTTGACAAAGATGGGAAGAAAGATATTTTGGCATTGATGACGCAAGGTAGAGAGGCCATTGTTTTATTTAGAAATACAGGAAATGGCGAGTTCGAAATGAAAACTTTGATTAGTTTCCCATCTTATTTTGGCTCTAGTTATTTTGAGACCAAAGATTTAGACTTTGATGGCGACTTGGATTTTGTCTATACAAACGGCGACAATGCCGATTTGAGTATCACCAAGAAACCTTTTCACGGTGTTCGTATTTACCTTAATGATGGGAATGTGGAGTTCAAAGAAAAATACTTTTACCCGATTAATGGAGCATCCAAAGTAATTGCTGAAGATTTTGACAATGACAAAGATTTCGATTTGGCAGTTATTTCATTTTTTCCGGACACAAAACGAAACGAAGCATTTTTGTATTTTGAAGGCCAAGCAAATTTAAAATTCGATGTAAGTTCAAAAAAGAAAGTATCGAGTCATAAGTGGCTGACAATGGATGCAGGAGATTTTGACAAAGATGGAGATAAAGATATCATTTTGGGTGCTTTTAACAGGGAACTACGGAAAAAAGCAGGAGTCAAATCTGTGGTAATATTAGAAAATTTATTAATGAAATAATTTCATCAAACCTCTATAAATCAATGAAAATCAAACTAATGGCTCTGTTGAGCTTCTGCTTTTTAGGTGCATTTGCACAGTCTAAACTCTCCGTAGACAAAATCATGCAAGATCCAAAATGGATTGGAACATCTCCTTCTAATATTTCTTGGTCAGAAGACAGTAAAAACATTTATTTCAACTGGAATCCAGAGAAAAACTTAGGTGATTCTCTTTATGCTTATAATTTACAAATTCAAAAAACCGAGAAACTTTCTTCAAAACAAAGAGAAAAACTTTCTCCAGCGGGTACATATTCAAATGACCTGACTAAGAAAGTTTTTGTAAAGGAAGGTGATTTGTATTTGCATTTTTTGCGTACTAACCTTGTAAAAAGATTAACACAAACAGTTGATATAGAGTCTTCACCAGAGTTTTCTCTTGACGATGAAAATATTATTTTCAGAAGGGGCCAAAATTTATTTGCCCAAAATATCAATGATGGATTTGTAAAACAATTGACTGATTTTCAAACCAGTTCAAAAGCTTCTGAAAAGAAAAAAACAGATGAAGAGCTTTGGTTAGAAAAAGATCAGTTGGAATTGTTTGATGTGCTTGAGGAAAGAAAAAATAAAGAAACAGAAGCCAAAAAGAATAATCCACCCAAAAAAGGACTAAAAAAGATATATCTGGACGAGAAAAGACTCGGAGGTTTGCAGGTGAATCCAAATCTAAATATGTTGATTTATAGTGTTTTAGAAACACCTAAGACGCAAAAGAATACCATTGTACCAAATTATGTAAATGCATCGGGATACACAGAGGATATTCCTGGAAGAAACAAAGTTGGCTCTCCACAAATGACTTCAGAATCTTATTTGTTCAATGCTTTGGCCGATACCGTTTTCAAGATATCATCAAAAGGTTTGCCTGGTTTGGAGAAATTTCCAGAATATTTCAAAGATTATCCGAAAATCGATAGTGCAACAAAAGCGAAAGGTCGTGTGGTGCAATTTTCTAACTTTACATGGTCGCCGATGGGGACAAATTTAGTTGCTGATGCAAGAACTGTAGATCACAAAGACCGTTGGATTATAAAAGTTGACTTGGTAAATGGTAAAGTTCAAAGTATCGATCACCAAAGAGATGAGGCTTGGATTGGCGGACCTGGAATTTCTAACTTTGCAAGCACCTTGGGTTTTTTAGATGAAAACACCATTTATTTTCAATCAGAAGAAACAGGATATGCTCACCTTTATAGATTCGATTTGACTACGAAAACTAAAATAGCCCTAACTTCTGGTAAATTTGAGGTGCAAAAGGTAGCTTTATCTCAAGACAAAACCAAGTTTTTTATCACTACCAATCAGGTTCACCCCGGCGAACAACATTTTTATCATTTATCAGTAGATGGCACTAAGCTTACGAAAATAACCGAAATGACAGGTGCTCATGAGGTGACAATTTCACCTGATGAAAAACAACTTGCCATTAGATATTCCTATTCTAACAAGCCTTGGGAGTTGTACTTACAAAAAAACGAATCTGGTGCAGTTTCTGAAAAGATTACAAACTCACTTACAGATGATTTTCAAGCTTATCCATGGAGAGATCCGAAAATTATTACTTTTAAAGCGTCTGATGGACAAGAAATATATGGTAGAATTTATGAGCCAACCGCCAAAGGCAAAAAAGCAGGAACAAAGCCTGCTGTAATATTTGTGCATGGTGCTGGCTATCTACAAAATGCCCACAAATGGTGGAGCAGTTATTTTAGAGAATATATGTTTCATAACCTTTTGACTGATTTGGGTTATACAGTTTTGGATATAGACTACAGAGCATCAGCAGGGTATGGTCGAGATGTAAGAACTGGTATATACAGACACATGGGCGGCAAAGATTTGTCGGATCATGTCGATGCTGCTCAATATTTGGTTAAAAATTATGGTGTAGATTCCAAAAAAATTGGAATTTATGGTGGTTCTTATGGTGGTTTTATTACACTTATGGGGCTTTTTACAGCACCAGATGTATTTAAGGCTGGAGCTGCACTTAGACCCGTTACAGATTGGTCTGCCTACAATCATGGATACACATCGAATATCCTCAATACTCCCCAAACTGACAGTATTGCTTACCACAAAAGCTCACCAATATATTTTGCAGGTGGACTAAAGAATAACCTATTGATTTGTCATGGTGTCGTAGATGTTAATGTTCATTATCAAGATGTTGTGCGTTTGAGTCAACGTTTGATAGAATTGAAGAAAGATAATTGGGAACTTGCATCTTATCCTGTAGAAGATCATGGATTTGTGGAGCCAAGTTCGTGGACCGATGAGTACAAAAGGATTTTGAAACTTTTCGAAGAGAAATTGAGATAAATCCTTTTTTATTCTCAAATCTCCTATTAATTTGATGAAAAATACTTGACCGAAAATTATGTCAAAATTTGTTTTGCAACTCGACTGGGAAGGTTTTGAAAAGGACAAATACGTACATACTGTTTTAGAGGATAATTTATTGCCCGACTATTTTGTCAAATGCCGATGGTTTGCAGGCAAAGCACGAAAGAACTGGCGTCTAAAAATTACAAAGGTAATAAGAATGACCGACGAAGAAAAGCAGTTTTTCTTCAGCATAATATCCGTAAAGTATCCGGAGGGAGACATTGAGACCTATATGTTTCCCTTGTCTTTTGTAGAGAAAACATTTTCAGAGTTACCTGAAAAGGCAATTATCAGTCCTGCCACACTCGAAGATAAAGAGGGTTATTTGGTTGAGGCTGTTTTTGATACTGCTTTTAGAGAGGCTATTTTTCATAATATAGTAGCTAACAACGGTATCGTTCAGATAGACAATGACTTACTGAAATTTGAAAAGGGTAAAGGATTAGAGGATGAAACGGCTGCTGAAAGTGTGATTCCTGAAATAGATTCTAGCAATACGGCCTTTATTTTTGGTGATAAATATTTTTTTAAATTATACCGTAAACTCTTCACAGAAACCAATCCAGAGGTGGAAATGGTGCAGTTTATTACACAAAACTCAGATTTTAAAAACATTCCTAGGTTTTGTGGAAGTGTTACATTAGAAAGAAAATTGGAAAGTGACATTACTTTCGGTTTACTGGTTGAGGTTATTTCTAACGAAAAAGACAATTGGTCAAAAACCGGCGATTATCTCAACGAATTCATGTTTGCTTTTGTTGATGGAAATTTCCAAGTTAAAGAAAATGTTTTTGAAAAAGTGGCTCTTTTGGGGATAAGAACAGCTCAAATGCACGATGCCCTTTTCAGTATTCATGGCGATGAGGGATTTAGAGCAGATAATTTCGATAGACCCTATCGTAGATTTATTCACCAAAAAGTAGAAGATTTGCTCGAACATAGATACAATATTTTGACTGATAATTATTTGACTCTCGACGAAGCTTCGCAGATTTTGGCTTGGAAATTTATGGAGGCCAAGGATTTGATTTTGGATTTTGTCGATCAAATTCTTACAAGGCCAATTGAATCATTCAGAACGAGAATCCATGGTGATTACCATCTCGGGCAGGTCTTGGTTTGTGATGAAGATTTGGTTATTATAGATTTTGAAGGTGAGCCTGAAAGCACCATTTCAAGTAGAAAAGTTAAGCATTCACCACTGAAAGATGTCGCTGGAATGATCCGTTCTTACCATTATGCAGTTTCAGCCAAATTGTTTAACAGTCCTGAAACCATGGAATTAGACGAAAAAGTACTCCAAAGAGCAACCGATAGGTGGTATAAACTCATGCGAGATACTTATTTGGAAGAATACCTTGGCTATTTTGGACCTTTGCATCCGCTTTTGAAAAACAATAACGAGATTAACTATTTATTGCAATTTCATTTATTAGAAAAAGCGGTTTATGAGTTGGGTTATGAGTTAAATTATCGCCCTGGATGGGTAAAAATTCCCTTGAAAGGTATTTTAGACGTGATTTTAGAAATCGAAAAACTGAAAAGATGATTATATATAAACTCTATCTTTTTCTATTTGCTCTCAAAACAGCCACTTGCTCTTGCAATTACGAGGTTAAGAATGCCTTTTTTGTCAAAAGCAAACCTAAAATAGAGAAAACGGGTAAGTTTCCGGTTTGTATTGGTGAAAACTCGGGTTTGAGCAAAGCGTGGCAAGACGGCTATTATTGGACCCATAACGATTCAGGTGGCAGCCCAGAACTGTATATGGTGAATGCAGAGGGCTTGATGTTTGATACTTTAGATGTTCCGAATGCGGTTAATATTGACTGGGAAGATCTTGCCAAAGATGACAAAGGCAACCTTTATATGGGTGATTTTGGAAATAATTCGAACCGTAGAGACGATTTAACTATTTATAAAAGAGGATATTACGGGGTAGAAAAGATTAAATATAAATATGCAGACCAAACCCCAGCAGATAGTTCCAATCGCGTTTTTGATTGTGAAGCATTCTTTTGGAAAAACGACTCACTTTATTTATTCACCAAAAGTTGGAACAAAGGCAAAAAACTCACTAAATTGTATGTTTTGCCAGATAAGCCAGGTGAATATTCAGTTTTTCCGCAAGATCAGGTATATTTTAAAACTCAGGTAACTGGGGCGGATATTAGTCCGGATGGTACGAAGTATGCTCTTATTACTTATGGGAAATTAATGATTTATGGCATTGAAAACAATGAAATAAACTTTAAGAAGCCTTTGAAATGTATCAAAATTGGTAAGAATCAAACGGAGGCTGTAGTTTTTGAAAACAACTCGAAAATTGTCTTTACTAACGAACAGCGTAAGATTTATTCGATAGAAATTTAACACTGACTTAACATACCTCAGGCTTAGTTAGTCTACTTTTGCACAAGAATTTTAACGTTCAATTAACAAATAATAAATATGGCTAAAAAAGTACTTGTCATTGACGACGACGCAGACATACTTGAGCTATTGATTTATAATCTAGAAAAAGAAGGTTATGAGGTAAAATCTGCAGCAAATGGCCTTGAGGGCATAGAGGCAGCTAAACAATTTATGCCAGATTTGATATTGATGGATATTATGATGCCCATTATGGATGGCATTGAAGCCGGAAAAATCATCAAAAGTACTGAAAAGCTAAAACACATACATTTACTTTACCTTACAGCCAGAGCTGAAGAATATTCTGAAGTGGCCGCATTCGAAGTAGGGGCAGACGACTATCTAACTAAACCCATAAAACCACGTGCACTTTTAAGTAGAATAAATGCTTTTTTTAGAAAGGAAACTCAAAAAAGTTCGGACGAAGGAGTATTGAATATTGCAGGATTGACGATCAACAAGGAGACTTATTCTGTCACCAAAGAAGATGGTTCAGTTGTTGTTTTACCTAAAAAAGAATTTGAAATCCTACACTATCTTGCCTCAGTTCCAAATAAAGTTCAATCACGAGAAAGCTTACTTCAGAAGATTTGGGGTTCAGATGTTTTTGTTGTTGAACGTACCATTGACGTTCATATTCGCAAAGTCAGAGAAAAAATTGGCGACCAATATATAGGCACGCTTAAGGGCGTAGGATATATGTTTAAGTCAGATAATTAGCATAAAATTTGCTTTATAGCCCATAAAACCCCAATTTCGTTCTGCTAAAGATTTTGTATGTTCTTATCGCCTAGGTGGATTTCTCTTTTTGCATCGTTACTTGTTTCTAGTATTACTACTGGCTTCCTAACTTTTGTACCGGAGGTAAACTTGGCTATCTTATTCATTGCAGCCATTGGGAGTTTCTTCTCTACCTTCTTTTTTATGTTTTATATCATTGACTTACTAGTATTTAAAGAAGTAAATGAGATTTATGCGAGCATTCAAAAACTCAAAATTCGCGACTTCGATATTTCTAGAAAATCACTTCTGAAAAGTGTAAACCCACTTAAAAAACTCAACAGAGAAATTTCTAATTATGTCAGCAAAAAACAAGAGGAGATTGATGAGCTAAAACGGATGGAGATATTTCGCAGGGAGTTTTTGGCTGACGTTTCTCATGAACTAAAAACTCCCATTTTTGCAGCTCAGGGCTTTGTACATACGCTTATTGATGGTGCATTAGAAGATCCAGTTATAGCTGAAAGATTCTTGAAAAAAGCGGCCAAAAGCCTCGATGGTTTGGATATTTTGGTAAGAGATTTGGTAGTTTTGTCACAGGTAGAAACCGGCGACATAAAAATGATATTCGGAGCTTTCGATATTTTAGAATTGGTCAAAGAGATATTCGAACAGCTTGAAAATAAGGCCAATAAAAGAAACACTACTATGGTGTATAAACCCAAAGACCTCAGAGAATGTTGGGTTTATGGAGATAAGCAACGCCTGTCTCAAGTGCTGATAAATTTGATAGATAATGCGATAAAATATGGCCGTGATAACGGTAAAGTATTGGTAGAACTCAATGCAGAAAACAGGAAAGTGGAGATAGTTATAGAGGATAACGGTCCAGGTATTCCACAAGAACAACTGCCCAGGATATTTGAACGTTTTTATAAAGTTGACAAAAGTCGATCACGAGAAGTAGGTGGTACAGGATTGGGCTTGGCCATCGTAAAACACATCTTAAACGCCCATGATTCTACCATAAACGTAACCTCCAAAATAGACAAAGGCACAAGATTTACCTTCCTTTTGGCCAAACCACCCAAGGAAATTGCGTAGCTTTGTATTGTAATAACAAACGGTAGGATGGATTTAAGTAGGTTTAAAAAAGCACCAAAGAATTTAGATTTTAAAGAGTTAGTGATTTTTGAGAATGATAACTATTTGGTTATCAATAAACCGCCATTTGTACCTTCTTTAGACGAACGCACCGCCGACCGCTCAATAAGCATTCTTAAGCTGGCCAGGGAAACTTATGGTGATGTGCAATTATGTCACCGTCTCGATAAAGAAACTTCAGGTGCATTGGTGATTGCCAAAAATCCCGAAGCTTACCGAAACCTCGCCATGCAGTTTGAGCACCGTGAAGTTCAGAAAGAATATCACGCCGTAGTAAATGGTTTACATGATTTTGATTCTATTTCGGTCTTTTTGCCCATAGCACCACTAAAAGATGGCACCGCAGTAAGAATAGACAAGGCAAAAGGCAAAATGGCCGAAACGATATTCTTTACCTTCAGAAAATACACCAGACACACTTTGGTGAAGTGTATTCCTATCACAGGTCGTATGCACCAGATACGTGTGCATTTGCAATGTCTCAAAGCCCCAATTGTTTGTGACCCTACCTATGGTGGAGAAATGGTTTTTCTGTCAGACATCAAACGAAAGTTTAACCTTAAAAACGACACTGAAGAGTTACCATTGATGAAAAGAGTGGCTCTACATGCCCACACTATCAAGTATCACGATTTAGACGGTCAGGTAATAGAAGCCACCGCTCCATACCCCAATGATTTCGAAGTTTTGGTAAATCAGTTGGAGAAGTTTGCTAAGTGAATTTATTCTATTATTTTCCAAAAACACTCTCCCAAATGACATTATAAACATCAGTGGCTGCAATCTCTTTTTGATTAATAGCTTGATTAGTAATGAGTACGGGGTAAAACTCTTTGTCAATGTCTAAAGAGCCATGGGAGCCTTTGATTATCGTGGCGTCTAATGGAATTACGTCCATTCGGTATCTAAATCCCAGGAGTTTTTTGGCCAATTTATAGGCTGCTCGTAGTTTTATTAAAGGATTTGCCGGGTTCATGAACATCTCTACTGGGTCGTAGCCTGGTTTGTTGTGTATGTCCACGCTTCTGGCAAAATCGGGTGCGAGTTTGTCATCGTTCCAATAATAATAGGTAAACCAGCTATCGGCTTTGGCCATCAATATGAAATCTCCAGCCCTCTCATGGTTGATATGATGCTCTTTCTTTTCGTCTTCATCCATTACCAACTTTACACCTTCTTTTTTCTCCAAAATATCTTTTACACGGGCCTTTTCTTTCTTGTCATTGACATAAATATGGGCTATTTGATGGTCTGCCACTGCAAAAGCTTTTGAGGCTCCTGCATCCAAAAGTTCGTGCCCAGCTTCCACTCGGATGGCCAATAAACCGTTT
>JAIPAJ010000007.1 GCA_021740125.1 Leadbetterella sp. | reverse complement strand
TTTTAATAAAATCAAGTCCTTTTAAAAAGCATTGACTCCAATTCATTCTATAATCTATACCTTCATTAACTTTAGTTGAAACAATAGGTAAATTATAACCTTGATAGGATTTAAATTCAGTATTCAAAATAATATTAGGCATTGAATCATACGCCCAATTTTTTGAAAGTAGATTAAAAAAAGGATCCCAGCAATCCTCAAAAGAATCACAAGAATTAACGAAAATAGTAATGTCGTTATTTAACATAAGCCACTATACAATCTGAATCAATTTCAATTATGTAATTTTTATTGATATTGAGAATTTCAAATTTTACCTCTTCAAGCGAAGGATAACCTGATTCAAGTCCAAATAACCTATAGTCATCTATTAAAATACAATTATCACTTCTATGAAATTTATGTATGGCTCTTATTTCTTTAATTATGGGACTTACAATTTCCCCCTTTCCTGTACCAAATCCACTGTAGTGTCCATCTAACCAAAAAATACATTTATTCTCTAATTTTGGCAATAATGTTTCAAAAACAGTACCACTATCACCTAGTAATAAATTTACGTTGCTAACATGTTTAAATGATTCCAAATTATATTCGTACAAAGGCGAATAAATTTCTATAGAATAAACTTCTTCAAATAAATCTTTTGCGAAATTAACTGTTTGTCCATAGAAAGTACCTGTCTCAACAAAACAATTGATTCCTAATTTATTTTTTAGCTTTCGTATTCTATTTCTTTTTATTATGTAATTATCACTTCTTTGCCCACTTTTAAAAAAATCTAAGGGAAGCTCGATAATTGACCTAAGTGTGCGTAAATCTCTTTTAATTCTAATATTCATAATTATTTTTTTTTGCAATTATTCCACAAAATGGTGAGTAATTTTTACCACTTTTTATCCTACTCATACCTGGTATTTTTGAAATTCCTAAAATCATATACAATAATAATTTCTTAAAAAACGATCTTTTCTCCTTATCAACCCAAAATGAAAATCCTCCAAAGTACCCACAATATAAAATACTATATCCTCTTTTTTCTAATAGATCTGCCCAAATAAAAGGATCCATTGAGGGTATAAAATGTCGACTTAAATTTATACTGTCAAAATATTTATGTAAATTATATTGAAGATATCCTTTAAAATTGGGCGTTGTCAGACATAAGTATCCATCTTTTTTTAAGATTCTATCATGACAAAGAATAATCTCCTCAAAATTTTCAAAATGTTCTATAAAACCGAAAGAACATACTAGATCAAAGAACTTTTCGGATTTATCGGTATATTTAATAGCGTCATCTCTAATTATCTCATCAAATGAAATATCTAAATTATTCAACCAATCCTTGAAGTCCAAATCAATTCTTGGAGTTAAGTCTATTCCGCTAACTGTAAATCCTTTTAAACCTAAATAACTAAGATATCTACCTGGGAAACAACCAAACTCAAAAACACTTTTAATTCCAAGATTCAAAATTTTTGTACTTAGCCAATTAGTTACTGAATCATTCTCAACATAGTATTTAAACCCCGAATAAGAATTATCCCAATAATTTTGTGCCGCTAAATTTTTCATTTTTTATATAATATTTTATACTTGAGTTAAAAGCAATTAAAACCCAAAATGGTAAGTGATACAAAGGATCTAAAAAAAAACTTTGAAAAATTATAGCTAACACGCCGAGTGAACTTAGAATGTGTAAAATATTATTTTTCATTACAAATAAATTTCTTTTAACAAAAACAAAAATAATGAGCAAATAACTAAATAAACCTAAAAGTCCTTGCTTAACTATGAGATACAAAAACAAATTATGAGTTGACATTTTTATATGTTCAATACTAGGATCTCTCTTTAAACCATACCCAAAAATTAATTTATCTAGTTCTACATTACTCAAATGGTTAATATAAAGTCCCCAAATGTTAGATCTAGTATTTTCGAGTGCTTCATTTTCATTTGAGAACTTAAGAACAAATGTTTCAATAATGTCTGTTAAAAAAGAAAGAAATATAAAGGAGCTTACAAAAACAATAGCTGCAGAGAATAGAAAATAGTACTTGAAAAAGACACTTTTTGTTTTATACAAAAAAAAGAACAAAAGAATACTTGATAAAAGCATTGAAAGTATTGCACCTCTAGAAAATGTTAAAACAATTGCTAAAATAGAAGGTATGATAAGAAGAAAAATAAATAAACTTTTTTTGGGATTCGATTTAAATAAAATAATAGAAAAACAGCTAACAATTGTTAAAGCCATAGTAGCATACATCGCCCAATAATTAGGGTCAAAGTAATACCCATTAAATCTAATTGTGCCACTTTCAGAAGTAACAAAACTTGTAATTTCACGATTTGAACGTGCTCCAGCTTCTCGAAAAGCTGTAAAAAGTATTGATATCTCTTCAGGAGTTAGTATCCATGATAAATAAAAATAAATACCAATACTAAAGATCAATAATAAATTTACAGTAATTAATATTGGTCTAATCAACGAGAATTGAATAACATAATTAGTAAATACATAGGTAAGATACATTATTAGAATACACAAAACCACATAAGAAAAATAAATCACAGCTTCTAATATATCATCAGAAAAAGTACCTCTTATAAATAAATAAACTAAAAAAATAAATATTGGTAAATTTGTATTATCATAATATTTGATTACACTTCCAGAATAAATAAAAAGAAAAATTGATAAACAAATGGGAATAATTATTAATCCAATATTTATAAAACCTAGATTAAATGTATAGTTTTGAATAAAAATAAAATTAAAAAAAAGGATCGAAATTACGGTCGTGAAGAGATTCTTAGTCATAGTTCTAATAATGCATTTAAAAGAAAAATAAATTTATCTTTTAATAAATGATGAGAATATTTTTCTTCAAACTCTCTTTTCCCAGCTTCTCTGAGAAATAGATTTAAATTCCTATCGAGAAGTACACTTCTAAGTAAAGATGACGCCTCTTGGGGTGTATTTGCAGTTAAACCTCCTTCAATTTCATGGATACAGCCAACATTTGATGAAACAAATGGCAGATTTGTTGCTAAGCAATCTAAAAGGACTAAAGGCTGTGCTTCAGTCTCAGAAAACATTAAAAATGCATCAGCATCTAAATATGCTAAATGAATATCCTGTTTAGAAATTTCTTGTAAGAAAAAAATATTAGGATAATTTCCATACAATCTTTGCAACTCATAATAATAATCATTTTCTTCTGAACCAAAGAAAACAAGAGAACAATCTTCAATTTTGGCATCCAAAAAAATCTTTGCAACCAACTTCTGACGCTTAATTTTTTGATAATTCGCAACACATATTACTAATTTAGAACTAATTATGTTAAATTTTTCTTTAAATCTTATTGTAGAATTTATTGGTAATAAGTTAGTTACATTTGAAATGATAGAATAATTTTTCTTTGATTTATTCTTAATATACTTGTAATCTGAAAATCTTCCATTTTGGGTTGATGAAGTTAAAAAAACATAGTAATCAAATTTTTCAATCCTTTTGGAAAATCTCAATCTATAAGGTAAAAAAGTAAGAAACCTCAATACTCCTAGAAAACTTAAATTAAATAAATCGAAAGAAGTACCATGGCTAAAAATTACCTTTTTGGCTGCTATACGATCAAATGCATCAATTGCAAGCTCTGTGGACCAAATTTCCCAACAATGGAAAAAAATATAATCAAAATCCCCATTAACTAAAAAGTCAATATATTCATTCTTTTCACCAATAAATCTATTACCAATTCGCCCGGTTCCTGAAACTTTAAATTGAAAAATATAATCAGAATTATTTCTATTAACATTAAAACCTGTTGCAATCTTCACATCGTGCCCCAATTTTTTTAATATTTTATAATGATAATCAACGGCGAAAGCTACACCGTTTTTATCAGGAAGATATGAAAATGCACATATTAAAATCTTCATTTCTTAATAAATTTCTTTAAGGCATCTAATTCAGTTTTTTCTAAAACAAGATAAAAACCAACATAAATCAATGTTAAAAATATAACTGACCCAAATAATATTTTATTAATAACTATTAATTTAAATAAAACAGTACCAACCAATAAAACGAGGATTAAAATATGAATTTTATCACGATACAAAATTTTCAATAAATTTATTTTGTGAATCTTAAACAAAAAATAAACATATAATCCAACCTGTATAATACTTCTTAATAAAAACGCAATTGAAATACCAACCAAATTAAACTTTTTTGTAAGAAAATAAGCGATTAAAAAATAAAATGGTATCTCTACAGAAAATACCCTAGAAGGAATATCAGCTCTGCCGTTTCCTATTAAAAAATTACTTAAAAACCATCCAAATGAAAAGATTATAGACCCTAATAATAATATAGGAAATATATTTTTTGCTTTTATTGCGAAGACATTATTTTGCCAAAAACTCAAAATTTCTAATGAAAAAAAGGTAGCTAGAAAAAATATTGGTATGATACAAATTAATAAATACTTTAAGCTTTTATTTAGGATAACAATTTTCTCAGATAAATTTATAATTCCAGAACAAAATTTAGGAAAAATTACTGAAGATAGAGCCGAAGGTAATATTAAAAAGCCATTAATAAGCTCTAGTGGTAATGTGTAATATCCTAAAAGACTAATTCCAAGGAATTCTACAATTAGAAATTTATCGAACTGAACAATTACAGGCGTAAGAATATTTGAAGTTGAAGTCCATCCAGCAAATTTCAAAAACGCTCTTTTGTTAAAGCTAGATTTATTATGAAGATCAAAATTCATTCTTCGTAACAAAACGGTTAAAAAAGGTAATATAATTAATATTCTAAAAATCAAAATATAATACAAAATTGAATTTATTCCTAAAGAGAAGAAAACACCCAAAGCAGGTATTATAAATAAAGATATATTCAGAAAAAATTTCAAAAAAATCGAATACTTAATTTCATTATAACCTTCTAGTACCGATTTGACTAATCCTGAAATTAAGATAATTGGAAATGATAATGGAATAAACAAATACAGATTACGAGAAATTAAAACATTAATAAAGTTGAATTCATAAAAATTGGAAATTGCAAAATAAATCAAAACCAATAATAAACTCAAAAAAAACGTAATTGTAAACGAGAATAAAACTACAGAGGTTGTAAATGATTTATCAGTTATATTATTCGCTATATTGAAAGTTACAGATTTACCAATTCCGAAATCTAAAAGGACAGCAGTATTGAATACAACTAATATGATAGAATATAGTCCAAAGTCGGAATCGCCTAAATAATTAAAGAACAATGGGAGTAAAAATAACCCAAAGATTCCAACTAAACCTTGACTTGCAACATTTAATAAAAAATTATGTGAAATGCTTTTAAACAATTTATTTATAATTGATATGAAATAGGGGATTAAAACCCCCTATTTCGAGACCAAAATTAGAGTTTATTTTTTTCTAACTGAATGATTCTTTTGTTTAATTCGATTATATAAAGGGTTAATTCCTCTATCTTTTCCATCATTTTAGAATTAATTTTAGCTACATCCAAACCACTTTTTACTAAATCTTCAGCTGAAGGGACATTAGGGAGGTGTTTGTTATTTTTTACATATTTTTCTACTTCATCAAGTTTCATTAATTTGTAATCGTCATTAAACACATAATCTGCCCAATCGGTTAATGAAGACCTCAAAGCAACTTTAATCTTCTCAGTAATAATTCCATCCTGCACTACTAATCTGTATCCGCTAGGCACTGTCATTTGGGGTGAAGTTAAGGCGTCAAAGTCGCCAATAGCGAGACTACCTAAAGTACTTGAACTACCAACCTGAGGTTTAACATTAATTTTTAAAGTACCTGCTGAAAAATCACCATTGATAAGTGGAGCAGTTGTATTAGTATTTGCAATAAATAAATTATTATTTCCAATAAACCCTTTACCAGCTTGATACCCTATTCCTATATTTCCTGAACCAACTGCTGAGTTAAAAACATCATAGCCGATTGCTACATTTCTAGCTCCAGTAAGTGAAGCTCTCATTGCATTTGCACCGATGGCAACATTTTGTGCGGAAGAAGATTGAGCATTATACATTGCTTCATTTCCAATCGAGATATTTTCAGTAGGATTGGCTGATGCAGCACCAAACAAACTATTAATACCAATAGCAATATTATAACCTCCACTAACATTGTTTCTTAGTGAAGATGAACCAATAGCAAGGTTATTATGTCCACTTACATTTGAAGTTAATGCCTCGTTACCTATAGCGACATTTGTATTTCCACCCTCATTAACTCCAAGAGCATAAGATCCAAAAGCTAAATTACTTTGTCCAGTAACCTTATTAAGAGCGAAAAGCCCTATTCCTGTGTTATTAGGACCTGTAGCATTTTGACCAGCTCTATAACCAAAATAAGTTCTTCCATCTTGATTTATTAATCCAGATTCAACAGCATTTACTTTAAAAACTAAAGGTTGGTTATCGGCAGTACCAATATAATTAGAAGTGGGACTTGTTCCAGAATTACCAGTAATAGACCAATTGTCAGGATTTGCGACAGCGATAGAATAAGCCTCGTTGGAGGTTAAAATTCTCTCCCATTTGCTTCCATTAAACAAATACTCTCCTGCTTGTCCGTCCGTTTGATAAACTTTCAAACCGATGGCAGGGTTTTTTATATTTTGTCGATTTTGTAAAGACATTCTCGGAATCAATAATCCTTTACCATTTGATGAAATATCGAGCATTGCAGACTCATGTGGATTAACTGTACCAACACCTACATTACCAATATTTTGAGCGAATGAAAAACTCATTGAAGATAAAAAAACACCTGATAATATAATTACTTTTTTCATATATTGAAAATATTTATAATTTGAAACTTAATTCGTTAAACAAACTTAAAAATTGTAATTGAGATTGAAGTAATAAATCATCAATTTTTATTGAATGGCAAAGATATTAAACTAAAAACATGAAGATTCAATCTTCTTCAATTTATTTAAAATTGAAGTTGCTTCATCAAATAATTCTGGATTAAATTTATAGTCTATGTTTGCCGACCGCCCGAATAGTTCCTTTTTAAAAAGTTTACTCGACTCTGTATATTCTATATTAAATCCAAAATTGACCAATTTATCATAAACAATTTTTGAATTATTGTTAAGATAAATAGTACTTAAAAACCAGATATTATTATTGGGTTGATTATCCTCAAAAAAAACTAAAAGAGAAGAATTATATTTTATCCACATATCTAAAAACTTATTCGCATATCTATTTGGAAAAAGTTTACAATGGACTCTTAAGAGAAAATGTTTTGAAAAAAAGGTTACCCTCATTAATGAGTCAACAACACTATTAAAATCCCTAAACCCTACGATTATCATCAAATTTTTTTCACCAACGACTTCTTTGAAAATACTATCAAGTTCATCCTTCCATATATAAGATGCAAAGGGATTCTTCCAACCCCATTGCTTTTTATTTTTCAAATAATTATTGATAATAATTGGAATAAGTTGCTTTTCTTTATCGTATAAATTTACTTTACAGATTTTATTTATTAAAAGTCTATTGAATAAGTTATCCGTTCTCTTTTTGACTTTTTCTAATACTTTTCTTAATTCGATTTCTTCAAAAAAACCTTCCTCGTTCCAAAGCTTATTTGGAGCAATAAATTCATTTCCAAAATCAATTCCCTGAAATCTTAACCAGCTTGCTAAAAATGATGTACCTGACCTCATCATCCCTAAAATAACTACCACTTTTTTTTCATAATTTTTATCCATTTAACCTATAATTCAATATTATCAAGAAAATATTGAACACATTCAGAAGTTGAGAATTTTTCAGTGTTTATTCTTAAATCATAGCTAGATGGGTTTTGAAATTCTGAAGTTATACCGGTGAAATTTGCAATTTGATTTTTTCTTGCTGACTTATAAAGCCCTTTAACATCTCTCAATTCACATTGTTCTAACGAAGAATCAATAAACACTAACTTAAAATTCTCATTTCCTACAATATTCCTTGCCAAATTTCTCATTTCATCGGTTGGAGTAATCAATGCAACAAAAACAACATCTACTACATTTGAAAGAATTTTAGAAACTTCTGCGACTCTTCTCACATTCTCCAATCTATCCATAATAGAAAAACCTAAATCAGAATTAAGGCCTAACCTCAGAAAATCACCATCCAAAATCTCAGAATTTATCCCCAAACCATTGAGTTTTAACCTTAAAAGTGAACTGAGTGTCGTTTTACCAGAACCCGAAAGACCTGTCATCCAAATAACTTTTCCTGTATTTCTTTTTAATATTTCCAACTTTAATTTACTAAATGATTTAAAGCCTTAACAACTCTTAATTCCAAATCTATAGAATAATTTGATCTAAACTCTCTAGTTAAGCTAATAAAGAAAAGTTTTGGTCAATATTCAACTCCCACCTATTGTAAAAAGTTGGTTAAAATTTCAAGCATAATTTAATGCATTATTTGTACCAAAAAATCTCTAAGTTATGCCTTTCAGAATATTTTTAATATTAGAATAATTATTCAATAATTAAAGATTTTTTCGTCATTAGGCCTAAAAACAAAAATAAAAATAAATGAAACTATTAATCCCAAAAAAATAAACATGAATATTATCAAGGCCCTTTTAGGTTCGCTTTTTACATTTGGCACAACGGGAGGTTCTAAAATTTTAATGACTGGAGTTTCTTGCTGCATTTTTAGTTTTGCCTCCTCATACTTTTGTAATAAAGAATTATAAAAAGTTGAAGATATTTTATATTCAGACTCAATACGTTCTCTTTGTAAATCGGCAGATTGAAAACGAAGTGCATTCAAAGGCATTTTGTCGGTATAAGAGGCCTTCTTGTTTTGATTATTAAAATATTTACCTTTTGCAGAATCCAACTTTTCTTTTAAAAATTCTAAATCACGTTTTTGTTTTTCAATTCTGTAATCAATTATATATTGGGTTAAATAATTCATACTGTACCTAGTAACAATTGCAGCCACAATCGGGTCTGGAAGTTTGACTGAAATACTAATCACACCAACTTTCTTATCATAATTACAAATAATCCTCTCCTTCAAATCCTTTATATTCTTCTCAATTTGTCTATTAACACTAATATAATCTCCACTTTTGGGATATTTATTTTTTAAATCGTCTACTTTAACTTTACCATTTAAAACCTCTGAATTGTAAAATTCTAAAAAATCCGTTGACTTATTATTTTTGTTTTTGACCTTTTCTTTAAACAGACTTAAAAAAAAAGGAGTGCTTTTTAGAACATCAGGATACAAATCAGGACGAACTGCGTCAACACCTGATCCAGCACCAGCCAGATCAACTCCCGCCAATGCTGCAAGACCGGCAAATTGACCTATAGATCCACCTTTACTTTGGATTTCGGGCAATATTTTCCCAATAACTTGAAATTCTTCTTTTAGAGTGAAAGCATAAATAATTCCACTAAATGTAAAAAACAAGGTGATTCCAATAACAAATAACTTTCCTTTTTTGATTATCCTCCAAATTGCACTAAAATCAATATTTACAACATCGGGTTGTGTATCCATAATTTAATAATTAATATATTCTGAATAAAAATAATCAATTTAAAATTCTTATGATTATTGAAGCTCTAATTCACTAAAAAACAAAAATAGAAAAAATTTATTTAGTTGATAATTAATATGTATCTAGTATTTTTTGACATAAATTAAAAAATCAATTGAAAATAATTACAGAATGTCTTATAAAATATTTTCTAAACTAAAAGTAAAAATGCTTATTCAAAAATACTTGACTTTCAAAAATGTAATTACTCATTTTTTTAATCTACAAGTATATGAATTAATTATTGTCTTAACTGATGGTTTATTAGTATTTCAAAAGTCTCGAAGAAAACCAAAAAGTTCTAGATTATTAAAATATCTCGTCAATTGAATAGAAATAATTTATTCTTTTCAATTTCATTTTTCAAACTTTAAGAAAATTTTCAATTTAAAAAATTCTTATAATTGTTACCATTATAGTGGCAATAGAAACCAATGAAGAACTTACTGCAATTCGTTCTGCAGCTGACCATCTTTGTTTTTTGTGAACTGGTACATATATTTCAGACCCATTTTCAATTTTCGGAAAGGTCTTAATTCCCAAAAAATATTTGGTCTTACTTAATCTACCGTTTCCATATTTTACATATATCTTTTTGATATAAGCAGAGTCATTAGTTCCGCCTGCCAAACTTAAATAATCCTTAAGTACCAGGGTAGGCTCATAAGGAACTGTAATAGGATTATACACATTACCTATAATGGTTACCGTTTCTTTTCGTCTCGGTATATCTAAAATATCCCCTGGGTTAAGCAATAAGTTTTGGTTACTGCTTTTGTCGTCAAATGCTTTTTTGAGATCAATGCCCATTTGGATACCGTTGCGGGTAAACTTGGCACTTGCCAAATCTGCTTGACCTTTGATTCCACCGGCTTTTTCAATGAGATCCGAAATACGTTCTTTTTTGTCATTGAGCGTATATGGGCCTGGATAATTTACTTCCCCTGAGATAGATACCGTCTTTTGAAGCTCATATCTCGACATTTTTCTCACGTATATTCTATCAAAAGCTTGGAGAAGCATATTTTTGTCTTTTTCTAATATACCCAAGTTGGGACTTACGTCTATTTTGACAATTTGTACGTTTTGATCGGCATCTCCCCCATCCGCTTTTACTCGTCGGGCTATTTCTATGCGAGAGGCATTGGCTCCGTCTTTAAATCCACCTGCCAACATAATGGCATCGGATACAGTAAGATTATCTACAAAATTAATCACCGAAGGTTTATTGATTTCTCCATCTACTTGTATGGTCCTTTTCTCTCTAAGTTCGTCAAAAGATTTTATCAAAAGGGAATCGTTCTTTTGCAATAGGATATCAGTACCAGTTCCATCTAATATTTGAGTAAGATTCAAGGGAATAAGTTCTGGGTCAGCATTGGGTTTTTCTCTGTACAACAAAACCCTTTCTTTAAATGCCTCGGGCTTTAGTCCTTCTGCTTGTGCTAATAGCTTTTTGATGGTCATATTCGGTTCTAGCTCATATTTACCCGCTCTAAAAATGGCTCCAGAAACACTTACTTTGTTTTCGTATCTTTCTAAAAGAGAGTCAACGACAATAATATCTCCTTTGTAAAGCACAAACTTAGCATATTCATCTTTCTGTACCGTCAAAATTTTCTTTTCGGTATCTGTGGCCCTGTCTATTCGGATGGCCTTGGCATAAGCCATTTCGTTGAAACCACCCGCAAATGAAAGGACCGCATTTAAATTATCCCCATTTTTGAGTTCATAAATCTTGGGATTTCTAACTGCTCCGTTGATAGTAACCCGTTTATCTACATAAGGTATTAAAACCACATCCTGGTCTATCAAACCAATGTCGTCTGTGAGATCGCCTTTTAATAGAAAATCATATAAATCTAAAGTTTTAACCTTTTTGCCTTTTCTAAAAACCTCAATGTTTCTCAATGAACCAATATCCGTAGGCCCACCAGCGGCATACAGTACATTAAAAGCAGTAGCCAAGGAAGTAACCGTATAGGTACCTGGAAAAACAGCCTCACCAATAACGGTCACTTTAATGCTGCGAATTTTGCTCAGAGTCACATCTGCACTGAGACCTCCACTTCCCAAACCTCCAAATAGGGTTTTGAGTCTTTGTACAATCTTTATCTTGGCTTGCTCCAGCGTTTGCCCAGCCACAAAAATTGGATTAAGGTTTTCTATTTTTATGTTTCCATCAGCATTGACTTTGGCATCGTAATGGGCATAAGCATAGCCTGTGATATCAATACTCAACTCGTCATTGGTACCTAATACATAATTTCTAGGCGTAGCGATATTGAGATTAGGTTCGAAATTCAGGGTTTGGTTATTGAAAATGTTTAAACCAAATATTTTGAGCCTTCGTGTCTCTGCTTTCTCATCAATGATTTGTCTTTTTGAATCTCTACTAGCAGACTCTATCTCAGTTGAATCGACCGTTCTTTCTCTTGTTGAATTTTTGACACCTACAGATTTCTTATCAGACTGAAGCTTGTTCATTCTTTCCTTGAACTTTATTATATCACTGGCGGTAAAGCCTTTTGCTGCTGCTGCGGCAGCCAATTGTTCTTCTGACATGCCACTATCTTGAGCTTGTTGCATGAAATTTTTTATATCCTCATCTGACAATTCATCTACCGACTGGGCAAATGAACTCCAAGAAATATTCAAGCATAAGAGTACTAAAAAACTTTTGATAATATTTTGAAACATAGATTTGATTTTCCTTGGATTCTCTAGAATAAGATAAATAAACACAAAACTACTAAAAGACTTAAAATAAAGATCTAATAAAATAAAATAAAAACGGTCTTCCCAAAGCTTCGCCCTCTCAGTCACATTTTCGAGACTTGTTTTTTGGTTATAGGTAAATGGTTATTTGTTACTGGTAACGCATAAACCTTATTTATAACTCTCTAAAATCTTTCGATCTACAATTTCTTAACGTTCCGTTCGTTTTCTTGCTGTCAGTTCAAGAACACGTTTTCAAATGTTGAAGACAACTAGTTCTAAATTCATTTTAGAGTGCATCTCGAAACCTGAGGTCGCAATTTCATTCAGATTATCAACTGATTTTCATTGTGCTCGATGTGACACTTCTCTAGAACTTAGGTCGCAATTTCATTCAGATTATCATCTAAATTTCATTGTGATCGATCTGACACTTCTCTTGACCTATCGATTGCAATTTCACACAGATTATCATCTGAATTTCTTGTCCTCGATGTGACAACCAGTATGCTAGAAGTGCCATTGTTCTCAATACAACTCACAACTCAACACTCGTAAACACCAATAACTAATAACCAGTTACCAATAACCAGTAACTAACAACCAGTCACCAATACCTACTCCGCCTTCTCCAATATCATCTGATCTAGCTTTACTCTTAAAACCAAACCTAAACCTTCCAAAGTCATGACCAAATGTTTACCTTGTTGCTTTACAATCTTGGCTTCTTGGTTGATAAAACTTCCTGAAAGTATCCTCACTTTCTGCTCTGCTTTATAATGATCTACAACTAACTCATCATGATCAAAATCATTAAGCCAGCGTTTTATTTCTGCTATTTCTCGATTTCTGACTATGGCTGGTACACCACACCAATAGATATACCTTACCACACTGGACACCGCAAAAACGGCTGCCCTGTTGGCTTCGGTTATGTTTACAAATAAATAAGAATTGAATAAAGGAACCTCCACAACTTTCTTCCTGTCAGACCATTGTTTGGTTTGTATTTTCAGAGGGCAATAGGCCTCAATACCCATAGATTGGAGCATTTCAGCAGCTTTTTTTTCATGCCTGGGTTTTGTGTAAATAACATACCAGCTGCGGGTAGAATTTTCACTAGTATGGTTAGTGGTCAAATTATCTTTTTTATGGGTATCCATTTTTTTTCAAAATGCACTTACAAAGGCAAAGGTATAAATTTTAGCTTAATTGTAATAACCAAACTTTCTAATTTTGACTATTCGTTTTAAAAAAAACCTTAAAAATTAATGCATAGGCTTGATGTGCTTATTTAGTTTCGTTCATGAATAACTCTCATAGCTTGATTATTAAGTGCATTAAGAAATTAAAATAATTAATGACTGAGAAAAATCTTAATGCTCTTCATACCTTAATGCACTTCAAATAAAAAAAATAAAACACTTAAGTTCATAGCACACAAAGAAAACAGCTTATGATTTTTATGTCGTTATATGTTTAAAATACATAAGCAGGTTAACATGAAGTTAATAAGGCGACAAAGACGTTAATATATTTTAGTTTTTTAATATCCTTTCCAATATCTCCGCAATCCTATCTGCAGTTTTTCCATCCCAAAGCTCAGGGATTTCTCCTTTTTTCCAATTTCCAGCAAAAATATCCTTTAAAGGTTCTATCAGTTTGCTCGGGTCGGTGCCTATGAGTTGGTTTGTGCCTATGGTACAGGTCTCAGGTCTTTCTGTGGAGTCTCTAAGCGTCAAGCATGGCACCTTCATGACGGTGGTTTCTTCAGTGATTCCACCAGAATCAGTAATGACCACCTTGGCATTTTTAACTAAATAGTTGAATTCCAAATAACCCATGGGTTCGGAGAGGATGATATTCTCAGGCTGCAGATCAAGGCTTTCATACACTTTGCGGGTACGTGGATGTATTGGAAAGATTATTTTGTTGGGAGCCACAGTTTCACTGACTATTTTTACGAGATTAAGTAGATTTGCAGGATCATCGACATTGGCAGGCCGATGCAGGGTCATCACAATGTATTCTTGCTCTTTTAGTCCATTTTCAGCCCAAATCTTAGGTTCTTTAAGCCGAGGAATATTCTTGAGCAGGGTATCTATCATGGTATTGCCCACAAAAAAAATCTTTTCCTTCTTTATGCCTTCCCTTCTTAGGTTTTGGTTGGCTACCTCAGATGTGGTAAAGAAATAATTGGTAATGGCGTCGGTGACCTTCCTATTTATTTCTTCGGGCATGGTTTCGTCATAAGAGCGGATACCCCCTTCAATATGTGCCACGTCTATATGGAGTTTTCTGGCAGCAATAGAACAAGCCATGGTGGAAGTCACGTCTCCTACGACAATACAAAGATTGGAAGGTTTTTCTAGTAAAATTTGTTCATAAGCCATCATTATCTTGGCTGTTTGTTCTGCCTGAGTACCTGAGCCTACCTGCAAGTTGATATCTGGATGGGGTATGCCCAGCTCATCAAAGAAGGTCTCACTCATATTTTTATCATAGTGCTGACCGGTATGTATTAGGCGGAAGTTTATTCCTTTTTTTTCGAATTGGTGGCTCTTAAAAGCGTCGATAATGGGAGCAATCTTCATGAAGTTGGGGCGTGCTCCGGCTATGATATCTATGAGTTTTGACATTTGTTGCTATTAAAGATTCAAAATTAAAAGAATATAATTGAAATTGTTTTCTGTTGAAATATAAAAAATTAATGGAGTAAAGGGGCTTAATGTCTTAATGCACCTAATATTAAAAAAATATAGTTTTAAAAGTTTAACATAAAGAAAGTTAAGGAATTAAGGACATTAAGGAATCTTAAAACCTTCTTGCACTTCATGTTAAAAAAACCTTCACTAGTTTTGAATTAAGATATCCAGAAATTCCACAAAAGCCACAAAGATTCAAATACTCAGTTCCACTCCATGCATAACTCTGAGCAATCTGTGGTAAAAATAGTTCCTCAATTTAAGGAATCGTAATACACTTAATGTAAAAAAAAATAGACAAACTGTAAGCATAGAGAACCATATATAATTTCAATCTGTATATGTGTTTAAAAAACTACAACCGAGCATCCACCAAAGACTTATCCAGAGTGCTTTTAACATCAAATAACACATGACTTTCAGCAGCAAAATCTGCGATATTTAGCGTTTCGAAAGCTTGGTGGTTGACGGCATGGATAATCAAATCGTACTTTTGATTCAATACTGGAGTAAGCCCAATACCGTATTCGTGTTGCACTTCTTCATTGTCGGCCCAGGGATCGTAGAGGTCAGTTTTGATACCGAAATCTTTTAGCTCGTTGTAGATATCTATCACTTTGGTATTGCGGATATCTGGGCAGTTTTCTTTGAAAGTAAAGCCCAAAATCAAAGCTTTAGAATCCTTCACGTTGATGCCTTTGCTGATCATTAATTTCACCACTTTGTTGGCTACGAAAACACCCATGTTGTCATTAATACGTCTTCCAGAACCAATCAGAGCAGGATAATAACCCAGTTGCTCCGATTTGTAAAGCATGTAATAGGGATCCACTCCAATGCAATGCCCACCCACAAGACCTGGCTGAAACTTGAGAAAATTCCATTTGGTACCCGCGGCTTTGAGCACCTCGGTCGTATCTAAATTCATTTTCTCGAAAATAAGGGCCAGCTCATTCACAAATGAAATATTGACATCTCTTTGACAGTTTTCTATGAGTTTGGCCGCCTCCGCTACTTTGATAGAAGGGGCTTGATAAGTACCTGCTTCTATGATACTTCCATACAAATCATTGACAAATTCCCCGATTGCAGGCGTAGAGCCAGAAGTAATTTTTAGGATTTTGGTCAGGGTATTTTTTTTATCCCCTGGATTGATTCTTTCAGGAGAATAACCACAGAAAAAATCTTGGTTAAATTTCAGTCCACTGTATTTTTCTAAAACAGGTACACAGTCGTCTTCTGTGCAGCCTGGGTAAACCGTGCTTTCATAAATAACTACATCGCCTTTTTTTAGAACTTCCCCGATAGTCATTGAAACGGAAATTAATGGCTTTAAATCGGGTTTTTTATATGCATCAATGGGGGTAGGAACGGTAACAATAAATACTGTTGAAACTGGAAGCAACTCAAAATTTTTGATATCTGAAGTAAAACTTAAAAGCTTGGCACTTTGGATTTCATCAGGAGTTTGCTCAAGTGTTTTATCTAATCCTTTGTTTAATTCCGCAATTCGTTGCTTATTAATATCAAAACCAATCGTTGGATGTTTTTTACCAAATTCAACTGCCAATGGTAGTCCAACATATCCCAAACCACATATCACAATTTGCAAATCCTCGTTAATAGACATTTCTAAGTATTGTTCTTATAATTTGTCCAAAATTAGTGAATTATCCCAACAAATTACCCAAAAGTATGAATAACCAAAAGGCTAAGCTGCTTATAAGGAGGGTGAGCCAGTACCTTTTTCTTTCTTTTTTCTTCTCTTTTATATCAAGCTGTTTCCATTTTTTAATGAAACCCTTTCTAAAAATCTTTAAAAAGAAATAAATACCCGAACCCAATACTCCTTGGCCTAGTAATAACACCAAAATGGCCACCGCACCATATCCAGAACAGGCCAAACTACAGGCCATGACGGCAATAAAATAAGTTAGTATCAAGCTCAAAAAAAATAAGAGAAAATAGACCACTCGCTTGCCTGTGTCTTTGGTCGTTTCGACATGAATTGTGGCCTTAGCTTTTTGTTTTTCAAGGGCTTTTTGAATTAAAACATGGGTGGTTGAGTCTAAGTTATTGTGGTGCTCGGTAGCAAAAAGCTGGATATTTCTAGTTGGATTTTCCACGCTGTTGAGGTGAGCTCCAAATGTTAAACTAAGGGCAAAAGTGCTGAGAAAAACCAACACATTATATTGTAGCATCGGTCCATATTTTTGTATTTTGTTCAAATTGTTGTACAAAACACTAAATCGCTTTTGCAAAGTAAAAATTAACGAAAAAATCAAAATACAAACTATAGTGAGTTCATAATTGGAAATAGATGGAAACAACCCCCTGCCTATTTTGATACCTAAGAAAATTTGGAGAAACTGAAAAAGAATAATTAAACCAATGCTTAAAACTGTATTATTGGAGGCCCACTTGGAGATTTTCAGGTTAAGTTCCATTTTGGTTTTGGATTATTAAAGTTGGAAAAAATTAAGTCTACCAAATATAAGAAATATTTTGGGCTTTTATTCTTGTTTTTGAAGTAGCCTTAAATGTGGGAATCCAATTTTAAGAATTACTTTTGCACAAAACTAAATAAAATATACTATGCGTAAAGCAGAAATGATAACAGACAAGGGTACGATGTTGATCGAATTTTATGATACCGATGCCCCTATTGCAGTTCAAAACTTCATAGATTTATCTAAAAAAGGATTCTATGATGGTTTGATATTCCACAGAGTTATTCCAAACTTCATGGTACAAGGTGGCGACCCTGACGGTACGGGCGGCGGCGGCCCAGGATACTCAATTCCTTGCGAACTGACAGGAGAATTGCAATACCACGACAAAGGCGTTTTATCGATGGCCCACAGAGGTAGAAACACGGGAGGTTCACAGTTCTTTATCTGTCACAACAGAACCAACACCCAGCATTTAGACAGAAACCATACGTGTTTTGGAAAAGTGGTTGAAGGTCTTGAGGTGGTGGATTTGATTCGTCAAGGAGATAAAATACAGAAGATTACGATTATTGAAGAGGTAGCATGAATCGGCTCCGCTCAGCAACTGGGTTGAGCTTATCTTAGCTAGCTATCGGCTACATTCACTGAGCGGAGTCGAAGTGAAAAGAGTATTCTAAAGCGACAAAGCACTTTGGCTAAGTTCGCTGTTCTGTGGTCATTGAACTTGTCTAACTTAGGCGAAGTGAAGATTCAAAGCACAAATAAAAAACCAGCCCTAAATAATATAAGGCTGGTTTATTGGTTTTTAATTGTTGATTCTAAGCCAAAATATTTGAATTCTAATGTGTGGAGCATTTGTGGCTTCGGCTCTGCTTAGCCACAGGGATCAACTCCGCTCAACCACCATGTGTGTCCAACACTAGACTATTTAAAATATATACTTGTTTTCAGCTAAAAGTGCATCTGCGACTCTTCTTCTTGCATCTCTTGTGTTTAATGGGTCTATTTTTGTAAAACGTTTCAAGCCCATAAGCATTACTCTCAGTTCATCGCCTTCGGCAAAAGATTGAATGGCTTCACGGCCTGACTGGTTACATTTCAAAACGGCATCTTGTAAATATACCAAGGCCATATCTTTCTGAAGCGAAACGGCTTCGTCACCTTTCATTCCAATGAGCTTTTCAACTCTCAATAAAGCCGATTCAGCAGCATAAACTTCAGTTATCATATCGGCCACGTTCATCAATATTTCTTGCTCGTGCGAAAGTTTCATCATAAATTTCTGAACTGCTGCCCCTGCAATCATCAATGCCGCTTTTTTCATGTTTTTGATTACTTTCTTCTCCGCAGCAAACATCACATCATCGTCATTTGAGCTAAAATCTGGAATAGAAAGGATTTCTTTTCCCACTGCTGTGGCTGGTCCTAATAAATCCAATTCGCCTTTCATGGCTCTTTTAAGGTACATGTCTAAAATCAACATGCGGTTGATTTCGTTGGTACCTTCGAATATCCTATTTATTCTTGAATCACGGTAAGCTCTTTCCATAGGAGCATCTGCAGAATAGCCCATTCCACCATAAACTTGTAATCCTTCGTCTGTCACATAGTCCAATACCTCAGACCCGTGTACTTTAAGAATTGCACATTCTATGGCATATTGTTCTAAGGCTTTCAATTTTGCTTCAGCATCATTCATTCCACCTTCTATAAATGTAGCGATAAGGTCATCAATATTTTGACCTGCTCTATAACAAGCCGACTCGCTCACCCATATCTTGGTGGCCATTTGACCCAACTTATGTTTGATTGCTCCGAATCTACCGATAGAAATACCAAATTGCTTACGCTCGTTAGCGTAATTAATGGCGTGATTTAAAACACCTTTAGAACCTCCTACTGCGGCAATACCCAATTTGATACGGCCGATGTTCAAGATATTTACCGCAATCTTAAATCCGTTTTCACGGGTAGAAAGCATATTTTCTATGGGCACCAAACATTCATTAAAAAATACTTGGCGGGTGTCAGAACCTTTGATACCGAGTTTTTTCTCAGGCTCGTTCATAGTGATACCCCCAAAAACCTTCTCTACAATGAAAGCGGTTAGATTTTTATCTTCTCCGATTTTGGCAAAAACGATAAATATATCTGCAAAACCACCGTTGGTGATCCACATTTTAGTGCCATTGATTTTATAGTGTTTCCCATCAGCGGTAAGTTCTGCTTTTGATTTTCCACCGTTGGCATCTGAGCCAAAATCTGGCTCTGTCAAGCAGTAAGCTGCTTTCCAAACACCAGAGGCCAAATTTGGAAGATATTTTTGTTTTTGTTCTTCGTTTCCATAATACAAAATGGGCAAAGTACCGATACCAGTGTGGGCAGATTGAGCAACGGAAAAGGAATGACCTGCACCCAAAACCTCTGCTACTAGCATAGAAGTGTTGAAGTTCATACCAAAGCCACCATATTCTTCAGGAACAGCTGTTCCTAAAAGACCCAATTCACCAGCTTTATCCATCAATGAAGATATAAGGTCAGGTGATTTGGCATAATCTATTTCATCTAAAATAGGCCAGATTTCGGTTTTCAAGAAATCTCTACAAGTATCAGCAATCATTTGCTGCTCCTCATTAAATTCTTCACGGATAAATATCTGATCAGCGGTAGAGTCTTTAATCAAAAACTCTCCTCCTTTTAGTGCTTCTTTTTCTGCTACGATTGACATGTCTGTAATGTTATTTAAAGGTCAAAAGAATAGTATGCAAGCATACTGTTTGCAAAGTAATAAAATAAAATATTGTTATGCAAGCATACTATTATTTTTTTATTTAAAATTTTGGGAACATCAGAAGCCCAATTCGTTAAAATAAAAAAACGTTGATTTGCCAAAAAACTATTATTGAAAGTTTACTCCTTCTCCAACTTCTCCACAAACCTTGTAAACTCTTCCACAAACTTATTGTAATAATCGCCAGTACCTGGGCCGCTAAAGCCGGTATGTATTTGGCGGACAACACCCTTTTTGTCAATGATGATGGTGGTAGGGAAACTGATGATTTTGTTCAACATCGGCAATTTGTCAGAAGCGTCGGCTTTGTCGTTTTTGCCTGCTAAGAGTATCGAATAGGTAACGCCAAATCTTGTTTTAAGTCTTTGTATTTTAGGATTTACAAAAGCTGGCTCCAAGGATTTTTCGAAAGCTAGTCCAATTATTTCGACTGATGAGTTTTTCTTTTTGAAATCGGCCAAGAAACGGGTCTCATCCATGCAGTTTGGGCACCACGAGCCTAATATTTGGACGATGGTAACTTTATTTTTGTATCGCTCATCTTTTATAGAAATCTTTTTACCAGTTTCGTCAGGAAAACTGAAGTCTATACTTGTGAAACCCGGTTTTAAGTAAGTCAGGCTGTTGGCATCTGGCAAAGCTGCTTGGTCATTTTTTATACCCGACCATTTTTCTGTTCCTTTCAAACTATAGCAAAATGTGCCTCCCGTTAGGCTATCTCCAATTATTTTAGCAGTGAACAAAAATGTATGATTTCCATCAAAGCAAGTGAGTTTAAGACTATCGCCCACTAAATTTCCATCCAGATAGCGATAGTCGCCAGTTGTAGTGAGAAATGTACCTTTTACCTTATTTTCTTTTTGTTCGAAAATACCCACTGCTTCATAGGTACTTTTTCCATCATCAAAAACTATTGAATATTTATTTGCCAAAGATGCGTTCGATTTACCATTTTTAAATCTAAATTCTTGTCCAAACTTTGCTGTAAAAGTTCCTTCCCTGTTATCCAAATTGGCCATTTTTTTACGAAAAATTCCGTTCATGGTTTCTCCTTCTACTTTTGCAATTATTTCAGCATCAAAGAGTTCCATCTTGAGATGCAAGGAATCATTTTCAAAATACAAGGTATCAAAAGCCAATTTTTCATCGGCATTTATAGCAAAAGCTTGGTTGTTTTCTATTTGAATATGAAATGGTAAAACGCCAGCAATCGTGGGCACTTCCGCTCGCCACAGACCAGATTTAAGTTCAGGTTTTCTTTTACAAGAGAAAAATAGCGATATACTCGCAAGTAGAATTAATAAGCTTTTCATCAGTGATTTTCTTTGGTTTACAAAGAAATGCAGAAATCTCGAAAAATGCTTACTTATTGCAAAAAAGGAAGTGCGTTTTTTTTATCATGAAGTAGATGAAGATTTTAAGAAAATGAAGTTCTTAATGCACTTCATTTATTAATTCCTTCATGTTAGAATTCGCAATCCAATTAAACATGAAGAAGATGAAGATTTTAAGAAAATGAAGTTCTTAATGCCCTTCATTTATTAATTCCTTCATGTTAGAATTCGCAATCCAATTAAACATGAAGAAGATGAAGATTTTAAGAAAATGAAGTTCTTAATGCCCTTCATTTATTATTTCCTTCATGTTAGAATTCGCAATCCAATTAAACATGAAGAAGATGAAGATTTTAAGTACATGCAGCTATTAACACCTTGTGCCTTGATGCCTTTTGCCTCGATGCCATAACACCCTAACAAAAACCTCACTTCGGGGCGGTGCTATCATAAATCAACTTGCCGTCAGCACTGTATTCCTGCATAACAAAAGGCTCCGAATTATCAAAAATGTCTTTCGGATACTGGGTGACTTTCTTGCGGCGATTGCCTCCTGGATAAAACTCTACCCAACGTCCAACTTTCTTGCCCTCGTCAAAATGTCCCTCCTCAGCAGTGGTGCCATCTTCGTAAAACTTCCAGTAAGCACCACTCGTTTTTCCATATATTTTGGGTATAATTTCTTTTATCTTGTTACTGTCTGCATCATAGTAACTGAACTCCGATTCTTGATAAAAACCTTTGTTGTAAACTTCTTTATTAAGCAAAGTGAAATCCTTATCATACTCCATCCATCTGCCATGTTTTGCTCCTAGGTAATAATAGCCTTCTCTGGCTAAGATTTCGCCTCTATATTCTTTAAAAGGTCCGTGAAGCAAACTGTTGGTTTTGGTATCTCGGGTAAAGGCTTCTACAAATTTCTTGTTTTTTTCATCGTACCAAGTCACCGTCCTGAGATAAGGATTGGGTTTTTGGAAGTTTTTCAAAACGTAGAATTCTTGATATAAAAGTCTGCTACCTGATCCTCTTTTAAAGACCCTTTTGTCAATAGCAATTTTCTCAAAACTTCGTCCATCAAAAACCTCTGCTTTGGCTTTTTCTAAAGCTTTTTTTGCCTTTTTACTTTTTGCTTTTAAATCACCAGAAAGGTTGGGAATGGTTTCGTTAAGAAACTTTTTCGCATCTTCTACAGAACTGATTTTGTTGTCGCCAGGAAGATTCAAATTAGCCTTTGGCAAGTTTATATCAAGCGGCACCGTATCTTCTATTCGCTCCTCTAAAGTCATTTTTTTACGGTCAGCTTTTCTTTCTTCTTTGGTTTTAGCCTTTGGAATAATGTCCTGAGCCGAAACAAACGACGAAAATCCAAAAATTAAAATGTATATGAAAAGAATTCGTTTCATTATAAGATACCTGTGTAGTACTTTTGTGAGCAATTTGAATTTTAAAACGTAAATTTCAACAAAAAATTGGAAAAATCCGATAAAATATATGTCGCTGGCCACAATGGTATGGTAGGCTCAGCTATAGTCAGAAAACTAAAAAGCCTTGGTTTTACAAATTTCTTGCTAAGAACATCAAAAGAATTAGACCTACGAAATCAAACCGAAGTTTTTGATTTCTTGCAAACTGAAAAACCAGATTATGTATTTTTAGCTGCTGCCAAAGTTGGTGGTATAGTGGCCAATAATACCTATAGAGGGCAGTTTTTATATGAAAACTTGCAGATTCAAAATAACGTGATTCATGGATCATATCTTGCTGGGGTAAAGAAACTGATGTTTTTGGGATCGTCTTGTATCTATCCAAAACTTGCACCACAACCTTTGAAGGAAGATTATCTTTTGACCGGACTTTTGGAACCCACCAACGAGCCTTATGCCATAGCCAAAATAGCGGGCATAAAAATGTGCGAAGCTTACCGTGAACAGTATGGATGTAACTATATTTCGGTGATGCCCACTAACTTGTACGGTCCAAACGACAACTATGACCTCAACAATTCTCATGTATTACCTGCTATGATTCGTAAGTTTCATGAGGCCAAATTGGAAAATAAACCGAATGTAGAACTTTGGGGAACGGGTTCACCAATGCGTGAATTTTTACACGCCAACGACCTCGCAGAAGCTTGCGTATATTTGATGGAGAACTATAATGACAGTACTTTGGTCAATATCGGAACAGGTGTGGATGTAACCATAAAAGAGTTGGCCGAAACGATCAAAAGTGAAGTGGGTTATGAAGGTGAAATAGTTTGGAATACTGAAAAACCAGACGGCACACCTCGCAAATTGATGGATGTGAGCAAACTCAATGGCCTAGGCTGGAAACATTCTATTGAACTAAAAGACGGCATAGCTATGGTGTACAATGAATATAAAGCTCTGCACTCCTAAACATGGCCGAATGGTTTGCAGAGTGGTTTGATACACCTTTTTACCACATTCTGTATAAAAGTAGAGGTAATAACGAAGCACAGAGATTTATCGATAATCTTTCTGAAAAACTAGCATTTCAAAGCAATTGGCAATACTGCGACATGGCTTGTGGTAAAGGTCGTCATGCTATTTATCTCAACTCAAAAGGATTTGATGTAGTAGGACTAGACCTCTCTCCCAACAATATTTGGTATGCACAAATTTCTGAAAATGAAACGCTTCAATTTCATGAACATGACATTCGAGAGGTATTTAGACCCCAATTTTTCGATGTAATGCTTAACCTTTTTACAAGTTTTGGATACTTCGAAAATCAAGAAGAAAACCAAAAAGCTGTAGTGGCCATGGCCGAAAATATAAAACCTAGCGGAACCTTGGTGTTAGACTATATGAACAGCCGCAAAGCCATAGAAGGATTTAATTCTTACTATCAAAAATCGGTTGATGGAATAGTATTCAATATCAACAAAAGAATAGAATTGGGCTATATTTTCAAAAATATTAGCTTCGAAAATGAAGGTGATAAACACCAATATGAAGAAAGGGTAAAATTGCTTTTCTTAGAAGATTTTAAGCACTTTTTTGAAAAAGCAGCTTTGACTTTAACTGCTGTTTATGGAGATTACGACCTCAATCCTTACCAAGACTTGGCTTCAGACAGAATGATCATGGTTTGTAAAAAGAATTGATATGCAAATTTCGAAACTTCCATCCATTCTGAGTTTTATTGGTTTTACGTTACTTCCTCTTTTTAGCACCTCATTATTAAGCTATTACCTCCTTCAATACGAGTCAACGATTTCTACTTTTGGTTTATTAGAATGGTTGGCTCTAACTTTATTTCTTACACTGGGAGCGACCATCGCACTTTGTCCACCAACATTTTTGGCCATAGTTTTTGGATATTTTATGGGTTTTAAAGCCATTCCTTATCTGTTAATTATCAATTTCGGTGCCATTTTCCTTATATATGTTTTTTATAAAATACTAGATTTCAAATGGATAGAGGGCTATTTTGAAAAAAACGAAAAAGTTAAAAATCTCTTGAAAAATATAAGGAAAGACGAATTGAAAATCATATTTTTTGCAAAACTTTCCCCTATTTTGCCCTTTGCTTTGACCAATCTTACTTTTGCGGTCTCGGGGGCAAAACTGAGAAATATCCTCATTGGTGGTTTTGGAGGTATGCTGCCAAGGACGATTTTGGCAGTTTATACAGGTAGTCGAGCTAAAGAAATAAGTTCGCTTATTCAAAACCCGAACGAAGGTCTTTTATCGAAAATATTGGTACTTTTGCTCGTCATTGTGTCAGTTTGGGGCATTACACATTATTTTAGAAATGCTGTAAAAATGTAAAAAATGGATTGGCAAACACTGTATTCAAACAAAAGATTGGGCTCGCAAAATACACATGCCAGAGACGAGATTCGTGGCGATTATATGCGAGATTATGATCGCGTAGTTTTTTCATCGCAGTTTAGGCGTTTGCAAAACAAAACACAGGTATTTCCACTTCCAGGAGCAGTTTTTGTTCATAACAGGCTCACGCATAGCCTCGAAGTAGCCTCTGTGGGTCGGTCTCTTGGAAAAGCTGTAGGTGAACTTTTAGCCACTAAATACAAAGATGAGTTCAGCAAAAACGCCAACGATTTCTATAGGTTCGAACTTTCGGACGTTATCCAAACAGCTTGTCTTTCGCACGACATCGGCAATCCCCCTTTCGGACATTTTGGAGAAGAAGCCATACGTACTTTTTTTAGCGATATATTTTCAAAAAATGGAATAGTAACTGACATTTCCGAAAATCAAAAACAGGATTTGATAAAATTTGAAGGAAATGCAAATGCCTTTAGAATCTTAACGACTATTTTTCAGGAAGCTGGGTTGAAACTCACCTATACCACGCTGGTGTCTATCATAAAATATCCTACTGACTCTCTGTCGGGATTCAATAAAGAATCTTTAGGCACCAAAAAGTCAGGATTCTTTGATTCAGAAATCAAACATTATCAAGAGATTATAGAGGAATTGGGCATTAAAAAACTAGATGAAACAAAAAATATCTATGCACGCCATCCCTATGTGTTTTTGGTTGAGGCTGCCGATGATATTTGTTATAGAATTATCGATTTGGAAGATGCTTTTAAGTTGCACGTAATTTCTTTTCAAGAAGCACAAGATTTACTTTTGCCTTTGTTTATAAACGACCCAAGCTACAGTTATATCTCTCAAAAACTCGAAACCATTTCAGACGAAAGCCAAAAACTTTCACTTTTGCGGGCCATGTTGGTCAATAATCTTACCCGAAAATGCACCCAAGTGTTTCTTGAAAACGAAGAAGAACTTCTAAACGGTACATTGAACAAATCACTCATTGATTTGATAGACGAGCCTTCCATTGCCCAATTGAAGAAAATTGATAAGTTATCTTTTCAAAAAATATACAATCACCCATCTGTAGTAGAAAAAGAATTGGCAGGCTACCATGTCATTTATGGTCTTCTAGAAGATTTTGTTGGGGCATTGATGCAACCTCATCAAGCCAAATCTCAAAAAGTCCTTCGATTAATTCCAAACCAATTCCATATTACGAATGAAAACTCACTTTATCAAAACTTACTATCAATTGTAGATTTCATTTCAGGTATGACAGACGTTTATTCCATGGATCTGTTCAGAAAACTACGAGGAATTCAGACCCCTGAGTTTGGTTAATTGGTTAATTGGTTAATTGCTAAACATTTTAGAACCAAAAGTTCATTTCAAACAAAATATTAACCGCATTACTAAAATAAATTTTTCGATATTTGGGGATTAAAATCCTTAAAAACAGCGATATTTTGGAAATTACAGTTCTTAACCGAAACATACATGAAAGAAAATCGAAACAATAAGCACAAAAAAATAGCGACCAAATGATCGCTATTTTTAAAATCTATTCAACCTTAAATAAAAAACTTTTTATAATGCAACTACAGAATTAAAATCTGCTGAAACTCCCGAAGGTACATATTTGTCAGCAGCGTCGTCGTTGATCCAGTTTTGACCATCAACTAAGTAACGAAACTGAGTCTCTGTGCCTACTGGTAATTCTATTGTCGTTTTGAAATATCCATTTTTTTGTTTCTTCAATTGAGTTCCTTCTGAATCCCAATTGTTGAAATCTCCCAATAATAAAACCTGATTTCCTGAAACTTGTTCTGGAGCCAACTCAAAAGTCACTTTGCAAACTGGCTTCGATTTTAAAAACTGTTTAGCTAATGCCATAGGTAATTTTTGTTTGATTACATTGCAAATTTACCACCATATTTTTTTTAAGTGTATGTTTATGAGTGCCTTAATTTTCAAAATTCTTGAAATAGTACAATAAAAATATTGATGTATTCAAATATTTCAGCAAAAGAAACTTAAAAAGTTCTTAAATTTTCAAAATCTTCCATTTTTCGATTTATTCAAATTTGCACTATACAATGAAATAATTTCATAATTTTGAAGTATCATCCTTTAAACCAAATCAATGAAGACCTTCAAGAAAATAATTTTCTTTGCCCTCGGCTTTATAATTCTCTTAGCCGCCAGTATTTATGGATATTTGGCCTATCTTAAACCAGACCTAAATGCCAACCTTTCGTTGCCTGGACTAAAATCTGAAGTAGAAGTATTGTATGATAACCACGGCATTCCACATATCTATGCCCAAAACGAAGAAGATCTTTTTTATTCCTTTGGCTACGTACATGCCCAAGACAGATTGTTCCAAATGGAAGTACTTAGGAGACTTGCAGACGGCCGACTTTCCGAACTTTTTGGGGAACCTGCTCTAGAAAGCGACAAATTTTTCAGGACCTTGAGTTTCAGAGAACACGCTAAACTCACCATAGCCAATACTTACAAAGACCCCAACTCTCCATTTGTCAAAGCCGCTAAAGCTTACATAAAAGGAATCAATCAATATATCCAAAACGGAAAAACGCCCATAGAGTTTACGATTGCAGGTATTCCAAAGACAGAATTCTCCTTAGAAGACATGGAAATAATTGTAGGTTATATGGGCTATACCTTTGTGGGAGCATTTGGTGCAGAGGCTGTTTCTACAGACATCATGAATAGATTGGGACCAGATTATTTCAAAGATGTATTGACAGCATGGCCTGATTCCCTTTATAGAATACCAGTTCAAAAAAATGGGACTGCTGCAAAAAACTTGGCAATGATGCACAATCAATTGACCAAAATGAACCAAGACCTGGCTTTTCCGCCTTTTCACGGCTCCAACGGCTGGGTGATTTCTGGTAAAAAAACCAAATCTGGCAAGCCGATATTGGCCAACGACACACATATCGCCTTCTCACAGCCCTCTGTTTGGTATGAAGCCCATCTCGAATGCCCTACTTTCAAAACTTATGGAAATTTCCTAGCCGGAACGCCTGTACCTGCACTTGGCCATAATGATAATGGCGGCTGGGGGCTTACGATGTTTGAAAATGATGATGCTGATTTCTTCAGAGAAACATTAAATCCGGCCAACCAAAATCAGGTAAAATACAAAGACACTTGGGAAGAAATCAAAATAAGGAAAGAAATTATAAAAGTAAAAGACAAAGCCGATGTAGTCTTAGAGGTTAAAAAAACCAGACATGGTTATCTGTTGAATGGAGCTTTTAAAAATGTCGAAAGTATCAAAGACCCGATAGCTCTTTGGTGGGTGTATCATCAATTTCCCTCTCAACATCTAAACGTTTTTTATAATATCTGTAAAGCAAAAAATGCCACAGATATGGGCAAAGCTGTAGCTCCTTTAACTTCGCCCGGACTTAATTTTATGTGGGCAGACACCGAAGGAAACATCGCATGGTGGGCTGCAGGAAAATTGCCAATAAGACCTAAACATGTAGACCCACAGGTAATTTTAGATGGCTCCACAGGCTTAGATGACCCGCAAGGCTGGTACGATTTCAGCTTAAACCCGCAAATACTAAATCCCGAAAGAGGAGCTTTGTATACTGCAAATAACCAACCCGATGATATGGGCAATGGCTTGGTTCCTGGCTATTATGTACCAGCCAATAGAGCTAAAAGAATCGAAGAATTGATATTCACCGATAAGAATGACTGGACAGAAGAAGAGGTAAGAAAAGTTATTAATGACGTTAAAAGTACCAGCTATCCAGGCATGATTCAAAGCATTTTTGCCGGAATAAATGATACAGAACTGAACAAGGAAGGTAAAGAACTCAAAGCAATCCTGAGCAAATGGGATGGTACACATGAACTAGAAAACATTGAGCCAACCGTTTTCTACAAATTATTATTTAACATTTACCAACTTTCTTTCTTAGATGAACTGGGTCCTGATGTTTTTAGTGCATTTGAGCATAATTTTGGAATGAAACGAAACACTGAATTTTTTCTGAAAAATCAAAATTCAAAATGGTGGGATAACATAAAAACCAAAGAAAAAGAAAACAGAAAAGATATCATTCTAAAAGCCATAACCCTTACCAGCAGCAACTTAACAACCCAACTCGGAAATGATAAAACCCAATGGAAATGGGGAAAAGTACATACCATTGAACACAAACATCCGCTTGGGATAGTTCCAGTAATAGGCAAATGGTTTAATGTTGGACCTATTCCAGTTAATGGCGGCAGAGAAACCATCAACAATCTTGACTTCTTTATGGACTCTACGGGTACTTACAAAGTAGTTTATGGACCAGCTTTAAGAAGAATCATAGATTTTGGCAATCCAGAATCTGCCCAAAGTGTAAACCCGACTGGGCAAAGTGGCTACTTTATGAGCAAAAGATACGACGACCAAGCCGAGATGTTTGCCAAAGGTGGTAAAAGACCAGAACTAACCAATAGAAAGGCCATTGAGAAGGTGCTTTATGGGAAAATGACATTTAGGCCGTGAAGTAAATTTCTGAATTAAGATTGTTTCATGAAAAGTTTAAAACTTATTCTTTCAATGTTCATGCATATGAACATTCAAAGAATCCTAAAGATACTAATTCTGTGTTTTATTTACTCGCAAACAACCCTTCCAGAACACCAACAGTCCTTTCAATTTCTTCTTCAGTAGTGAATTTACTGAAAGAGAAACGCACATTCGCACGATTTGGATCGGCTTTGAGGGCATTCAGTACATGCGACCCAAGGTTTGTTCCGCTTGAGCATGCACTTCCGCCAGAGCATGAAATCCCTTCAATGTCAAGATTGAAAAGTAGCATTTCATTATCAGGATGAGGTGGAAAACTTACATTCAGAACGGTATAGAGACTATTTTCAATATCTCCTGAGGCACCATTAAAGGTTATTCCGGCAATTTTTTCTTGAAGCAATGACTTCATTCTTCCCTTTAAGCCTTGGATGTGATTTTTGTGACCTTCTAAATTAGCATTGGCAATTTCTAGTGCCTTTGCAAGCCCTATAATACCATAAATATTCTCAGTACCTCCACGCATATTACGCTCCTGAGCACCACCGTGTATGAGCGGATTTATTTTAGAGTTTGCATTGATATACAAAAAACCAACCCCTTTTGGGCCATGAAATTTATGAGCACCAGCAACCACAAAATCTACTGGCAAAGCTTGCATATCAAAAAGATAATGCCCCATGGTTTGCACAGTATCAGAATGAAACACCGCTTTATGTTGTTTTGCAATCTCCCCTACTCTGTTGATATCTAACAAATTACCAATTTCGTTATTACCATGCATCAAAGACACCAAAGATTTAGGTTTGTCCTTCAGAATTGCACCTAAACTATCTAAATCCAAATTTCCGTGTGCATCATTTTCTAAAAAAGACAATTCAATTTTGCCTAATTTTTCGAGATTTTCTAGCGTATGCAAAACCGCATGATGCTCCAAATGGGAGGTTACAGCGTGTTTAACTCCCAAGGTTTCCACCGACTGAATAATGGCGGTATTGTCAGCCTCAGTACCACCTGAAGTAAAGAAAATCTCGCCAGGAGAGGTATTTAAAATGCCTGCAACAGTCTTTCTTGCTGTTTCTAAGGCCGATTTTACTTTTCTTCCATGCGAATGAATGGAAGAAGGATTACCAAAATGTTCTTTGAAATAAGGAAGCATAGCCTCGAAAACTTCTGGATCGATTGGAGTAGTGGCAGCGTTATCGAGAAATATCTTTTTAGACATGATTTTGAAGATGAAATTTTGTGCAAAAGTAATTTTTTAAAAGCTGAAATTTAATCAATCGGCACATTTCTTTTAAAAGCCCGTCCAAAATCTATCAAGGATTCGGTTTTCAATACCCCTGGAATATGGTCAATTTTTTCGTACAAAACCCTTCTCATGTGTTCACTGTTTTTAGCTACTATCCTGATATATAATGTATACTGACCTGTAATGTAGTAACACTCCACAACCTCAGGAATTTCCTTGAGGGCATCTATTATGATCTCCGAATTACTATCTTCTTTCAGTATAATGCCAGTAAATGCACTCCATTCATAGCCCATTTTGCGTTCGTCAAGTTCAAGGGCCATTTTTTTAATGATGCCTTCTGTCCGCATTCTATTAACACGTTGATGCACCATGGTATTTGAAATCTCCATTTTTTTAGCAATGTCTGAAAAAGGTTTTCTGCCGTCTTTTTCTAACTCCTTCAAAATCAATTTATCGTACTCATCCAATTCCATATTTAGCCAATTTACCAAAAGTCAAATTTAAAAAAAATTACTATTTTTAAATATATATTTTTCTTTTTTATATCAAAAATAAAAAATATTATCAATATTATGTAAATATAAAGAAACATACACTTTTTTACATATAATACCAGAAATATGACTGCAGAAATGACAAAAACTGAAACCTTTATTGAACTCGAAGAAAAACATGGTGCCCACAATTATCATCCTTTACCTGTAGTATTGGAGCGTGGTGAAGGACCGTTTGTCTGGGACGTGGAGGGAAAACGTTATTTTGATTTTCTATCAGCATATTCGGCTGTAAATCAAGGACATTGTCATCCAAGAATTATCCAAGCACTTACGCAGCAAGCACAAAAACTTACCTTAACCTCTAGAGCCTTTCACAGTGCTTCTTTGGGTATTTTTGAAAAATACATCACGGATTTATTCGGATACGACAAAGTTTTGATGATGAATACAGGTGTAGAAGCAGTAGAAACTTCACTAAAACTTTGTCGTAAATGGGCCTATGAAAAGAAAGGTATACCAGAGGGAAAAGCTAAAATATTGTTTGCTAGTCAAAATTTTCACGGTCGTACTTTAGGGGTAATTTCCGCATCCGTAGACCCTAGTAGCCGCAATGGATTCGGGCCTTTTTTGCCAGGTTTTGATGTGATTGAATATGACAACATAGAAGCCTTAGAAAATGCACTAATTTCCGACCCGTTTGTAGCTGGCTTTATATTAGAACCCATCCAAGGTGAAGCTGGCGTAAAAGTCCCTACTAAAGGCTATTTAAAAGAGGTCGCTAAACTTTGTAAGGCTGCCAATGTACTTTTTATAGCAGACGAAATCCAAACTGGAATTGCCAGAACAGGGAAAATGCTTTGCGTTGACCACGAGGGAGTTAGACCTGATATTGTGATTTTAGGAAAAGCCCTTTCTGGAGGCGTTCTACCAGTTTCAGCAGTTTTGGCCGACGACCAAATTATGCTGTGCATCAAACCAGGCGAACATGGATCTACCTATGGAGGAAATCCTCTTTCTTGCGAGGTAGCCAAAGAAGCACTTCAAGTAGTTTTGGATGAAAAATTAGCTGAAAAAGCAGCACATTTGGGAGAAATATTTAGATCTGAATTAAATAAATACATTGAAAAAAGCTCAATTGTTACCTTAGTTAGAGGCAAAGGTCTTTTAAATGCCATTGAAGTAAATACAACGGAGGACTCAGAATTGGCTTGGAATATTTGTTTGCTTTTAAAAGAAAACGGACTTTTAGCAAAACCAACACATGGCAACAAAATACGATTTGCTCCACCTTTGGTGATTACTGAAGAACAAATACGCGAGTGTGTGGCGATTATAACCAATACAATTTCCACTTTTGAGGTTTAAAGTGTAATTTTTTTTCTCTTAACTCGATTTTTCAAATCGTGGGAACTGATTCCATTGAAAGCTGAAATCTTTATAATTCAGCGATTTGAAAAATCTTTTCACACTTACAAATACTTAAAACTACATGCAAATAAAACAGTATTACTGTAGCTTTACTACAGTAAATATTAAATATGAGTAGAATAGACTTAAACAAACCATATGTTGACTTTCTCCAAAGTCAAGTAAAAGCTGGCATTTTTAGGTCAATTACTTCAGCTGCTGAAAATGCTATACGAAAGCAAATGCTAGAATACGAAAAATTAAGAATCCAGAGCATATTGGCAGAAATAAAAATTGGCGAGGAGGAAATTATCTCTGGAAGTATTGAAAATTATGATAAAGCCTTTCTTTCGAACGTAATGATAGAAAGTAAGCAGCAAATATTTCATTATGTTTTCAATAAAAATCACCAAATCCGCAAGGAAAGCCTTAACGGAAATCTTGAAATACACACTAACCGAGCATGGAGAATTACAATGGGAAAAATATGGTCAAATGGTTGAGCAATATTTCGACCTACTTTCAAAAAATCCCACTATCGGCTATAAAAGAAACGACATTCCTGAAAACTGTTTGACTTGGCCAATCGGAAATCATTTTATAATAGACAAAATTATTGACCAAAGTATTTTCATTCTGAGGATACTGCACCAAAAAATGAACTTCGTTAATAGTTTTAATCAGTAAAACATTTTTATTGGTTTAGACTAATTTCTTTATAAATTGAGATTCCAAAAACCTTAACATTGCTCTCAAAACGAATTTCAAACCTTCCCTATTCTGTCCAAACGCTCTTTGCAGCAGTTGCCGCATTCTGTACTTATTTGTGCTTTTATCCGTTCCGAAGGGCCTACACGGCAGCTACCTTTGAAGAATTATATTTCTGGGGAATACATTTCAAAATACTCATAATCACGGCTCAAGTATTGGGTTTTGCTGTTTCGAAAGGCATTGGCGTAAAGATTGTTTCAGAAATGAAACCAGAAAATCGAGCCAAAGGACTGCTACTTTTCACAGGTCTTTCCTGGATTTGTATGTTATTTTTTGGTTTAACTCCAGCTCCCTACAATCTAATTTTTGTTTTTCTGGGTAGTTTACCTCTTGGCTTATTTTATGGTGTTATATTAGGTTTCTTGGAAGGCAGAAAAAGTACAGATTTGCTAGTGGCAGCACTGACAGCCTCTTTTATTATCGGCTCAGGATTTGCAAAAAGCATCGGTAAATGGGTATTGAGCAGTTTTAATGTATCCGAATTTTTGATGCCATTTGTGGCGGATTCTGTAATGTATATTCCGCTGGCTATTTCAGTTTGGTTTTTGGCCCAAGTTCCAAAACCCAACGAAGCCGACAAACTGGACCGCGTCGAACGATTGCCCATGGATAAATCAGCCAGAAAAGCATTTATAAAAGAATTTGGAATAGGCTTGGTTTTGTTTATCATTTCTTATGTTTTGCTTACAGCTTATCGAGAATTTAGAGACAATTTTATGCCAGAAATCCTACAAGAATTAGGCTATGGTGGACAAACGGCTCTCTTTACTAAAACGGAAATCCCTATCGCTGTTGTCGTACTTTTACTAATGTCTTCCATGAGGCTTATCCGAAATCACGCAAAGGCATTTTTTGTGATTCAGAGTTTGCTTTTATTAGGATCAGCTATAATTGGAGCCTCAACTTTACTATATCAACTCGACATCATAAACCAAATACTTTGGCTAATTGGTGTAGGTTTTGGGGCATATGTGGCGTATTCTATGTGCAATAGCATTTATTTTGAACGTATGTTGGCAGCATTTAAATATTCTGGAACTATGGGGTTTATGATAACCTTGGCAGACTATTATGCTTACTTTGGAAGTTTGCTTGTGCTTTTCTACAAAAACTTTTTCCAAAACAAAACCACCAATGTCAACTTCTTCATCTATGGTTCATATGCCTTAGCGGCTACATATTTCTTGATGGTACTCGCTTCGTTTTATTATTTTGAAAGAAAAACTTCAAATACAAAAAAATAAAGATACCCTGACCAGATAGTTCATTGAAGAATCTTAAAGTATATTTACAGATATTTTTATCAATAATTCAACCTTATTTTTTAATGAAAAAAGTCGTATTTAGTTTAATCTTAGGTAGCATATTTTTTGCTGCTTGCAAATCCGAAACTGAACAAAAACCAGATTTAAATATTTCACTGGCTCAGTGGTCGCTGCATAAAAGTTTTTTTGGAGATGCTCTCAATGGTGACTGGGCGGCATTTGGAAGACTCTTGAAAGAAAACCCAGACTCACTTTTACAAGGCAAATTACATCCCGATGATTTCCCGAAAATAGCTGCAGGCTATGGTGTAAATACCATCGAATTGGTGAATACTTTTTATTTCAGCAAAGCAAAAGACATGGCCTACTGGGAAGGATTCAAAAAGAAATGTGATGAAGCAGGCGTAAAAGTGGGCTTAATCATGTGTGATGCTTTGGGAGACCTAGGCAATGCGGACTCAGTAGAAAGACAAAAAGCTGTTGAAAATCACCATGATTGGGTCAAAATAGCCAAATTTTTAGGTGCTTCTACCATCAGGGTAAATGCCGCGGGAGTTGGAACAGCCGAAGAAGTAGCAAAAAATGCTGCTGATGGTCTTAAAAATTTGGGTGAATTTGCATCAAAAGAAGGAATAAATGTTGTAGTAGAAAACCACGGTGGATACTCTTCAGATGGTTCTTGGTTAGCTGGCGTCATGAAAACAGTAAACATGGAAAATGTAGGAACACTTCCTGATTTTGGCAATTTTTGCATAGAAAGAGGCACTGAAGGTTGTCTTAAAGAGTATGACAGATACAAAGGGATAGCTGAACTAATGCCTTATGCCAAAGGAGTAAGTGCCAAAACGCATGTATTCGGAAAAGATGGCAACGAATCAGAAATGGATTACGCCAGAATCATGAAAATAGTTAAAGATGCTGGCTTTAAAGGCAACATCGGTATTGAATTTGAAGGTGAAGGCATTTCAGAGGATGAAGGCATAAAGGCTACTAAGGCACTTATTGAGAAGCTTTTGAAGTGATATTAATGTAAGATATTATAGCCAATATAACAAGAAAAGCGGATTGAAGTCCGCTTTTCTTGTTACTTAATATTTCAGAAATCTATCTCTTAAACAAAGAATCCACAAAGGCTATTTTGTTGAAAACTTGTAGATCTTCCATCTTTTCACCAACTCCAATATATTTTACCGGAATCTTGAATTCGTCAGAAATACCGATTACAACGCCGCCTTTTGCAGTACCATCTAATTTTGTAATGGTCAATGAATTCACTTCAGTCACTTTGGTAAATTCTCTGGCTTGAATTACCGCATTTTGGCCGGTGCTACCATCCAAAACCAACATCACCTCGTGAGGAGCTTCGGGTAGAACCTTTTGCATCACTCGCTTAATTTTTCCTAACTCGTTCATTAGGTTGATTTTTGTATGTAGCCTTCCCGCTGTATCAATAATAATTACATCTGCCCCTTTTTCTACACCTACTTTGATAGCATCGTAAGCTACTGAAGATGGGTCGGTGTTCATACCGTGATCCACAACCTCCACGCCTACTCTTGAACCCCAAAGCTTGAGCTGATCTACTGCAGCAGCTCGGAAAGTATCCGCAGCTCCAAGAACTACTTTTTTGCCATTTTTCTGGAAATTATGGGCTAATTTCCCAATCGTGGTAGTTTTTCCCACACCATTTACACCTACCACCATAAGTACATAAGGCTTGGGAAGATTTTCGGTTTCGAAGCTATTCTGAACATCCTGAGAGTTATTTTCTTGCAAAAGCTCTGCAATTTCTTCACGAAGAATTACGTCCAATTCCGTAGTATTTGTGAATTTATCTCTTGCAACACGTGCTTCAATACGCTTAATGATTTTGATAGTCGTATCCACACCTACATCAGAACTTATTAAAATTTCCTCCAATTCATCCAAAACTTCCTCGTCAACGGTTGATTTGCCAACAATTGCTTTAGAAATTTTGTCGAAAATACTGGTTTTAGATTTCTCTAGACCTTTGTCGAGTGTTTCTTTTTTTTCTTTACTAAAAAAATCAAATAAGCCCATTTATCATAGATTGAGTGTTGTATGCAAATTTATCAAATAAATTCCGTTTGTGAGAATTTAGTTTCCTATTGCTTTTAGAAATTGCGGCTACTCCCCAAAATACTTCTCCCACAAATCAGAAGGAACACGCTTAGTCCGCATGGAAACTGGATCGAGAGCCACCCAAAGAGTGCGGGCTTTTACCAATAAAATGTGGTCTTTGTAAATTTCATAATTACGGTCAGACGTAACACCTGAAAAGTTATCCACCCAAGTTTTGACAATGATACTGTCGCCTAAAAAAGCTGGTCTGAAGTATTCAATCTCATGTTTTTTCACCACCCAACGCATGCTATCTGAAATTTCAGTTGGCACTGACGAATACCAATGTGCCATAGCCCCTTGTTGCAAATAGTTGAAATACACCACATTGTTGACATGATTGAGTTCATCAATATCAGCCTCAGTCACTTTTATAATATGTTCGTAAATTTTTGGTTTCAATTATAAAAAAAAGAGAATTAAACACTCAATAAAATCAATTCAATATTAGGTATGTAAAACGGACAAATCGCAACTCGACCCACAAAACTCAAAACTATGGTGATAGAACAAAACAAAAAGCCTTAACCGAATCGGCAAGGCTTTTACAAATATCTTTGAAAACTTATTATTTTAAAGCTTCAGCGATGTTGTCTACAGCAACCATCTCTTCTTTAAAAGTGTAAGCACCAGTTTTATCAGATTTCACAGCTTTGATCACTTTCGCAAAACTCTTCAACGCTGATTTATCCCTTAGGGTTGCAACTACTTTCTTTGCCATTGTATATTTATGTTAAATGTTTGATGTTCGACTTTGGCCATGGCCATTTTCAAACAAATTACTTAATTTCTTTGTGTACTGTAACTTTTTTCAATACAGGATTGTACTTTTTCAATTCCAAACGAGACGTAGTATTCTTACGGTTTTTGGTAGTGATGTATCTAGACATTCCTGGCTGACCAGTGGTCTTGTGCTCGGTACATTCTAATATAACCTGAACTCTATTTCCTTTCTTTGCCATTATTATAAAATATTATCTTTTTCTAAATCGGGCTGCAAAGATATTAATTTATTTCTTTTTACAAAAACCTTTATCTAAATTATTTAAGATAAAAAACAGAATAGATATAAAACTGTACTTTTCTCAGTAAAAATTGTTATGCTTGTACTCAAAATCAACAAAATAAATGCAAAACACCCGAATATTACTTAACCAAAGACCCCTTGGAATTCCAACTGAAGATTGCTGGAAAATAGAAACTGTCGAAATACCTGAAATAAAGGAAGGCGAAGTTTTGGTCAAAACCAAATACCTATCCATAGACCCTGCCATGAGGGGTTGGATGAATGATTCTAAAAGCTACATTAAACCTGTTGAATTAGGTGAAACCATGAGGGCATTGGCCGTTGGTGAAATTATAGCTTCAAAAAATCCAAAATTTACAGTGGGTGAATTTGTGAGTACCGCTACTGGCGTTCAAGAATATGCTATTACTGAAGGAAAAGATTTTGTAAAAGTTGATTCAAAGATTTTCCCTTTACCAGCTTATCTTGGTACTCTGGGGATGTCTGGACTTACCGCCTATTTTGGCCTGCTAGATACTGGCCAACCCAAAGAAGGTGAGACAGTTGTGGTGTCAGGTGCCGCCGGAGCCGTAGGAAGTGTGGTAGGTCAAATAGCCAAAATAAAAGGCTGTAAAGTAATTGGAATAGCGGGCGGACAAGACAAATGTGATTACGTCATCAATGAATTGGGATTTGATGCCTGCATTGATTACAAGTCAGGAAATCTTAGAAAAAACCTGAAAGAGGCATGCCCTACTGGCGTGGATGTGTATTTTGACAATGTGGGCGGTGAAATATTAGACACAGTGTTGACGCTTATCAACAAAAAAGCACGTATAGTTATTTGTGGGGCTATTTCGCAGTATAACTCCACTAAGCCTGAAGGACCAAAAAACTATCTTTCATTGCTGGTTAATCGAGCAAAAATGGAAGGAATAGTAGTTTTTGACAATGTTGCCCGATATGGAGACGCTGCAAAAGAGATGGCTGGCTGGATATTAGAAGGTAAATTAAACGCAAATTTTCATATAGAAAAAGGTGGTATAAAAGCTTTTCCTGAGACCCTAATGAAACTTTTCGCAGGAGAAAATACGGGAAAAATGGTTTTAGAAGTTGATGCATGATTTTGGGTAAAAATTCGTTTTACATTTAAATTAAATACTTTAGATAAAAATGAAAACATTCTTAAAATTAGAAATAGTTTTGGCTTTAATAATAGGTATATCCGCCTGCAAAACCAACCAAAGTTTTTTAGCCGAAAATGCAAATTCAGTACTTGAAATGCACAAAAAGGTGGCAATTTTGCCCTTTAAAGTAAGTTTCAATGAAGAATACAAAGCCATCAGCAGAGGTGGGAGAAGACAAAGTAATTGGCAAGAACAAGAACGCGTGGCTGGACTGGACTTGCAAAAGACTACTTTTAATATGCTCGCTCTCAGAGCCGAGAAAAAAAGACTTGACTTTACTGTTCAAGATTTTTTAACCACAAACAAAACCCTTCAAAGCGAAAACATCCGATTTTCGGAACTCAAATCTATGGACAAAGGCAAATTAGCTCGGATTCTTGGGGTTGATGCAGTGATTTGGGGCGAAACTGAGATGCAGTTTTCGATGAGAAATTTTGCAGGTCGCAACGGCATGAATACGCAACTCCAAGTTATCGATGCTGATTCGGGCGTATTGGTTTGGCAAAATCAAAGTTTTCAAGACATCAGCAATAGAATGGATTCACCTCAAGACTTAGCAGTAAGAGCCGTTCAGAATCTGATTGGAGCCTTACCCTACAAATCCCAGAAAAAGTGATTCTTAAAAATTTCTTTGGCAAATGAGAAATCGTAATGATTTTGGTTAATTTTGCACCTTGAAATTTCAAAATACCTATGGGAAGAGCATTTGAATTTAGAAAAGCACGTAAAATGAAACGTTGGTCGTCTATGGCCAAAGTGTTTACACGTATTGGCAAAGACATCGTAATGGCCGTAAAATCTGGTGGACCAGACCCTTCGACCAACTCTAGGTTGAGGGCGGTAATCCAAAACGCCAAGGCCGCCAATATGCCAAAAGTGAACGTGGAAAATGCCATCAAAAAAGCCTCTTCGAAAGACCAAGAAGATTACAAAGAAATGGTTTTAGAAGGCTATGGAATGCACGGTGTGGCGGTATTGGTAGAATGTACAACCGACAACAACAACCGAACTGTGGCCAATGTAAGAAGCTATTTTACCAAATGCAACGGCAACTTGGGAACAAACGGTATGCTGGACTTTATTTTTGAAAGAAAATGCATTTTCAAAATAGCCAATTCACCGAGCGTAGATTTAGAGGAACTTGAGTTTGAATTGATAGACTTCGGTGCGGATGATGTGTTTTTGGATGAGGAACACGACCAAATAAATATATATGGTGAGTTTACTGCTTATGGAGCCATTCAGAAATTCTTAGAAGAAAAAGGCCTAGAGTTGCTTCACGCTGACTTTGAAAGAATACCAACTGACACCAAAAAATTAAGCGAAGCTGACGCAGCTGACCTTGATAAGTTATTAGAAAAATTGGACGAAGACGATGACGTGCAGAACGTTTACCACAATATGGTTATCGAGTAATTGGTTAATTGGTTTCCCGATTGCCATCGGGAGGTTAATTGGGTAATTGGGTAATTGGGTAATAATAAAGAAATTGACAGGACAACAGTTCAAAATATTATTAGATAAAAAAAGGTCAACGCTTTCGTTGACCTTTTTTTATTTACCCTTTGTTCTCAGGACGACCTCCGTGGTGAGGACCTCCATGATTTCCACCTCTTCCTTTTCTCATTCCTTCTTTTCTTCTGGCTTCGTTGGTAGCCATTTTTTCTTCGAAAGTCTTGTATTGCTCAGGAGTCAATATCTTTTTCATTTCGTTTTTATAAGCCAGCTTTTTTGCATCGTGCTTGGCTTTCATCTCCTTGCGTTCTGCTTCGCGAGAAGCTACTGACGCTTTGTTTAGTTTGGAAACAGCTGCAAACTGCTGATCAGTCAGCTTTAAATCGACTTTTAGCTTCTCGCTTCGCTTTTCAGCCATTTTTTCAGGATTAAAATCTCGCTTGCCGCCTTCTTTTCCACTTTTTTGGGCAAAAGCACCGACAGATAAAGCCGAAATAACGGCCAAAGACATCATTAACTTTTTCATAATTGTTTTTTTATTTGTTATGCAGCTTTGACCGTCACTTTTGCATATGGTTTAGCTCACATATGTTAAAAAACATTAAAATCAGAAAATTACAACCTGTTTTGATAAAACCTGAATTTCTAACATTTTCAAAACGCATATTTTCCTTTTTAGCCTTAAAAGCCTATATTTGTGCGATTTTTGAAATATAACGAAAGCAAAAAATGAGAAAAAAATACGCCGCTGGTAACTGGAAAATGAACAAAACTTATGAAGAAGGTCAAATCCTTTTGTCAGAAGTGGTAAATATGGTAAATGACGAAATGAACAACCCGAATGTTCACGTAATATTAGGCGTTCCGTTTCCTTACCTAAGTACCTTTACCAAATTAGTAAATTCATCGAAAGTATCTATAGCAGCCCAAAACTGCCACCCAAAACCTTCTGGTGCATACACAGGTGAGGTATCGGTGCAGATGTTGAAATCTGTAGGTGTAAAATACGTCATCATTGGACACTCAGAGCGTCGTGAGTATTTCTTAGAATCTGATGCATTTATTGCAGAAAAAGTAGATGCTATTTTGGCAGAAGGCTTAACCCCCATATTCTGCTGTGGAGAAACTTTGGCTCAGCGTGAAGCAGGTATTCATTTCGATTTTGTTTGTGGACAATTGACCAACAGCCTTTTCCATCTTTCAGCTGAGGCTTTGCAAAAAGTAGTTATCGCCTACGAACCTATCTGGGCTATCGGCACTGGCGTAACGGCTTCTTCGGCACAGGCACAAGAAATGCACAAAGTATTGCGTGATCACTTGGCAAGCAAATATGGTCAAACAGTGGCGGACGAAATTTCTATCCTTTATGGTGGTAGCGTAGGTGCTGGCAATGCCGTAGAATTGTTCTCTCAACCTGACGTTGACGGCGGCCTTGTGGGCGGAGCGTCACTAAAATCGAGAGACTTTACAGATATTTCTAAGTCATTTCCGGCGTAAGAAATTTCTGCTTAAATATTCAAAAAGCCAAACCTTTACATGTTTGGCTTTTTTTGTGAATCTCAGATTGAAAAAAATATTCTAAAAAATGTGACTTTCATTTAAACTGCACGTCCAACCACTTTTCTGATGAATTTACCCACAAAAAAAAGACATGCCTAACAGCATGCCTTTCCTTTAAAAAATATCTTTTCTAAATATTAAAACGGCAAATCGTCTTCTCCTTCCAATGCAGCCGGAATCGGTGCTGGGGTAGCTGGAGCAGAATTAGAAGCCGAAGGTGCTTGATTTGCTCCACTTTCTTTCTCTATTCTCCAACCTTGGATACTGTTGAAATATTTGGTTTCACCTTGCGGACTTTGCCACTCTCTTCCTCTTAGATTTATTGAAACTTTTACGGCATCGCCTATGGCATAGCTGTTGAGCAGATCGCATTTGTCTTGAGTAAACTCTATCATTATGTGCTGAGGGTAAGTCTCTTCGGTAGTTACTACCAATTCTCTTTTCTTAAAAGTAGGGCTTACTTGCTGCTCAGGGTTTATTACTTTGATATTTCCAGAAACTTCCATCGTATTATGTATTTTTGTATAAATTCTCATACAAATATAAAAACGATAAGTAGGTTTAAAAATGATAAGTGGAATTATTTCGGAAATTGCCAAAAAATTGAGCCAAAATAAAGGCACAAATCCCACCTTTTCTATCAGAAAAAACGACCTTTGGGCATATAGAAGAGATGACGACAATATTTTTGCACTGGCCTCTACTTTGTTTATTTTACAACAATATGCATCGCTTCTAAGTGTCAATCAAAAAAAGATTTTTGAAGATATTCAGGCTCAGATCTTGTCTTTTTATCCAAAATATCAAAACAAAGACGGCCGACTGACCTACAATTTCTATCCAACACAACCCTCAGGTCATTTCCCCAACGGGCGATTTATGCGGAGGTTCGACCATTTCAGACTTCCTGATGACATTGATGATACCGCACTCATTTACCTAACTTCAAACTACTCAAAAGAGCAAACTTTGTGGTTAAAGAGCCATCTCTCTGCCTTTACAGATCAATATGCAGGCCTAGAAAATGGTAAAATCTACAGCACTTGGTTCGGAAAAAATATGCCAAAAGAACAAGATGTGTGTGCTTTATTGAATTTGATGTATTTGTTTTTTAAACACAACATCGATTTAGACCAAACGGACAAAAACACTTTAGAATTCATTGGCAATTCGGCAGATGAAATCCAAAATAATCCTTTTAAAATTTCACGGCATTATGGACATCCAGCTTTGATAATCTACCATTATGCCCGTTTTATGGGAGATAATTCATATCAGATATTAGACCAAAAAAAAGGCCTATTAATAAGATTTGCTAAAGAATTATTGATAAAAGAAAAAACAATGCTATTTAGAATTCTTCTTGAAATTTCGCTCCTAAAACTCGGTGAAAAAAGAGAAAAACACGACTTAGATTTTGGTACCGAAAAACCATTTTACTCTTTCATTGGAG
>JAIPAJ010000144.1 GCA_021740125.1 Leadbetterella sp. | reverse complement strand
AGAGATAATGGCACTGTCACCCACACAAAAATATCTACTTGGAGAAATATTCAGGTTTAAATCCGCTAGATTTTCATTTAAACATGAAACAGCATTCAAAAGATTTACCCTCCCAGCTCCCAGTTTACCTGAAAAACTAGGATTTGCAGTAGAAATATCATCTGCTGTAGATTTCAATACATTTTCCAGCTGTGCTGAAGTTAGGCTAGGGAAGCACGACCATATATAAGCCAAACAAGAAGAAATTAAAGGTGTAGCCATGGATGTGCCATTAAAGGAGGCATAAAGACCAAAAGGAATGGTACTCAAAATGCCTCTTCCGGGAGCTGAAATATCCACAGTAGTTCCAAACGAACTAAACGAACTTCTTGCATCGCCAATATCTAAACTTGCCACCGAAATCACATGATTATAAGCCGCTGGATAGCTAAGTTCGTCACTGTTGTCATTTCCTGCCGCGGCCACTACTATAACACCGTTATTAAAAGCATAATCTATAACATCTTGTTCGGCTTGTGAAAAACCCGCTCCTCCCCACGAAAGGCTTACAATTTTTGCACCATTGTCAACAGCCCAAATAATTCCTTCAAATCCGTAATATATACTATTTGGATCTCCCCCATCTGGAGTGGCTTTTATGGGCATTATTTTTACTTTATTATTGCCAGCTGAAGCTATTCCAATTGAATTATTTGTAACAGCCGAAACAATCCCTGCCACGTGGGTTCCATGTGAGAAATTGGCGTTTGGCGGATTTGGATCGGTATCTAGCGTAGATGACATATCTTTTCCTGCCACCATATTGGCCGCCAAATCAGGATGATTGGTCTGAACAGCATTGTCTACAACCGCTACAACTACAGGGCTACCTCCTGGGTTTATGTCCCAAGCTTGATTGGCTTTTATTTTTGTGAGTGACCATTGTGAACCAAAGTCGGTGTCGTTGGGTGTTGAAATTATTTTACGAACACCTACTTTCTCAACGTAAACATAATAACCGTCAAGTTTAAGTTGGTCGATTATATCATCTATCTTGTCGGAATCTTTCAGTTTTAGTCTAATGATATTGTTTAAATCCTTATTTTTGAAGTTTGAAAATGGTTTTTCTACTTTATTTATATTAGAAATAGCGATAGTATTGGTTAGAAAAGGGACTTCAGAAGCTACATTTAATGTTTTGGTCGTAGATCTTATCTTTTTTCCAAATTCTGGCTTTACTTTAATATAAATCTCACTTTCAGAGAATTTAGCTATTCTCTTTTGTGAAAAACTATTAAAACAAATTAAAACTGAAAAAATTAACCCAAACAAATATTTCATTCTAACATAATTACTATTGCAAACTTATGAAAAAATTATGTCTCCTAGTTCTTCTTTTTTATTGTACAAAAATAATTCAAGCACAACCCAAAGCCCTGTCGAGTAGCGAAATCTATCAAAATATTCAAAAACTCAATACAGTTGGAAACGCCATGTATATCGCAGCTCACCCTGACGATGAAAATACACTTTTGATTGCATGGCTTTCAAAAGAGAAGAAAGTTAGAACAGCCTACATGGCCATGACCAGAGGTGACGGTGGCCAAAATCTAATAGGCTCAGAACAAGGTGAATACGTAGGCCTTCTGAGAACACACGAATTATTGGAAGCCCGAAAAATAGATGGCGGAGAGCAATTTTTCTCGAGAGCGGTTGATTTTGGTTTCTCGAAACAAACAGAAGAAGCCTTATCAACTTGGGGAAAAGATAAGATATTAGAGGACTTGGTATATCAAATAAGAAAATTTCAGCCTGACGTTATCATTAATCGTTTTCCACCTGATGCGAGAGCTGGACACGGTCATCACTCAGCTTCAGCGGTTCTTGCTGCCGAGGCATTTGACGCTGCGGCAGACCCAACCAAGTTTCCAGAACAATTAAAAAACGTTAAAGTTTGGCAGGCAAAACGTTTGGTTTGGAACACTTTTAACAGAGGATTTACAAATGCCGAGCCTACAGATGGGCCATTTATCAAACTTCCATTGGCAGATTACAGTCCACTTTTGGGAAAATCATACTCAGAAATAGCCGCGGAAGCACGCAGTAAACACCGCAGCCAAGGTTTTGGCTCAGCTCCTACTAGAAACGAACGCTTTGATTTTGCTATAAATATCAAAGGAGAGCCGGCCAAAGAGGATATATTTGATGGCATAGATTTGACTTGGAGAAGAATTCAAGGCGGAGAACCCATTGGAAAAGCACTTGATGATATCCTCTCTCAATTTGATTTTACAAGCCCATCAAAAAGCGTCAAGAGCTTGATAGAAGTATATAAAGCAATAGAAAAAACACCAGAATCTATTTATAAAACTAACAAACTTTCGGAATGCCTAAATTTAATTTTGGCTTGCTCAGGAATTTATTGTGAAGCCAATGCGGCCACCAATATGATATCTCCTGGACAAACCTTAAAAGTATTTGCCACAGCCGTTAATCGCTCCAACTTGGATGTGAAAATTGAGAACTTCAAAATATATGGAGCGGCTTCAAAAGATAGTGTTTTGTCCAAATCATTGACTTACAACAAAAGTATAGATTTCGCTGTTGACACAAAAATTCCAGCCAATGCAGCCATTACACAACCTTATTGGCTAAACGAAAAACCAGAAAAAGGGATCTATAAAATACAAGAAGAAAAATTCAGAGGATTACCAATGGCTCCAGATGCACTTTGGGCAGAATTTAGATTAAATATTTTGGGAGAATCTTTCAAATATACCCACCCTATCAAGTATAAATACACCGAACCATCACTTGGAGAAATATATAAGTATCTAGAAATCAGACCAGAAATTATGCTAAACCTCGACCAAAAGGTTTATATTTTTGCAGATAACAAACCCAAAAAAGTGGGAGTAATGGTAAAATCTAACATATCAAACAACAGCACCAAAGTAAAGCTAAACCTTGCCGCAGGTTGGAACTATGAGCCCAAAGAAATAGAAGTGACCTTCACTGAAAAAAACCAAGAAAAGCCTGTCTTTTTTACGGTTACGCCGCCCACTAGCAGTTCTGAAACTGAGATAAAGGCCTTGGCAAGTACTGCAAACGGCACTTTCTCTAAATCTTTGAAAAATGTTAAATATGAACATATTCCTGAACTCAATGTTTTCCCAGAAGCTACAGCAAAAGCCAATCGGATAAACCTCTTGAAAAAAGGTCAAAACATAGCTTATATAGCTGGGGCAGGAGATGAAGTACCTGAATCTCTTAAACAAATCGGATATGATTTAACCAACCTTAATGAAACCTCAATCAAAGGAAATCTCGCAAAATATGATGCCATAATTGTAGGAGTAAGGGCTTATAATACCGAAGATTGGTTGGTAAATGCTCAAAATACGCTTTTCGAATATGTAAAGAATGGCGGAAACCTCATCGTTCAATACCAAACACAAGCGTTTTATGGAACCGTGAAAACCAAAGAATTGGGGCCATTTCCAATCTCAATAGGAAGGGGTAGAGTAACAGAAGAGAATGCAGAAATGAAAGTTTTGAGGGCCACAGACCCTATATTAAATACACCGAACAAAATGGATTCAAAAGATTATGACGGCTGGATTCAAGAAAGAGGCCTTTATTTTGCAGAAAAATGGTCGGACAAATACACTAGCGTATATAGCATAAAAGACACAGGTGAAACCGAACAAGAAGGCTCATTGTTGTATACCAAATATGGCAAAGGAACCTATATTTTTACGGGCCTTTCGTTTTTTCGACAACTTCCAGCTGGAGTTCCGGGAGCTTTTAGATTGATGGCCAATTTGATATCATTCAACAAAAAATAGATGAATTGGAGTAGAGAATTCTCTCGAACTGAGGTTTTTTTTCTGGTTAGCTTTATCCTGATTTATATAATTTATTTCGGAAGGGTTCTCTATATCTCCAAAAAACTAAAAACTTCGGCAGCTTCATCTTCGTTAAAATTCATTATTCGCAGCATCTATTTGGGACTCATGAGTTTAGCTTTATTGGGGCCCAATTTTGGTGTTACCGAGCTAGAGGCACGTTCTTCAAGTAAGGATATTTATCTGGCTTTTGACCTTTCTTTGTCTATGAACGCCAACGATGTCGAGCCTTCGAGGTTAGACAAAATTAAGAGTGAAATAACCAACTTGATTGATCAGTTTAGTACCGATAAATTCGGAATAATGGTTTTTAACTCAGTAGCCCAAGTTTACACACCCTTAACTTTTGATCATGCCAATCTTAAAAGCAATATTTCTTCTTTAAAAACCACTCTTTTATCGAAAGGATCAACAAGCTTTAATGCTATTTTCGACTTGATGATTGAAAAGTTTGGAATCAACGCTAAAAAAGAAACCCAATCAAAGGTTTGTATCATCATCACCGATGGAGAAAACTTCGGGAATATTGACAATCAGAATTTCAATTTGATAAAGAAAAACAATATCAATTTGTTTATTATAGGCGTTGGTTCACAAATGGGTGGAAAAATCCCCACAATCAATGGCTTTAAAAAAGACAAAAATGGACAAGATGTAGTAAGTGTTTTGGATATTAACCAAATTAACGAGATAGCCAAACAAACTGGCGGACAGTACTTTATTGTCAATAACCAAAGAAACCAAATCAATGATTTGATTGAAAAACTTAATCAGGTTAAAAACAGTACCGACACTATCAATCAACAGACGGTTACTTACAACAAATACATGTATTTCTTACTTATTGCGTTGATTTTCATCATATTAGATTTTTTATTAACTGTAAATGTGCTGAAGCTATAAATGTATCAATTCATATATCATATCATCTATTTCCTTATTAACCCTCAATTTTTTACCAATATTGAGCAAAAAAACACTTACAAAAGCGAGTTCAATCTGGCTTTTAGAAAAGGGAATTTTAAAAAATCCATTGTGGTTTTTGAGAAAATAGAAAAAGTAAATAGGCTTATAGAGCCAGAGCTCCGATTGGATGCCGCACATGCTTATTTTGTTACGAATGATACGTTGAACGCACGAATTAACTATGAGCATACGGAAGATTTGCCCAACGCACTTCAATCTTCACAATCTTGCAATCAATTAGGCGTTTTGGCGATCATCCGTGGTGACAGTTCTGCAGGACTTCGATATTTCAAAAAAGCGATTGAAAAAAACATGGATTTGGAGCAGGCCAGATATAATTATGAGCTTATTAGCAAACTGTACAAACCGAAGGGTTCACCTCCACAAGAGCAACAAAAAAACAATCAAAATCAGGAAATTAAAGCCTCTGACAAGAAAGAACAAGAGCTAGATCAATATACATCTAACAAAATATCCAAAGAAAAAGCTCTTCAACTTCTGGAAGATTTAAAAAATTCAGAGGTTAAAATTCTTCTATCTCAAAAAAATAGTAAGCAAAATTTAGAAAAAGATTGGTAATAAAACCGAAATTTGTACGACAATTTGTGCCAAAGACACAATAACAAGTATAACAAGGGAAATTTTAGACAAAATGAACAGCATTAAGGAAACTAATTACAATTTTAAGAATCAAAAAGCTTTTTATCGTGGAAAGGTAAGAGACGTTTACACCATTGGTAATCATATACTTATGATAGCCTCTGATAGGATATCTGCGTTCGATGTAGTTTTGCCTAGACCAATACCTTACAAAGGACAGGTTTTGAATCAAATTGCCGCCAAAAACCTCGAAGCTACCCGCGAAATTGTACCCAATTGGTTGATAGCAACTCCGGATCCGAATGCTTCATTTGGTCTGAAATGTACAACTTTCCCTGTTGAAATGGTTGTAAGAGGATATTTGGCAGGTCATGCTTGGAGAGAATATAAGTCAGGAAAGAGGTCAATTTGTGGGGTTACACTACCTGAAGGCTTGAAAGAAAATGATAAATTACCCAACCCAATCATAACACCCACCACCAAAGCTCATGAAGGACACGATGAAGATATTTCAAGAGAAAATATTATAGCCCTTGGACTAGTAGAAGAAGACAAATTCATTGCTCTTGAAAAATATGCATTGGCTCTTTTTGCAAAAGGTACCGAAATGGCCCTTCAAAATGGATTAATTCTGGTAGATACCAAATACGAATTCGGTGAAAAAGATGGCACTATTTACTTAATAGACGAAATTCACACCCCAGATTCTTCCAGATTTTTTTACCATGCCAATTATCAAGAAAATCAAGATAACAATTTACCCCAAAAGCAATTATCGAAAGAATTTGTAAGAGAATGGTTAATTGCGAATAATTTCCAAGGCAAAGAAGGACAAACCATTCCTGAAATGACCGACGAAAAAATAGAAGAAATCTCCAACCGTTACATTGAATTATATGAAAAAGTAACTGGCGAGAAATTTGTAAAGGATTTGACTGAAGATATCATTCAACGCGTAGAAAACAACGTTAATAGTTTCTTAAAAAAGATATAATACTATGCCAAACGAGTATAAAAAAAGCGATAGGCTAAACAACCTCAGTTACGCTATCAGAGGGCCGGTTTTCGAAAAAGCTCAGCAGCTAGAGGCTATGGGTCAGAAAATAATCAATCTGAATATCGGTAATCCGGCACCGTTTGGATTTGATGTGCCTGACGAAATTGTGCACGACATGATCCTGAACCTTCGAAATGCCCAAGGCTATTCGCATCATTTGGGTATATTCCCTGCTCGTAAGGCCATCATGCATTATACCCAACAGATTGGTATAAAAGACGTAAAGATGGAGGACATTTTCGTTGGGAACGGTGTAAGTGAGCTCATTGTAATGTGTATGCAAGCATTGCTCAATGATGGTGACGAAATACTCATTCCTTCACCTGATTATCCACTTTGGACTACTGCTGTGGCACTTTCTGGTGGTAAACCTGTGCATTACATGTGCGACGAGGCCTCTGATTGGAATCCTGATGTTGAAGACATGGCTGCCAAAATAACCCCAAAAACCAAGGCAATTGTTATCATAAACCCTAACAATCCAACTGGGGCAGTATATGAAAAGGACGTTTTGAAAAAAATCGTTGCTTTGGCAGAAAAACATAACCTCATTATTTTTTCGGATGAAATCTATGATAAGATATTATACGATGGAAATATACACATTCCAGCTGCTACTTTATCTGAAAATGTGTTTTTCATGACTTTTGGAGGACTTTCTAAAAACTACCGTGCTGCTGGATTTAGAGGTGGCTGGGTAATTCCTAGTGGAGCAAAAAATAAAGCAAAATCGTTTCTAGAAGGACTTACACTATTGGCTTCTATGCGACTTTGTGCCAATGTGCCTACGCAATACGCCATTCAGACAGCACTCGGGGGGTATCAATCCATAAACGACTTAGTGGCAGAGGGTGGCAGATTAAAGAAACAAAGAGACTTAATTTATTATAAACTTACCGACATTCCTGGAATTACCTGTGTTAAACCTAAAGGCTCTCTTTATGTTTTTCCGAAAATAGACATGAAGAAATTTGACATTCAAAACGACGAGCAGTTTGCTTTAGATCTATTGTCAGAGCAAAAAGTATTCGTGGTATCGGGCAAAGGATTCAACTACAACGATGGCCAACACTTTAGAGCTGTATTTTTGCCCGAAGTAGATACACTGGAACTCGCCACAGACAAAATCGCTGAATTTTTAGATAGCAGAAAAATAAAAATCAAAACACTAATTGAAGCTTAATGGATTATCTATTGCTAATTTCCGGACTTGCCTGTCTTGTAATTGGATTAGCGGGAGCCATACTTCCATTACCTGGTCCTCCATTGAGTTTTGGAGGAATATTATTGCTGCATTATTCCAAATTTGCAGAGTTTTCAGAAAATACGCTCATTGCTTTTGGTGTAATTACTGTGTTAATTACAGTCATGGATTATTACATTCCCATTTGGGGTACAAAGAAGTTTGGCGGTAGCAAATGGGGAACGATTGGCTCTGGAATTGGCCTTTTGGTTGGTATGTTTTTAGGCCCATTCGGTTTATTCATTGGGGCTTTTGTCGGTGCTTTCATTGGTGAATATCTCTCCAACAAAAATCATAAAATAGCATTCAAAGCAGCTTTAGGAAGCTTTTTAGGACTAATGGCTGGTATTGTCGCCAAAACCATTCTGTGTATTGTCATGTTGGTTTATTCAATTATAGAAATCTACCAATCATTTCAATAAAAAAAGGCCCCATTCGAGGCCTTTTCCTTACCAAATATTATCAAAATCTTCTGGTTGATACTGATGGTCTCTCGTGTGAAAGACCGTCTTCTCTGAGTCTTTGAGCGAAAGATAATTCTTTCTAGAAAGCAATCTTTGCAAAAGTGCAAAAGGTGTTAGAAATATAAAAAACACCAAAGTCATTAGAATTCGGGTATTTATAAAACCTAATACTTCGGCTATTTTCATCCAACCTTTCAGTATCAAATCAGCCACAGCATCAAACATCAGAGAGGAAACACCAATGCCAACTGCCGCATAAAGGAAATAATTCCTCTTAAACTCAAAGAAATACCAGTCGTAGTTTCTTTGAAAAATAAAATAAAGAACAAGAAAACCAACAACTATAACTAAAAGTGATTGGAATCTATCTGCAATTTTCATCTAAAAAAAATTTATCTCTGAGTGAGAATGAATTAAAACAATGTGTAAATAAACGGAGCAATAGCAGAACCTCCACCAATAACTATTAGAATACCTACCAAAAGCAAAATAATAATCAAAGGAGCCAACCAAAATTTCTTTCTAGCGGCCATAAAACCCCATAAGTCTTTAATAAAGTCCATATTTTTAATCTTTTATATTAATCTAAAACAAATTCTTCTTTCCAATTGTCTGTGCCTTGCCATTCTGGTTGATCTTTCTTGCTGAACAAGAAATTACCTACCACCAAATAGTCCATTTCCGTTCTCATAAAGCATCTATAAGCATCGTTTGGTGTCATGACTATAGGCTCACCTCTCACATTGAATGAGGTATTTACCACAACACCCATACCCGTAAGTTTCTTAAATTCCTCAATCATTTTGTAATATCGAGGATTGGTATCGCTGTGAACGGTCTGAATTCTTGCAGAAAAGTCAATGTGAGTTATTGAAGGCAAATCTGACCTCAAATGATATAATTTATCTCTTAAGTTCATGTCGTCATATCCCTCTGGCAAAGTTTTCTTGATGGCATCAGCCACCGGATGCACCAACAACATATAAGGTGAAATACCATCATAATCAAAAAACTGACTCACGTCTTCAGCCAAAACCGAAGGAGCAAATGGCCTGAAAGACTCTCTGTATTTGATTTTCAGGTTCAGTTTTTTCTGCATTTCGGCACTTCTTGGATCACCCAAAATACTTCTTGCACCCAAGGCCCTTGGACCAAACTCCATTTTTCCTTGTACCCAACCTATTACGTTTTCCTGTGAAATCAATTTAGCCGTTTCTACTGCCAAATCATCAAAGTTCTCAAAATATTGATAAGTGGCTTTGTATTTTTTTGACATCAACTCTACTTCCAAATCAGAAATGGTTGGTCCTAAATACGAACCCTTCATGGCATCCATCTTATAATCTATCACACGTTCTTGTTTGAAATAGATATAATTCACGGCCAATGCAGCACCCAAGGCACCGCCCGCATCTCCTGCTGCTGGCTGAATGAATACGTTTTTGAAAACCCCAGATTTTTGAAGTTTACCGTTGGAAACACAATTAAGTGCAACTCCGCCCGCCAAACATATATTTTCTGAACCCGTAAGTCTTTTTGCTTCTTGAGCCATCAAAACCACCACATCTTCTGTAATTTGCTGAATAGCAAGACCTAGATTACAGTGATGTTGCTCCAGTTCATCTTCTGGTTTTCTAGTTTTAAATCCAAACAGAGCTTCCCATTTAGACTCATTCACCATTTTTAAGCCGGTGGCGTAGTCGAAGAAATCTTGATTTAACCATACAGAACCATCATCTTTAATACTGATTAAATCCTTCTTGATGATATCGACATACTTT
>JAIPAJ010000143.1 GCA_021740125.1 Leadbetterella sp. | reverse complement strand
TACTCGCTCGAGAGCAATATTTGATAGTTGACAAAGCTATTTTTTTTCAAATAACCCATTAACTCAATAATTGACAAACAAGATAAGATTAGGTATGAACTCATTATTAATACCGCATATAGCAAAATCAATATGAGGTAGATATCCGCAAAAAAGCTTAAAAACTCATTGAAACTCATATTTTAAACTGCGGTTATTTTGAACGATTAGTCGATTTAGTACAGTTTTTGCTTCCATCAGAATTTCCTCGTTGGTGGTTTCATCTATCAATTGCTGAACAAAAGAAGCTTTTTCGGATAAGTTAAGAGAAGAAATAGCTTTCAAGCCCAAACTTATTACCGAGTTATTTTTGGAAGTCAGTAAATACTCAAGGCCCTGAATATGTGAAAGGTTTCCTTGTTTTAAAGCATCAAGAATATTGAGCTGAGTCCATAAATCAAAACTGTGTTTATGCCGGGCCAAATGCCTAATGCCATTGGATCCATTTAGTTTGATGCAAGCATTTATAGCTACAATGGTTAAGATTTTATTGCTCGACTTTGACATTTTTACCAATGCACCAAAGGCCTCTGCCACATTCATTTCGGCGAGTTCGTTAATTCCTTTACATTTTATTTGCCAATGTTCGCTGTTCAGTTTTTTGTAAGAATCATTTATCAAGCCAGAATCCATATAGAAGTTCTCTAGGTTTTCTGCATAAGTGCCATCATAATTTTGGTGAAGGTTAAGGATGGATTCCATCATCAAATTTCTGAAAACTCCATTACGGAAGAGTTTTTCATAAGCTGAAAACTCCGAAAAGAAGGCACTTTCAAATAAATTAAGACTCAAAATGTGTTCTATGATCGGTGTAAATCTCTTTTCTAATTTTTGGTTTCTGAGTTTTAATCGCCTCATTACAATAATGGATAAAAACAACGTGAAAGAAACGAAAACAAAGAAATATATAGAATACAATAAGAAAGGTTTTATCCAATCTTTGTCGTAATAAAATTTCCATAATTCTTCCATTTTTATCTCTATTTATTGTAAAAACATCCTTTTTATCAATCGATTACGAACGATGTTGTAGGTTAACCTTAAAAGTTTTTCTATCGTTGATTACACATACAATGACCTGCTCAGACTTCTGAGGAGTTTCAGCGGAAAATGCAAATACCATTGAGTCTTTTAATTCAAATTATATTGAATTTTTGTCCGTTTTTTTTTCAAGAGATTATTAATTCTTGTAATAAGTACCAAAGGGCTTATTGGTTTAGCTATGAATTCATCGGCACCAATATCAAAGCAGTCAATCTCTGTTTGTTCTACATTGGAAGATGTGAAAATGATTATAGGTGTGTCCAAATACATTTCGGTTCTTACAAATTGTGTTATTTCCATGCCGCTTATGCCGGGAATGTTAATATCCATCAGAATAAGATCGTAATTGTTTACTTTAATAGAATCTAATGCTTCCAGCCCGTTGGCAAATTGATCAACTTTAAACCCTTTTTGTTCGAGAAAGAAGTTTAATGATTTCCTTAACATGTCATTATCTTCTGCCAATATTAACTTTATATCTTCCATTTTTGTTGAACTATTAGATTTTGAAAATTCTTTTTTGTAAAAAATTAGTTAAACTTTTCGGATGATTATGGTACACTCATAGATATTAATAATCCTGTAACATGAGCCAGAGAAAGTTTAAAATCAGTAAATTGTAAGAATGTTTCTTCCTTAACGATGGAATTTTTTGCATTTTTTTCAGTTTCTGACAAAAACTCCACTTCTTTGTCGAGTTTAAACATCGACAAAGACGACTTCATGTGATGGGCCAACTTAGCTATCGCTGTAGAATCTTTGTTTTTTAGGGCATCTTCCAGTTTGTCTAGATCCTGGGGAATAGACTGTATGAAGAGTTTTACCATCTCATATTTGAAATCTTGGTCTCCACCTGAAAGCTCCTCAATATAACTAAAATCTATGTTTGTTTTTGAAGGGGAATCATTTTGAACATTGTCCATGTTATTGGCTGTTTTAGTTGAAAATTCTGGCTCTAAAATATCTTTAATTTCTACAGAATGGAAGACTTCCTTGTTGTCGTCCTTGTTACTCTTTTTATGCACCACAGCTTTTATTTGTTCCAAAAGCTCCGTTTGTTTAAAAGGTTTTGAAACATATGCATTCATGCCAATATCTTTGCATTTTTGTCGTTCACCCACCAATGAGTGGGCTGTCATCGCAATGATTGGAATATCTTTTTTGAGTACTTCTCTGATGTATATGGTGGTTTGATACCCGTCCATAACAGACATTTGTAAGTCCATCAGTATAAGGTCATAGTTTTTCATCAAAACCCTATCAATCCCTTCTTTTCCATTGTTTGCAATGTCTAAATCAAAACCAAACTTTTCAATTACCCTTTTGGCCAAGTGTTGATTGAGTTCGTTGTCTTCACACAAAAGGATAGACAAATGGCCGAGAGATTCTTCCTTAGGATGGATAATTTCTGTTTCCTTTTCGTTTTTAGGGGTTTCTACTTTTAGAAACTCCAAAATGAAATAGAAGTCAGACCCTTGACCAACTTTGCTGGTTACGTTTATTTGCCCGTTTTGGAGTTCTATTAGTTGTTTTACAATGTTTAGTCCGAGTCCAGTCCCTCCAAATCTTCTAGTTGTGCTGGCTTCAGCCTGAGTAAAGCGTTCGAAAATCGTATTGATTTTGTTGTCAGGAATACCTATTCCTGTATCTTTTATGGAGAATCGCAACTTTATAGTTTTCTCAGTTTCTTCCATTTTTTTAACCGAAATTGTTACATCTCCTTTTTCGGTGAACTTTAGGGAATTACCAGCCAAATTCATTATAATCTGATTAATTCGACCTTTATCTCCCATTACAAATTCTGGCATATCGGCATCAAGAAAAAGATTAAACTCTATGTTTTTCTCAGATGCCTTTACTTTTAACAAATCATACACATGTTTGAGTGTATTTTTTAGGTTTATAGGAAGTGATTCTATCACAAGTTGACCAGATTCAATCTTCGAGATATCGAGTATGTCATTGATTATCAATAGTAAATTTGCTCCTGCGGTGTTTATGTTGTTAACATAATCCTTGAGCGTAGGATCTAATGTGTTTTGTGACAATAATTCAGTAAATCCAATAATGGCATTTAGAGGCGTTCGTATTTCATGGCTCATGTTGGCTAAGAAACTATCTTTGGCATGTGCTGCTTGTTCTGCCAAATTTTTGGCTTCAATCAAGCTTTGCTCAACTTGTTTTTTAACTGTATAATCTTCTGCCGCACTAAAATATCCCAAAATGGTTCCTTCGGTGTTTTTAATACAAGTCACACTTACCCAAACTGGAATTTTTCTCCCTGATTTCGAAATATAAGTCCACTCATTGCCATCCATTGCTTGTAGGGCGTTGGTTTTGGCAATTATAGTTTCGAAGCCAGGCACAACAGGTTTGCTAAGTTCATGCGAAAGCTCCATAGAACGGGCAACTATCTCACCAAAATCATGAAAGTCTATTTGACTCATTTTACCCACGATTTCATCTTCATCATATTCCATTAGGTCTAGACCAGCTTGGTTGATTCGCTGAATAATACCACTTGGATTGCAGAAAATTACAGCATGTCCAACACCATTGAAAATTGAATTTTGAGTTTCTATTAAATTTGAAATGCTGGCGTCTTTTTTCTTTTTTTCTGTAACATCAGATTCTATTGCAATGTAATTTAGAAGTTCCCCGTTTTCGTTAAAAACTGGGCTGATGCTCAATTCTATCCAATATTGTCTACCTGTTTTACTGATATTTTGAATTTCACCTACAAATGTTTCTTGATTGTTCATAGCACTCCTAATAGCTTTAATAGTACTTTCTTCACTGTTTTTAAATTGTAAAAAACTTCCTGGGTTTTTCCCGATTACTTCATTTTGTGTGTAACCCGTTAAATCCTCAAATGCCTGATTCACCCATTCTATGTTTCTATTTTTATCGGTTATAACCACTATGTTGTTGGTGCCTTTGGCTACCAAAGATAATTTTCGGTTTTCGTCATGTATTTTATGGCTGTCAGTAATATCTCTGGCGGTGGCATACAAAACGCCAGATTCTTTATCAGGCGTTGCATTCCAGCTCAGTAGTTTATATTCACCATTTTTACATTTAAACCTGATTTTGAAATTGATAGTTGTTATTCCTTGACCCAATTTCTCTATCTCTTTTTGTGTTTTTTCAACGTCCTCATTATGAATAAATTCAAAGAAAGGCTTTGAAAGAAGCTCTTCGTGCGAGTAACCTAATTGATTAGAAAACGCAGGGCTTATTTTTTCGAAATAGCCTTTGGTATTGGCTACGCAGAAATAATCCAACGAAAGACTAAAGAATTGGTCTATTCTATTTTCTTCACGTTTTTGTTTAGTGATGTCCCTTTTTATAGAAACAAATTTCTTTGGTTTTTTCGACTCATCCAAAAAGGGTACAATGGTCGTATCTGTCCAATAAATTGTACCATCTTTCGCCAAATTTTTGATTTCGTTTTTCCAAATATTTCCGTTTAAAATGGTCTTCCATAATTCGTCAAAGAAACTTTGAGGGTGATAGCCTGAGTCGAAAATGGTACTTTGTTGACCTATTAATTCCTCTCTGCTGTACTTGGAGGTACGACAGGTTTCATCATTTACAAAAATGATCGTACCGTTATTGTCACTGATAATTACACCAGAGGTTTCGTCTAATGCAAGTTTATAGCTTTCAAGTTCAAGCGTGATTTTCTCTAAGGCCTCTTTGGAGAGATCCTCTACTTTATTAAGAAGAATTAAGTTTTTGTTTCGAAGCTCCAAAATAGACATTACATGCTTGGCTAAGGTAGTCAAAGCAAGTTTTTGATCATCGTTAAGTTTTTTTGGAATTCTATCTACCACACACAACGCACCAATATTGTACCCTTCAGGAGTTGTGAGTGGATGGCCTGCATAAAACCTTATCCGAGGAGCATTAGCTACAAATGGATTGTCTTTGAAAATACCACTTTTTAAAGTATCTGTAATTTCAAAAACTTCCTTTCCGCTTATAGTGTGCTGACAAAAAGACATTTTACGTGGAATGTCTTGTGATTTAAAACCAAACGAAGACTTTATCCATTGCCTGTTTTCGTCTACTAGGGAGATTAATGCAATTGGTGTATCGCAAATAAAAGCTACCAATTTTGTGATATTATCAAACTCCTCTTCAGGGCCAGTGTCTAAAATGTTGTAGGTAAGCAACGCTTTTAGCCTTTCCTTTTCGGTATTTGATATTTTAGAATTATTCAGAGTCATAACTTTAATTGCTTAAATTTGAAAAAGTGGTTTATTTAGTTTTATCAAATAGTTTTTTTTAAATATATTTCGAAAAATCTACTATCAAAATTTGGAATAGGTACTTGTTATTTGGTTATTTTGACCATTCTGATTCATTTTTAATAGCCTTAATTGTTTTAAGCACTTTAATTCATCGCTATATATTTTTCTAAATTATCTGTTTAGTTTTGAGTGAAAAAGAAATTAAGAATCGCATATTTTTTGTTTTTAAATTTTCAAAAAGTTAATTTTTTAAGTTAATAAAACATGAACTTGATAATTTGATTAGCTAAAATCCAACTGTCGAATTGATCCTAAACGAAAATATCCAAAAGTATTTTCCAGGATCAAATACACTTTCTTGCCGGACAAGTGACAGACCTGCCCCTATCACATTTTTATTGTTAATGAGTTTAAAATTATTGCTGATATCAAATTTTTGAGATTTCAAACTCACTATTGGCTCATAAGCATTGTCAAAGCCAAATCTATTTATTTCAGGTGAAAATCCAAACCCACCAGAAATTGCAAAAAAATGGTCGGCATTGGCTCGGTATTTTCTGTAAGTGAAAGTGGAAGATTTGCTCCAGCCTTCGGCACTATTTATAAAGTAAGGAACCACAAATGCAAACGAATTTCCGAAATACTTCCCAACAGAACCTGTATAAATATGGGTAAAATCATCACCAAATTTTAAAGATCTTATTCCCGCTGAAACTTCGAAACTGCTTGGCAAAGATTTATACAATTGAGCTCCAAATCTCCAAGATGGGAATATCGATGATTTAGCGTATCCGATGTTTAAATAGCCGTAAAGGCCTTTAGAAATGCTCGGGTAAGCGTCAATTTCAAACTGAGAACCATAAGTTTTGAATTTATTGTTGAGGTTATATCTGGCTATAATACTGCCTCTGCTGGTCAACTTTCCATATTGTACTGTGTAATAATGCATAGGGTCGTATATTTCACTAAAGATATCTGCAGAATAGGAGACAGATACGTGGTTAGATACTAAATTCTCTTTAATATTCTCTTTGTAAGCAATCGCTTCTTTGTCATTGGGATATTTCTCTAAAAATGTATTTATAGATCGCATCGCCTTTTGTAGCTCATTGTTGTTTTTTTCAGCAGTGGCTTTCAAAATGGCCAGTTGGGAATTACCTGGCAAAATTTGCATTGCTTTTTTGGCCAGCTCTATAGCTGATAGAGGTTCGTCATCATAGATTTCATTTTTTATATAAGGCACCCAAAAGTCAATATTGGTATTGTCTTTATTTATCAATATTTTATATTCAGCCTTGGCAGATTTGTATCGCTCATCCCAGCTATACACAGATGCCAAAAAAAGTCTTATTTCATCGTAATTGGGATATTTAAATAATACGGTTTTTAATAGAACAATAGATTCTTTTCTCTTACCATTAAAGGCCAACTTTCTGGCTTCTACAAATGCAGAGTCAGGATCAATACTGCGAATCTGTGCCATTCCTATTGAGGAAAAACAAAGACTCAAGACCCATATTTTCAAAATTCTCTGCATGTTGTTTTGACTATTTTTTCTAATTTCTATTTTGTTTGTATTTCTAAATTGACTTATCGAACCTTGCCATAGCCATTTTAACACTCTTTTGAAAGTCAGCATCATCATTGATATTTTCCTTGGCTTTTTTTGCGAGTTCTTTGGCTTTTTGAGGTTTATCATTCCACCAGTATAAATCTAAAATGGCACTATAGGCATCTTTATATCTTGGACTTCTATCAATTACTCCCTTAAATTCAGTTTCTGCATTTTCAAAATCACCATTCCAAGCGTATATTCTGCCTTTCAAAGTGCGACAATCAAAATGATTCGGACTGTCTTTTATAATATAATTGCACAAAAGCAAAGCTTCATCATACTGTTTTTTGAAAGCAACTTCTCGGGCTATCATGAACGGATCTTCCTCTGCTTTTGCCTTTAAGTGTTTGTCAATAATCACCAATTGTTCCTTTGTAAAGTACTGACTGTTAGATTTTTTAAACGCCAAATTCGCTGGAATAATCTTGTTATTTTGAGTTACATAGTTATTAATTCTTTGGAATTGAGCGAGCTTGTTTTCAATTTTGTCAAAATCGTCACCATCACTTATTTCTGATAGCTCAAACTTTTCGTCAATTTCATATAAAGTTTTATCGCTCAGGAATTTATTACCCGATACAAAATCTTTAACTGCCCCTTTGTACCTAGATAATGGAATATCTTTTTGATTATTAAATTCTAATGATTCACTTAAGCCTGTTCCGATCCATGGAACTTTATCCATACGCTTTTCGCCATATTTATTATTGATCAGGGCCAAAATACTCGGCATAATATCCATGTGAGAACTTATCCCTTTAAATTTCTCAGATTTGATGAGCATTGGGCTATGGATAATCAATGGCACATGATAGCGGCAGATTTCGTCTTTTTGAGGGATAGGAACTAATCTATGGTCACCAGTAATTATGAATATCGTATTTTCATAATTTGAATTGGATTTGTATTTTGTTAAAAACTCTTTGATGCTTGCATCGGTGTACAGAAGTGCTGCAATTATGTCTTTATGTTTATTTAAAACACTTTTTTTATTACCACTCATGTTGCTGTTTATCAACTTTTCTTCAGCCATAGCCATGAATTTTTCCTTGTCATTAAACACAAAAGGCTCGTGGTTACTGATGGTTAATATCAAGTCGAACCTTGGCTGTTCAATAGGTTTGATGTCATTCAATGCTTTTCTGAAAATCTCAGAGTCGGGATATCCCCATGAAAAACCGTCCTTAGAGGTTGATTTTTTATATTCAGTACCATAATTATTGTCATCGACGATACTTTCCATTCCCTCATGATTGAGGTATTTCAATTTTCGATCAAAATCAGCGTCGCCTCCCTCGAAATAGGCGGTTTTATAATTCGATTTTTTTAACTGATTTATTAAGGAAATGTGATCGGGAAGTGTTTCTAAATCGAGAAATCCATTTTTTCCAAAAGGCAAAGAACCCAAAATTGACGGTAGAGCACCAAAAGACCTTCCGGCATTGCTTACAAAATTTGTCCAGCTCAAACTTTGGTTAGCCAAAGAATCTAAGAATGGAGTAAATCCAGGATATTCAGCATTGTCTCCTGAAAAGTCTCTCCCTAGTCCTTCCACCACAATCATTAAAATGTTTGGTTTTGTGGGTTTTAAATTTAGATACTTGCCCAATAAGTCCTCGGTTTTGTTATTGTCTCTGAGCAGAGGGTAAGGGTTGGTGGTATCCCAAGTCACTGTTTTAGCACTTTTACTGCTTTGTAGGTAGGCCAAACTATCTTTTAAAAAAAAAGAAAGATTAGACTGAACTGGTTTTTTAGAGAATGATTCGAAAGTACAAAACCCAATAGCAAGTAATAAAAAAGTCCCGAACCAAATTTTTTGTTTTTCTTTAATTATGAGAAATTTAAAAGCAGCTATGAAAACCCCTACAAATAAAAAAATTGGCCAAAATGATAAAACACTGACATCCGAGGATGTACTTACAATCATTTTTATATCGCTAATCGAGTAACCATACAAATCGCTCCCCAGCGTTAAATGGGTAGTGGCATAGTATTTATTCAGTAAAAGGCTGGCTAACAGAACAATAAAGCCAATAGTATAAATGAGGGATTTGCCTACTAAAAAATGAAGTTCCGATAAAAGAAGGGAAAATGGACTTAATACCAAAACAATCAACGCAGCTATTCCAAAGTCATAGAAAATGAGTTTAATGGAATTTAAGACAAGTGATGTTTTTTCACCATACAAGATATTGGTTAACAAATCTGTTAGAGCCAAGGTTAAGCCTATTGCAAAAGCAGATTTTATTAAAAAGCGTAAATTCATTTTGGAAGATACCTTATTCATCTATTTTATTTAATCTATTATATTCTTCAAAAGTCATTTATTCATTTTTTATCTTGATACAAAACCTACTTAAAAGCTTATTATGCTTCTCCAGATTTGATGTAAAATCCAATGCTTCTTTTGAAAAGATTTTCATCTTTTTATGCGAAAAATGGACTATCAATTTTTCTGTTTATTTGATTTCAATTTCCAACGCCATTTTTAGACCTATTTTAATAGATTTGACTCAATATCTGTACCAAGCACCAAATCAAAGTAAGGATGAGGAAAAGGTATATACCGCTTAATAATTTTTTGTCGTCTTATGGTTTTTTGTTTATTTTACTGATTTGAATATGACGTAAGTATCTTGTAGTAAGAATATTACACTTAGTTGAGAAGGAGTAATTTGATACAGAAAATCCTGAATTTATTTTAAGTTTGTATCCTTTAGATAAGATTTTCATATATTTTTTTTATTGGCATAAAAAGCTAGAAAATGTGGAATTTTTGAGAACACATTTCTCTCTTTTTTTTTTAAAAAAATGAAGACGTTGATTTAAAATTTATGAGTGGATTAAAACTAACAAAATCTTTCTTTTTGGGGTAAATTTTGCTTTTTTTAATAAGTATTGTTTGTACTTGAGGATTCTGAGAGAAGGCGTTTCTCAGCTTATGGTAATAATCAATACTTAATCATGTGTCCTTTTAATATATAAAGGGGAAAATTTACTTGACATTTATCAAAATTTTAAACAATGTTACATGTTTTGAAAAAGTTGGCACGGCATAATTACAATTTCGAGAAATGTGAATTTTCCTATCCATTTTATTAATTATAGCACTTTTTCCTGA
>JAIPAJ010000142.1 GCA_021740125.1 Leadbetterella sp. | reverse complement strand
GAATATGAATATTCCTTAAAATTTGAATTTTTGCTATCGCTTTATCAAAATACTTCAAAATGAAAAGTTGGCATACCAAAATTTTGAAGTTTTTCGTTTTAGATATATTGATTCAATTAATATCTATTCTACTTAAACGATGTACAAAATACTGGTTACTTTCTTGATTTTTGGAGTCTTTCAATGTGATAAACAGGAGGTCAATGCAGAAAAAGGCATGACTGGGGAATGGCGTTATGTGGGTACTTTTAATCATACCACTGATTATACCTGTTATGTGTGTTCAGATTTTGACTATGAGAAAAGTTCATATCGGCTCACATTTAATGATGATAAATATTATACAGCAAAAATCAATCTATTGATAGGAAAGGGAGAGTATATTACAAGTATTGAAAAATCTGAAAATGACCATATTTCTGGAACTTTTGAAAATTTAAATCTTCAAATACTAAATAAACCCTTTGAAACCGAAGCGGATTCTAGATTCCAATCGATGTTTATGGAGGCAAACAATTTTGTCCTTTCAACTAATTACAATGGACATGTTTACGATGAACTTATTTTAGGTTCTAACAACATTGAGTATTTGCTTTTTGTAAGAAAGTAAATGTTATTCTGACCAAATACCAACTTTTTTTAACCTAGCTTTTATTTCCAAATTTGAATATATTCCAGAGCTCGAATACTTTTTGTAATGTTTTGCCAGTCCAGCTTTTACTAGTTCTTGGTTAAGATTGCTACCATCAGGTAATACTACTTCTCCTACCAATCGCCCATATCTATCAAATTCGTTGCTGTGGATAATCTTCACAGTTTTTCTGGAACATTTTTCTGAGGTAAACCGCTTAGCATTTTGATAAAATGGCATTCCACGCTCAGGACAATCAACATGTGCAAGCCTTATTCTTAGGTTTTTGCCAGTTCTTGCTCTGGCTCTTGGGTCATTCGATACCATCCTTAATTCTATAGTATCTCCGTCCATAATACCCACAACATCGGAGCTTAAGGTTTGGAAAAAAAGGAAGATCTTAATAAAAAGGGGTAAGCTAAATAACATTTTTGGCACGTTTTTGTAGCTACAAAGCTAAAAACCATTTATGCCGTTTTTGTGCCTTTTAATAATTTTTTAGAAAAAATTTGGAATACTAAACGGTGTTCATTTAATTTGTGGTGTTAAGTAAAAAACAATTGTTTAATAATAATGGGCGTAGCAGATAGAAAAGAAAGAGAGAAAGAAGAAATGAAAACCAAGATATTAGAAGCCGCAAAAAAGCTTTTTCTAGATCATGGTTTTGAGAAAACTTCTATCAGAAATATTGCCGAGGAAATAGAATACAGTCCAGGCACAATTTATCTGTATTTTAAGGACAAAAATGAGCTTTTGTTTGCATTACATCAAGAGGCTTTTCAAGGTTTAATAGCAAAGTTTATGGTGGTGGCACCCATTAGTGATCCTTTCGAACAGCTGATTGCTATGGGTCATGAGTACTTGAAGTTTGCGATAGAAAATCCAGAACTTTATGAATTGATGTTTTTGATGACCGCTCCGATAGAAGCTTTGGAATGCCGATGCGATGTTTGGGAGGATGGTCACACAGCACTGAATTTGCTTATTGCTCTAATTGATTCTTGTAAAACCAAAGGATATTTTAAAGGGCAAGATTCAGATGATTTGGCGATGATGATTTGGGCCAATGTACATGGTTTTGCGAGTTTACACCTCCGCAAACGCATGTCCATGTTTCCAGAAGAGGAGCGTATCCCGAGATTGCAGAGAGCATTGGAAGTTATGATTGAGTCACTCAGAAAATTATAATACCATGAATATCAATCAAATTCTTTTTGGTGTAAATGCTTTAATTCTCTTTTTAGTGGCTGCAATACATTTTTATTGGGCATTTGGAGGCAAATGGGGAGCAAATTCAGTTTTGCCGCAAATTAATTCTCAGAAACGGGTATTTACACCATCACCAATAGCCACTTTTGCTGTAGCCATTCCATTTCTTCTAATAAGTTTAATATTTGCTCAGGCTGCAGGTTGGTTTAATATTGATATTGTCGGTCAGTATTTATCAAGTCTATTACTCATTTTAGTTGCTGTATTTGCAATTAGGGCTTTGGGAGATTTTAAGTATGTTGGTTATTTTAAGAAAATAAAAAATACTGAATTTGTCATCAACGACACTAAATATTTTACACCGCTTTGTGCTTTTGTAGCCGGATCACTCTTGATAGCCATTTATATATAATGAAAAAAATACTTATCATACAAGGCCATCCTGACGAAGAGAGTTATTGTAGGGCATTGGGAAATGCTTATAAAATGGGAGCAATAAGTGAAGGTGCTGAAGTGCAAGAAATTGTAGTGAGTGAGATAAGTTTTAATCCAAATTTAAATTTTGGATACAGAAAACGTACTGAATTGGAGCCAGACCTTCTGGCAGCTCAAAATAAAATAAAATGGGCAGATCACCTTGTCATAGTTTATCCGCTATGGTGGGGCGGAATGCCTGCTCTATTGAAAGGTTTTTTCGACAGAACTTTTTTGCCAGGTTTTGCTTTTCAGAAAAGAGAAAACTCAGTTTGGTGGGATAAATATCTAACTGGGAAATCTGCCAGGGTAATAACCACCATGGATCAGCCACCTTGGTATCATTGGCTTATTTATGGCGAACCTGCACATAAAGCTATGAAAAAGATGATTTTAGAATTCTGTGGAATAAAACCAGTAAAAATTACATCGATTGGCCCTATTAGATTTTCGACTGACGAATTCAGAAAAAAGCATTTAGAAAAAATAAATACCCTCGGTTCAAAACAAATTTAAAATATGAATACCTTATTAAAACTTGAAGATTTAGCCGAATTTCTTTTCGGAATTTTCTTTTTTGGATTGCTCAGCTATGAATGGTGGTGGTTTCCAGCACTTTTACTCGTTCCTGATTTGTCAATGATAGGATATCTGATAAACCCCAAAATAGGTGCATGGTTATACAACTTGGTGCATCACAAGGGTTTGGCTATTCTTTGCATCATATTTGGATATGCTTTGGGAAAGAATGAAATGAGTTTGGCTGGAGCTATTTTGCTTTCACATTCTGCAATGGACAGGATGTTTGGTTACGGTTTAAAACACGAATCAGGATTTAAAAATACACATTTAGGTATCATCGGAAAAAACTAAAAATAAGACATGTTCAAAGAATTGATTGGAAAAGAAGCAAAAGACATAAGCCCATCACCTTTTGGAAGATGGCTCAACGGCAAATTCATTGAAGCTAGTGTGGGTAGCCTAACTATAGAGTTTGTGGTTAGAGAAGAATTAACCAATCCAGCTGGGATTATGCATGGTGGTGCAATTGCTGGGTTAATTGACGAAGTGATGGGAATGACTACTTATTTTTTGGGGAAAACCGGATTTTATGTAGCTGTGAACCTAAATATTGACTTCTTAAGGCCAGCAAAATTAGGAGAAAAACTTAGAGTAATATCAGAAGTAATCAGAGATGGCAGAACCATCGCCCATGCTGAGTGCAAAGTATATAATGAAGAAGGCAAATTGATAGCCAAAGCGGCTTCCAACTTAGCACTTACAAATCGATAAAGAGTATGAAAAAACTAACCATAATATTGTTTTTAGCTTTAGTTGGCCAGAACGCTACCGCACAATCGAATATTTTGCAAGCTTACATCAATCAAGGCTTGGAAAGTAATCTTTCGCTGAAACAAGAAAATTTGGAGCTGCAAAAAGCTCTTAAAAGTATTGATATTGCCAAGTCTAATCTTTTCCCGAAGATAAGTTTTTCACCTACTTATTCCTTGGCAGCAGGCGGTCGTAGATTAGAGTTCCCGATTGGAGATTTGCTCAACCCTGTGTATTCCACGCTTAATCAACTTACCAAGACCAACAATTTTCCACAAGTAGAAAACGTCAACCAGCTGTTGGCACCAAATAATTTTCACGACACGAAGTTTGCCATCCAATATCCGATTTTCAATCCAGACATTAAGAATAATATAGCTGTTCAAAAGGAAATATTGCAATCCGAATATGCAAAAAAGCGATTTTTAGAATATGAACTCAAGCACAACATTGAGCATGCATATTATCAATATTTACAGTCCTTGGAAGCTATAAAAATTTATGAAAACTCAAAGTCTGTTTTACTAGAATTGAATATTCTGAATAAAAAATTACTTGATAACCATGTGATTCTAAAAGATGTGGTTTTAACATCAGAATATGAACAAGAGAAACTTGAGCAGCAAATTGTAGAAGCTCAAAAAAATAGCACTTTAGCCAAGGCATATTTTAATTTTTTGATAAACAGGTCTTTAGAAGAGCCAGTTGAGGTAGATGCCATCTTAATACTTAGCTTGCCTTTGCTGTCGGACCTTCCTAAATATACCCAGTCTGCAATGGAAAACCGTCCCGAATTTGATCAAATAAATAGCGGAAAAAGAATCAATCAGTCGCTACTGAATCTTCAACAAAAAAGTGCCAAACTGCCTCAGGTATTTATTGGAGCCAATACCGGTTTTCAAGGCTTCGGATATAGTTTTTCTAATCAAGCATATTTGGTGGCTCAACTGGGTCTAACATGGGATTTGTTTCATGGATATGAGAAAAAGCACAAAATAGAGCAAACTAAAATTTCAACTGAGATTTTGAGCTTAAAACATGAAGAAGTAAAAACTCAGATGCAGTTGCAAGTATTACAAAAATATAAAGAACTGCAGGTAAGTATTTCCAACCTAACATCTGCAAAAGGAGGAATTGATAAAACTCAAAAAATATACGATTTGGTAAGTAGTAGGTACAAAAACGGTAATGCGATTTTTATGGAAGTTTCAAAAGCTCAAAATGACCTGATGTTAGCCAAATTAGCCGAAAGTTTAAATAAATATGATATATGGGTAAAATATGCAGACCTTAAAAAAGTGAGCGGTTTATGATGAAAGCCTTAGCTCATATAATTTGAAATTGCTTTTTAACCAACGATAAAGAATCATTGAATTTCTAAATGACAAAAGAATACTAGAAGAGAAAAATTTTAAAAAATGAAAAAACTATTTTTAATTACATTAACAATCAGTGGATTGGTGTTTTCTTGTAAAAGCAAAGAAAAGCAGGAAACCAATACCAAAGATGCACAACTCCAAACAATTGAAGTTGCGACAGTTCAAAGTCAAAACTTATCAGAACAGATAAATTCTTCCGGAGTTTTATCTTCAAAATCTGAACTTAAGTTGGCATTTAAAACTGGTGGAATGATTAAACGTATGTATGTATCAGAAGGGCAAGCTGTGGCAGCTGGACAACTTTTGGCGGAACTAGATATGTCAGAAATAGACGCTCAGGTAAATCAAACTAAAATAGGCCTTCAAAAGGCCAAGCGAGATTTTGATAGAGTAAAAAAGCTATATGACGACCAAGCTGCCACTCAGACCAATTTGCAGGATGCAACAAGTGGCTTAGAACTAGCTACGGAGGCCGCTACTGCGGCTGAATTTAACCGGAAGCTTTCAAAAATATTTGCTCCAACATCAGGAAAAATATTAAGAAAAATATCTGAGCAAGGCGAGCTGATTGTACCGTTTTCTCCAGCATTAATTCTCGGAACAGGTACAAATGCATATACACTAAATGTAGGTTTAGCGGACAAAGAAATCGTAAAACTCAAGATTGGAGATAAGGCAAGTGTACAGTTAGATGCATATCCAAACGAGAACTTTACTGCGAAAGTTAGCCAAATTGCTCAAACTATTAACCCATCGACTGGGACATTTGAGGTGGAGCTTCAAATGTTACCCACCGCAAAAAAATTGATTTCAGGCTTTGTCGCAAAAGTAAATATACAACCAAGTTTAAGCAATTTCAGTTTGGTACTGCCTATTACGTCCGTAGTAGAAGCTGATGCCGAAAAAGCATTTGTATATGTTTTTGATTCAGCAACAAGTAAAGTGTTCAAAAAACCGGTAAAAATTGGAAAAATTTATGAGGAAACTGTGGAGTTGATTTCTGGACTAAGCGGAGGAGAACAGATAGTTACCCGAGGTAGTGGTTTTGTTACTGATGGAGAAAAAGTCAAATTATTTCATCCATAATAAATAGTTGAAAGATGAAAATAACAGATTTCTCCGTAAAAAACCATCAGTTTACCATAATCATATTTATAATGATTATTGCACTAGGAATCAGCTCTCTGCTCAATATGCCCAAAGCAGAGGATCCGGTGCTCAAAGCCACGTTTAACTCTATCGTTGTAGTATATCCAGGAACTAGCCCTGAAGACATGGAAAAACTCATTTTGGAACCCATAGAGGACAAAATGAGTAGCATAGCAGACATTAAAAAAATGATTTCTTATGCCAACGACGGAGTTGCTTCTATCATCATAGAGTTTAATCATAATGTAAAAGAAGACGAAAAGAATAATGAGGTTTTGCGTGAATTAAACAGCATTAGAAGCAAACTGCCACAAGATTTATTTGCGTTGGATGTTTTTAAGTATACACCCGAAACAGTTAACATTATTCAGGCTGCATTCTTGTCTGAAACAGCTTCCTATAATGAACTAAAGACCTATGCAGAAGATCTTAAAATAAAAATTAAGAAAATCAAAGACATCAAGGATGTGGATATACATGCTGCTCCTGAACGAATTGTACGAATCGCTATCAACACCGATAGGTTAGCACAGTTTAAGATTCCTTTGAGCAGGATTATGCAAATAGTTCAGTCTGAAAATGTAAACATTCCTGCCGGGGCTATTGAAATTGGAGATCGCAAAATCAATGTGAAAACTTCGGGTTCTTATGAATCCATTGACGAAATAAAAAATACCGTTATAAGTTCATCAGGAACTCAAATTACTTATTTGAGTGACGTTGCAGAGGTGAATTTTGGTTATGAGGATGAGACCTATTTGGCTAGACTTAATGGAAAAAGAGGAATTTTTATCACGGCCTCGCAGAAGAAAAACACCAATATTTTTGATGTAAATAAAATACTTTCTCCGCTTTTAGAAGATTTCGAAAAAACACTTCCTCAACATATCAAGTTTGAAAAAAGCTTCGACCAAGCACATAGTGTATCAAAAAGGCTCTTAGGATTGGGTAGGGATTTTGCTATTGCTATTGTTTTGGTTTTAATTACGCTTATTCCACTAGGTTTTAGAGCAGCTTTGATTGTCATGATTTCTATTCCGCTTTCCTTGGCTATCGGTTTGGCAGGTCTAGATATTTTAGGATATGGGATTAATCAGCTTTCGGTGGTTGGTTTGGTTATTTCTTTAGGGTTACTGGTGGATGATTCCATCGTGGTAGTAGAGAATATTGCCAGATATTTGCGTATGGGATATTCTAGAAAAGAAGCTGCTACTGAAGCTACTAAACAGATAAGTTTAGCAGTATTGGGCTGCACGGCTACGCTGATATTTGCGTTTTTGCCACTGACATTTTTGCCAGAATCTGCAGGAGATTTTATCCGAAGTTTACCCATGGCGGTTATCACCACTGTATTAGCTTCACTTTTTGTTTCATTGACTATCGTACCCTTTTTAGCAAGCCTTTTGATGCCGAAAGAAGAGCAAGAGCATGGCAATGTGTTTTTGCAGTTTCTTAATAGGGCAATAGACGGTTCATACAAAAAAATATTAACGTGGTCATTAGCGAATCCTTTCAAAACCCTCGGAGTAGCCATTTTAATATTTATAGGAAGTTTGGGACTCATCAAAGTAATCGGGATTAGTGTTTTTCCGAAATCCGAAAAACCTCAGTTTTTGATAAACATAGAAACACCACTGGGTACTTCTCTAAAAGTAACTGATAAAGCAGTAAGATTTGTGGAAAAAATTCTTTCTGAAAATGAATTGGTAAAAAGTTACGCCTCGAATATTGGAAAAGACAATCCTAGGATTTACTATAACATATTGCCACGAGGAGGCACTTCAAGTAACACAGCCCAGATATTTGTACAACTGCAAGAAGAAACCGAAGTGCCAGAAAGAACAGCATATATAAATGAGCTCCGTACCAAATTCCAAAATTATCCAGGGGCCAAAATAAAGGCCATAGAGTTTGAGCAAGGAGCCCCAGTAGATGCACCACTAGCTGTAAGAATTTTTGGAGAAAATTTAGATTCGCTCCGAAGCATTGCTTTAAAAGTGGAGGGGCTTTATAAATCTACCGAAGGAACAATATATGTAAACAATCCCATTGGAGCAGTAAATACAGACTTAAGGGTTGATATTAACAAAGACAAAGCCGGTATGATGGGAATTGCTACGGCTGAGATTGATCGAAACGTCCGAATGGCTATTTCGGGTTTAAGTTTAGGAACATTTCAAGATAATACGGGAGATGATTTTCAGATAAATATCACTTTGCCAAGAGGAAAAACTGTTTCTGCTGATGTTTTTGACAATATATATGTATCCTCACCTATGGGAGCTCAAATACCATTATCTCAATTAGCTACGATCCATTTTGAGACCTCACCTAACCGAATCCAACACTATGACCAAGAGCGTTTTACTAGCGTATCAGCTTTTATTGCTGATGGTTATCTTACTCCAGATGTACAGAAAGTATTCAAGGAGAAGTTGGATAAATTCGAAGTGCCAAAAGGTTATAGCATAACTACGGCAGGAGAAGAGGAACAAAGAGCTCAAACTTTTGGCGGTTTGGGTACCATCATCATCATCACTATTTTTGGAATTTTAGCCATTTTGATATTAGAATTCAAAACATTTAAGAGTTCATTTATTGTACTGTCAGTAATTCCTTTAGGGGTTATTGGAGCAGTAGGTATTTTGTTTTTTGCAGGGTATAGTCTTTCATTTACGGCCATAGTGGGTATAATTGCTTTAGCTGGTATTGAGGTTAAAAACTCCATTTTACTAGTAGATTATACCAATTATCTTAGGAAAGAAGAAGGCTTGTCTATTGATGAAGCCATAGAAAAAGCAGGCAAAACAAGGTTTATTCCTATAGTTTTGACAACAATGACTGCCATTGGAGGATTAATTCCATTGGTCTTGGAGCATTCACCATTGTATTCACCTCTCGCTTTGGTTATTATTGGTGGTTTGATTTCGTCTTTGATTCTGACTAGGATAGTTACGCCCGTGATGTATAAATTGTTGCCACCATCGGTTTAAATGTAAAAAGGATTATTTTTTTAGCAAAACTTGGAATGGTTTAGAAGTAACACGTACTTTAAATACTTTTGATAAATCTTAAATTTGAAAGCTATGAAATTATTGGGTTTACGGACAACCATCTACAAAGTATCAGATATGGAAAAGGCCAAAAAATGGTATTCAGATTTTTTAGGCTTCGGGCCATATTTTGATGAACCATTTTATGTTGGGTTTCATGTGGAAGGGTACGAACTGGGTTTACAGCCAGAAGAAGAAGTTCAAAGTACTGTAAAGGTAGATTCTGTAATTACTTATTGGGGAGTTGAAAATGTTTCAGAATCCTACCAAGCATTAATAAGCTTAGGAGCAAATGTTCATGAAGAACCCACAGATGTAGGCGGAGGAATAATAATTGCTTCTTTAAAAGATCCTTGGGAAAATATTTTAGGCTTGATTTACAATCCACATTTTAACATTTCTTAATATTTAGTCAAAATCACTTTTTTGACGAAGCTTTGTTGTTGCAAATTCAAAAGCAGACATAGCTACATTTTTTGTGGCTACGTTTGCTTTTCTAATTGATTTATTTAGGATTTTATCGGAATTTACTTCAAATTACAAACAGCTATTAAATAGTCATTTTTAATTCTACGTAAATATTTACTATAATTTACATCAATACTAAATTATCAATTTTTTGAAAATGTCAATTTAATATTATTTGGTTACTGTGAAGTGGGTTTATCTCTTAAATCACTGAAAAAGTGTCTTCAACCTCGCTGGGGTTAACCTTTAAAACACCCGCTAATACTAGCAAAACCAATGTGCGACTGGCAATTTTTTTTGGTATTTCAGCCACTTCTGAAAACTTAGTTACCGTGATTTCTTTATTCATGTCTAAGTATTTCATCAACAAATTTTCTTTTTTGCCGTAAGCAAATTTATAACCTTTGTCTTTTTTCTTACCCTTTAGTATTTCTTTAACTTCCTTACTGGCTTG
>JAIPAJ010000141.1 GCA_021740125.1 Leadbetterella sp. | reverse complement strand
AGATGGTGTACTTATTAATGTATTTACAAATAGCAATGAACCCGCAAGGTTTAATATCGTAGCTCGCCAAAGGGGAGAAGTTATTTTGAAATTACCTTTCGAAACCACAAGTTCAAATTTTAAGTTTGTTCTAAAAAATGATTTAGTACCAAATGCAGGAGTTGTAGAAATTGCCGTTGAAGACTTGGAAGGGAAAGCAGTCTGCAAGCGGTTGGTTTATTTCCTGACCAATGCAAAAAATAGTTTGTCAGTAAAAAACTATAAGCCCAATTTGCTTCCAAAAGGCAAAGTGAATTTTGATTTATTGGTGTTGGATGATAACCAAAAACCGATTCCTAATCTTGATTTATCTATTTCAATAGTTGACGTCACTCCACCGGCAGTGTTTAGTCCGAAAGTTGAAATTATGCAGAATAGTTTAGTTTTTGATGCAGATTTTGAGTCAGAAATTCAAAAATTGGATTCGTTGTTTGAGTTTCAACCTACAGTTTCAAAGTTTTATTTGGATAATCTTATGATGACGCAAGATTGGAAGAAAGAAGCAAAGTCGTCAATTTATATAGCCGAAAACAATCTGTTGATGAAGGCATCTGTTTCTCAAGGTCAAGTTTTGAAAAGGAATGAGAAACTGAAATTGTATTTTTGGGATAAAATTGGAATGAAATATCAAGAGACAGTTACAGATTCAAGTGGGTATTTTGAAATAAGAGATCACTGGACAGATACAGTTAAAGTTTTGGCAGCCAACGAAATAGGAGAGTTCTTAGAGCTGAAATTTGATGAAATGTACAGTCCTAAAATTGAAACTGTAGTAGCCAAGCCCGTCGTACCAGTGAAGCCTTTGACACCTTTAATTGCTGCAAATAAGCCAGTTGCTCAGAAACCAAATACAGCTTTGCCAGTTAAATCTATGGCCTTAAAAGAGGTGGTTATAACCGGTCAAAAGAACAAAGATTTTAAAAATGATTTCAGACGTCGTGCATATAATTGGGAGCCTGATTTTGCAACAAGCATATCTGTAGATTCGAGTTCTGGAATTTCTACTTTAGTGGATTTAATTGAGAAAAAGATACCCGAATTATCAGGAAAACTCATGAATAAAAATGAGAATTGGGTGATGTTAGATGGAACAAGAGTTCCTCTTGAATTCTTGAATTTGATTAAGCCATCAGATATAGTTTGGTTAGATTTTATTCAAAAAAAGGAGAAAACTACAAAACTTGGCCAAGAATCTGGCAGTATTGTTAATCTACTTACCTCAAAAGGAAATGATCTTTTTAGTGTTTATAAAAACAATAAGTTTCAGACATTTATGGGCTATACGTATGCTAGAAATATATATACTCCCAAATATATAAAGGCAGTAGCCAAACCTGACAGACGGAAGACCTTATATTGGAATCCGCTTCAGAAGACTGATATTTATGGTAAAACAAGTATTAGTTTTTACAATTCGGATTTGAGTAAAAAATACCTCATAACTGTATATGGTACAGATGGAAAAGGAAAAACAATTAGCCAGAGGACAGTACTTAAATAATTTGTATAAGAAAAGGGATAATTAAATTGCAAAGAAGAATTTCTATTGAGTGATAAAAAGAATGGTCGAAGATGTGAATCTTCGGCCATTCGCCTTTTTGGGGTATCATGTAATAGGTTATTGTACTCTAAAATCCAATACTGGTGTTGTCAGCTCGAGGGTCAGAAGCACCTTCTAGCCTTCCGTCAGGATATACCAAGATACAGTCCATTCTACCCAAAGTGCCCTTTTGTTGATCCATGATATAACCCTTATTTCTTAAAGTCTCTAAAGTTTTATCACTGAATGCATTGGCTTCAAAAACAGTACGATCAGGCAACCATTGGTGATGAAACTTTAAGGCATTTACAGCTTGCTGCATGGTCATTTTGTGCTCAATCACATTCAGAATAGTCTGATAAACTGAAGTCATAATGGTGCTTCCACCTGGCGTACCTACTACCATCAATAATTTTCCGTCTTTTTCTACAATGGTCGGTGTCATTGAGCTGAGCATTCTTTTTTCAGGTTGGATTTCGTTGGCTTTTGAACCCAACAATCCAAACATATTCGGAACGCCAGATTTTATGCTAAAATCATCCATTTCGTTGTTCATTAAAAAACCTCCACCTGCAACTATAACTTTGCTTCCATAAGCTCCATTTAAAGTGGTAGTGATAGATACAGCATTTCCATCCGCATCTACTACTGAGTAATGAGTGGTTTCTAATGATTCATAACCTGGTAGCGTGCCTCCTTTAATGTTTTTGCTATCTGTTGCTTTTGTACTATCAAAATCAGCCCATCTAGTTTTTAAATATTCGTGGCTGATAAGTTTGTCAATAGGTACATCTATAAAGTCGGTATCTCCCATCCATTTTGCTCTATCTGCATAAACTCTTCTTTCTGCTTCTATCATTACTTGTGTGGTATTGATAGAGTTCCAACCCCATTTCTGAAGTGGGTATTGCTCCACTAGTCTCAATAATTGAAGCAATGCTACTCCTCCACTAGAGGATGGAGGCATAGTAATGATTTTATACTTTTTATAACCTGCCACAATAGGCTTTCTCCAAGCTGAGTGATACTTTTCAAGATCTTCCTGGCTTATGATACCGCCACCTTTTGTCATTTCATCCACTAGGAGAGCGGCTGTTTTGCCTTCATAAAAACCTGCACGTTTTTGTAATTGTATCAATTTTAATGTTTCTGCCAAGTCTTTCTGGATGAGTAAATCTCCCTTTACCCATTTTGAGCCATCCGGCTTTACAAAATAATTTAGATTTTCGCCGTTCACTTTTTTGAAAACCGCCAAATTGTTATTCAGTCCCAAGGCTTCTCTTTCGGTTAAAATAACACCACTTTCTGCAAGTCTTATGGCAGGTTCTAAAAGTTTATTCCAAGAAAGTTTCCCAAATTTTTCGTGCATTTCTACCATTCCGTCAACAGACCCAGGTACTCCGCTGGCCAAATGTCCCTGCAAATTCAAACCTTGAATCACGTTTCCTTCTTTGTCCAAATACATATCCCGATGTGCTTTCAATGGAGCTTTTTCTCTAAAATCTAAGGTGTGAGCTTGGCCATTTTTAGTTCGAATAACAGCAAATCCACCACCTCCTAAGTTTCCTGCGAAGGGGAATACCACAGCAAGAGCAAAATGCGTTGCCACAGCAGCATCTATGGCATTTCCTCCCATTTTGAGTATTTCTATTCCTGCATTGGAGGCTTCAGCATGAGCTGCTGCCACCATTCCATTTTTGGCAAATACGCCTTTTTTCTCAGAATAGAATGGTTTAGTATTGGGGTCTTCTACAAACAGCGAAAACAAGTCTTTATCGTTTTCTTTGGAAATGGTTTTGGGGTTAGTTTTGCATCCAAAAACAAACAAAATTAAAAGCAAAAATGAGCCGAAGAGGTTTTTCATTGGTTAGTTTTAGTTGATAAGTTTATAACAGGGTTTCCATCAATCATGGATATTCACCGTTAAGTTAAGTGTTTTGCATCATTTATAAAATTACTTGATTCAAATTCCTTTTTTTTTGCAATTTTTACAATAATTATAATAAATTCTCAAGGATGTTGTTTTTCAAACTCACGTTCGAAAGTTTAAGGTTTGCATGGCAAGCTCTTCGGTCTAATTTGCTTAGGACAGTGCTGTCGCTTTTAGGTGTTACGATTGGCATTTTCTCTATAATAGGCGTTTATACGATGGTAGACTCTTTGGAGTCCAATATCAAAACGAGTTTGAGCTCGATTGGAGATAAAACCATATATGTTGATAAATTCCCGTGGCAGTTTGGAGATGGTGAGTATCCTTGGTGGAAGTATTTCAATAGACCTAGACCAAAATATTCGGAATATAAATATCTCAAAGATAACCTTGAAAATGCAGCGGCTGTGACAATAATGGACTGGTCGCTTGCTCAAGCCAAATATCAAAGTAATAGCTACAATGCTCTCGTTCAGGGAATTACTTATGACTTCAATTTGATTTCGGATGTACCAGTAATAAATGGCAGATATTTTTCGCCTACCGAAATAGAATCAGGAAGAAATGTGGCGGTGATTGGTGCTGAAATAGGAGAAACCTTGTTTGGAGATGAAGATCCGATTGGAAAACAGATGAAAATAAAGGGAGAGAATTTTGTAGTGATAGGGATGCAAGAGAAAAAAGGTAAGCAGTTGGTGGATGTTGGAGGGAACCCTGATCAGAAAGTTTATGTGCCGTTTGTCAAACACAAGAGAATGTTCAGTTCGGGTAATTTATATGGAATGATACAAGTTCAGGCATTTGAATCGGACCTAAAAATGGTGAAGTTAGAAAGTGAGATTAAAGGTAAAATGCGTACTATCAGAGGCTTAAGGCCACTTGAAGAAGATAATTTTGCCTTAAATAGGCCTGATGCTGCTGCGAATTTTCTTACTACTATTTTTGGCTCTCTCAGAGCTGGTGGTTTCGTGATTGGTCTGTTTTCTCTATTAATTGGCGGTTTTGGAATTGCCAATATAATGTTTGTTTCAGTAAAAGAGCGTACAAATATTATTGGAATTCAGAAATCACTGGGTGCCAAAAACTACTTTATTTTGTTCCAGTTCCTTTTTGAAGCCATATTCCTTTGTTTGATTGGAGGATTGTTTGGTTTGATTTTGGTTTATTTTGCTAGCTTTATTGATTTAGGAAGTTTGGATATTGTGCTTTCATCTGGAAACATAATTTTTGGTTTGACCATCTCCAGTATCATTGGTATTGTGGCAGGACTGATTCCGGCTTCACAAGCATCTAAAATGGATCCAGTTATCGCCATCAGAGCTAAATAGTTTTTTTATAGTAATTGTATAAAAACTGTTTTTAATCATTTCCTATTTGGAATTTCGTCATTATTTTGGAAGGGCTACTGACATACATTTGTGGTATAAATAATGTTCAGATAATGAAAACCATTTTAGTACCTACCGATTTTCATGTAGCGGCCGAAAACGCGATGGCAGTGGCTGTGAAATTAGCCAAAAACATGGATGCAAAAATAAACTTGATGACCATGTTTAAATTCCCTAAATTTAAATATCAGTTGGTAGAGTCTGTTGTCCACACAGAAGATGAATACTACAATATGTTGAAAGACGATGCCGCCAGAGAAATAGAAAGATGGAAGGCGTGGTATCCAGATGTTGAAATAGAAGGAAATATCAAGGAGAATTTTGATGAGTTAATACCTGCCATTTTAAGTGAGGAGGCCGATTTGATTGTTATGGGTTCAGAAGGTGCCAATGGTTGGAAAGACTATTTTCAAGGTACAAACTCACAAAATGTCGTAAGAAAAGCCGATTGTCCAGTGATGGTCATGAAGGAGAATACTGCTTTTGAAAAAATAGAAAATGTTCTGTTTGTAACAGATTTTGAAAAAACTGGCTTCATTGAAAAAGCGATGGATTTGTTTAACCTAAAACAAACCAAAAACAAGTTCGTATTTATTGATACGGGAGAAAGTACGGATGATAGAAGTGATATTTATGACACAGCCCGTGATGTAGAAAAACTTTATGATATTCAAAATTTTGATTTTGAGATTTATCGTCACGATTCCGTGGCCAAAGGGACAGTAGAATATGCCGATTCCCACGATATCGACCTCATCATAATGTTTACGCATGGACGGAAAGGCTTTGAGCGTTTTCTATTTGGAAGTATAGCAGAGGAGGTCGTAAATATTTCGGATATACCTGTTTTGAGTATTGTAGAAAACTAATTGGAGTACAATAAAAAAACGGCAAGGGTTATGTCTTGCCGTTTTCGTTTGTAATTTTTATATCTTCTGTAAATTACATTCTTTCGGGAACATCAATCCCAAGCAAGCCCATGGCATGTTTGATGGTTTCTGCAACTTTTTTAATCAATCCTAAACGTAAGTATTTGATGTTTTCGTTTTCTTCATTCATCACCGAATGCTGGGTGTAAAAACCATTGAATGTTTTGGCTAACTCATAGGTATAATTGGCAATTAAGGCTGGAGAATATTCAGCAGCAGCATTTTTTATAACTAAGCTATAATCTTTTACAAGAAACACCAAATCAAGTTCCTCTCGATTCAAGATGTGGGTTCCTTCCAGATTAAATATCTGCTTATCATTTACATTTGCTTTTCGTAGTATTGACTTGATACGAGCATGTGTATATTGAATAAATGGACCCGTATTTCCTTGGAAATCAATAGATTCTTCGGGATTGAATAGCATTCTTTTCTTGGGTTCTACTTTCAATAAATAGTACTTCAAAGCTCCCAAAGCCAGCATTCTAAACAGTGCTGTACTTTCTTCAGATTCCAAATCTTCAATTTTACCCTTTTCTGCACTCATTATTTTGGCAGTAGCTATCATTTCGTCTACCAATTCATCTGCATCCACCACGGTTCCTTCTCTCGATTTCATTTTGCCCGAAGGTAAATCTACCATGCCATACGACAAATGGTAACATCCATCGGCATAACTTCTACCGAGTTTTTTCATGATTGCAAAAAGTACCTTAAAGTGATAATCTTGCTCATTACCCACTACCCAAATGGACTTTTCAGATTTGAAATCGTCAAATTTGAGGTCGGTAGTTCCTAAATCTTGGGTGATATACACAGATGTTCCGTCTCCCCGTAGTACCAACTTGTTGTCGAGGCCTTCGTCTGTTAAGTCAATCCAAATGCTATTATCTTCTTTTTTATAGAAAATTTCGCGTTTCAATCCATCTTCTACTAGGTCTTTTCCGAGAAGGTAAGTGTTTGATTCATAATAGATTTTGTCAAAATCTACGCCTATTTTCTTGTACGTTTTTTCGAAACCATCATATACCCAAGCGTTTAGTTTTTTCCAAAGTTCTATAACATCAGTATCGTTTTGTTCCCACTTCAAGAGCATTTCTTGTGCTTCTATCATGATTGGAGCAGACTTTTTTGACTCATCCTCAGTAGCTCCGCTGGCCATGAGTTCTTGCATCTGGTTTTTGTAGGCTTTGTCAAACTCTACATAATATTTACCAACCAAATGATCTCCTTTGATTCCTGCTGATTCCGGTGTTTCACCGTTTCCAAAATGTTTGTAGGCTACCATTGACTTACAAATATGGATGCCTCTGTCGTTTACTAGACAGGCTTTTGTGACATCATAACCTGCCGCATCAAGAATATTGGCTACAGAATAACCCAAGAAGTTATTTCTTAAATGACCCAAATGCAGCGGTTTGTTGGTGTTGGGTGATGAATATTCCACCATTACCGAGGTGGAATTGTGATTTATTTCTGAGCCAACAGGTATTTGTAAAAGGTCATTTAAAACATTTATCCAAACACTAGGTTTGAGTTTCAAATTAAGAAAGCCTTGAACAACGTTGAAAGATTCAAAAATGTCATTGTGAACTAACAATGCCGTACCTATGGCGTTGCCAATTTCGGGCGGTGATTTTTTTAAACTTTTCACCAAACCAAAGAAAACATAGGTATAATCTCCTTCAAATTCTTTACGAGTGGGTTGTAAAACCACTTTATCAGAGGTTCCATAAAGCGATTCTATGGTGGCTTCGATTTTGTTACTTAATATATCAATAATGTCCATATTTGCTGTCAATTTGGCTGCAAAATTACACTTTTTTGCCTTAGATTGACCAATTTCAGCGATTAATTCCTTAGTTTTACACAAAAGAAAATCACTATTTATGTTACAATCAATGACGGGTTTCGGTTCTGCCTCTATCGAAACTGATAAGATGGCCGTTTCCGTAGAAATTAAAACACTCAACTCTAAGTTCTCCGATATTTATTGCAGGCTTCCAAGAAGTTTCTCTAATCGTGAAATAGAAGTTAGAAATTTGCTTTCAAAAGAATTAGAAAGGGGCAAAATAGAGATGATGTTGAATGTAACACCAAAAGATGAGGAATCGGCAGGAACAACAGTAAATCGCCCATTGGTAAAAGCATATTTTAAGGATTTAATACAAACAGCAAAGGAATTGGGTTTTGAGGCTTCCCAAACTGAGGTACTCAGGATGGCCACCATGATGCCAAACGCCTACAAAACCAACGCCTTAAATACGGAAGAAGTAGAAGAAGAATGGAAGTTAATCATGAAATTGATTGGGCAAGCCATTACCAATTGTAAGGAGTTTAGACAGCAAGAAGGCCAAATTACTAAGTTAAAGTTTGTTGAATATATTGATATAATAGATGGCCTGTTGCAATTGGTCATTGAGCAAGATCCTAAAAGGATACCAGCTATCAGAGAGCGATTGGAGAAATCTGTAGCTGATTTTGTAAACAGTGAGAATTTTGACAAGAACAGGTTTGAGCAAGAATTGATCTATTATGTTGAAAAATATGATATTTCTGAAGAGAAAGTAAGATTGACCAATCATTTAGATTATTTCAAAAAAGAGTTGGAAATAGCCTCAAATGGTAAAAAACTCAATTTTATAGCTCAAGAAATTGGGCGTGAAATAAACACAATAGGCTCAAAGGCAAACGATGCAGTTATACAGCGTTTGGTGGTTCAAATGAAAGATGAGCTCGAAAAAATCAAAGAGCAAACCATGAATATTTTGTAAAAAATGGAAGAATGGTTAAGCTGCTTGCCTGGATTGCTCCTAGGAGTAGCCCTAAGTGCTGGAAGTGGCTTTAGGGTTTTTATCCCACTTTTGGTATCGAATCTAGCCGCAAAGTTTGGCTTGGTCAGCGTTTCAGAGAACTTTCAGTGGATGATGAGCAACACCACCACTATAGTTTTAGTGGCGGCATCAGTGGTCGAAATTGCCTCATATTACATTGCTTTTATAGATAACTTGTTGGATGCTATAGCTTTGCCTGCGTCTGTAGTGGCAGGAACATTATTAACAACACAATTCCTAACAATAGATGATCCAACGCTACAATGGGGATTGGGTATTTTGGCTGGTGGTGGAGTTGCAGGTACGATTCAGGCTGGTACATCTTTGATACGTCTAGGCTCAACAAAATTTACGGGCGGTATCGGCAATAGTTTTTTTAGCACTTTTGAAAATATACTTTCTGTGGGTATATCCCTGATTTCGCTTTGGATTCCCTTGATAATGGGTATTTTAGCAATTTTGCTATTTTTTTGGATGTTAAAGAAGCTGTTTTCAAAAAAGAAAAGAGCTACTCTCCTATAATAGAAGAATGTTTAGCTTCTGTAATTACAAAGTGTGACTGAGCACTGCCAATATTTGATATTGCCGCTAATTTGTTGAGAATAAAGTCTTTGTATTCTTCCATGTCAGAAACGATTACCTTTAGAAGGAAATCAGAGCCACCAGAAACACAGTAACATTCTACCACTTCCGGTACGGTTTGTACATCTTTTTCAAATTGTGTTAAAAACTGTTGAGCATGTTCTTTGAGAGAAACATTGCAAAAAACGATTAGGTTTTTGTTGAGCTTTTTATGGTTAAGTTCTATTGTATAACGTTCAATGAATCCGTCTCTACGAAGCCTCTTTATTCTTTCATGTATAGGTGTAGTGGTAAGATTTAGCTCAACGGCAATCTGCCTATTGGTCATCATTCCGTCTTTTTTGAGAAGTTTTAAAATCTTCAAATCTACAGGATCTATATCTATCATAGAATTTTATTCTTTAAAAAATCAAAAATAAGGGAATTATATGAATAATTTAAGTTTTGGTAGCATTGTTTTCTTTTTTTTATTTTGTAGTTTTTGACTAACATTATCGAATCTATCAAATCATTTAATACTGTTTTGAGTATTTTGCCTTGAGTCTCTTTGAGTTTACTTCCTGGTTATAAAAGCCTTTTCAAGAATAAATTACTCTTATTTTCTAAAAAAATGTATTTTTGGCGAGCCTTAAAATTTTTCATGAAAAAGTTAATATTCTTTTTGTTGCTTCTAACTGTTATTTCCGCAAAAGCACAAATCCATATTTCCTATAAAGACTATCCTCCTATTATTGACGGAGATATAAGTGACTGGAAAATAATTAGTTATACTTTTCTCCAAACTTCTCCTCCTGTAAAATCACACAATAAGCTTCGATATGATTTTGGTTTTGATGAAAACCATCTCTATGGGGTGTTTCAAGTGAAAGACCAGCAACTCATCGACCTTGCCAAAGACAAAAACGGT
>JAIPAJ010000140.1 GCA_021740125.1 Leadbetterella sp. | reverse complement strand
AAGAAAGGAAAATTTATACTTGGTGCTTTGCATTTATTTTATGAAATACTTGACCGTAGAATAACTTTTATTCGCGTGTATTCAATTATGTGTCTATTTTTAAAGCACATTCTTCAAATTAATGAGGGCTACGATATTTTTTCTATTCATTTGTTCCAATGTATTTGGGGGTTATTCTCTTGATAGTTTGCCTAATTTTAGTGTTAAGTTTAATCCCATTGCAGCATTTTTGGAAGTTGACCCTCATCTTCAGTTTTCAGGGGAGTATTTTTTGAATGCCAAAAAAAGTGTTCAGGCCACTTTCGGTTTTGGAAATGATAAAATTTTCGAAAGTTCGAGCAACGAGAAGGCCATGATGTTCAGACTAGAGCATCGCGTATATTTCAGACCATTTTCCTCTAATAAGAAAGGGAGGGGATATCTGGCACAAGAAATTATGTATAAAAAAGTACTAGAAAAGAAAAGTGCCGATAATATATCTAACCCTCAATCGCCAAGTGTTACCTATTTATTGAATGTTAATGTCGCGGCTTTACATTTAAAACTTGGCCACGAATTTATTGGTCAAAATGGTTTTCCTGTCTTAGATGTTTTCTTAGGAATGGGCGTAAGAACCTATAAGAATTATAACCAAAATTTGCCTGAGGGTTATGAGTTTACTAGATTCACGATGTACAATAGATTGGCAGGAAACGTCACGACGCTATCTGCTGTTGTTGGGGTTGGCGTAGGAGTTGGGACTAGAAAGAAATAATCATATAGGAAAACTCACTTTTCCCATACTTACGCTCGGTACACCTTTTCTTATTCCAAAGTCAGTTTCGCCACCACATAGTGCTTCGTTGGCTAAAGTAGCAAAAAGTACGGCTTCTTTGGCGTCTCCATCTATGCCAATGTCATCTGTTCTTAGAAATTTTGTGTTCGGCATTTTCTTTTGTAAAAATCTTACAATCAACGGATTATGCATACCACCGCCACTCATGAATACCTCTGAAGGCAAGGTGTTTTCCGAATTAGAAAAAATACAATCAGTAATAGTCTCGGCAGTAAACTGACAAAGTGTAGCCATAATATCTTCTTTCGAAAGCTCTTTAGTGTTTGAACTTTTCAGTGCAGCTTCCAAATATGTTAAATTGAAAACTTCAGGACCGGTAGTTTTGGGTAATGCTCCTTTAAAAAAAGTATGTTTTTTCAATTCTAAAAGTAAAGTTTCTGATACTTTTCCTTTTAATGCTATTTCAGCGTCTTTGTCGAATGGAATTCCGTAAAGTTTCTTCACATAAGCATCCATTATGGTGTTTCCTGGGCCAGTATCTGTGGCAAAAACTTTCTCTGGATTTAGGTCTCCGCTCAAAAACGTAAAGTTTGAAATACCGCCCATATTGAGCAAGATTCTGTTTTTATCTTTTTCTGAGAAAATAAGGTAGTCGCCATAAACCGCCAATGGAGCACCCTCACCTCCTGCAGCACAGTGTTTTTGTCTGAAATCTGAAAGCGTTATGATGCCTGTTTTAACGGCCAAATGGTCGCCATCGCCTATTTGGAGTGTAGCGTTTGGGAATTTCTCAATTTTATGTTGAATTTTAGGAGCATGAAAAACGGTTTGTCCGTGGCTTGCAATACAATCCACTTCAGAATTTGGAATTCCCCATTTTTCTAATAGCTGATTTATTATTTCACCATGCAGATTGCCAATCCATGGATTTAAAATGCAGAGTTGTTGAAAATCAATTTCTTTTTTTGCAAATATCTTTCTGATTTCCACTTTTACATCTTCGGCAAAGGGTACTGTTTCAAACTTCAAAACCTTAACTTTCGTCCCCAATCCACTTCCTCGGTATTCACAAAGAGCCACGTCCAATCCGTCCATTGATGTCCCCGACATCAGTCCAATGATTTGCCGAGTTGGCTTTTGAGCTATTTTGTAGAGTTTTTGGATGTTTTGGTTCATGGGTATTTTGACTGAAAAAGAAAATTGCTTTGAGCAATCAAAGCAATAAGATTTTTGTAAAGTATCCGCAATTTAATATAAAAAAGCTCAAAAATGAACCTAAATAGAATAGGTAAACTTTTATTAACCAATTAACCAATTAACCAATTAACCAATTAACCAATTAACCAATTAACCAATTAACCAATTAACCAATTAATCCTCCTTTGCCCAATCAAATCTTTGGTCAGGGGAAAATTTCCACGGAGCCATATTGGTTTCGAGGTTCTGAAACATCATGTTCCAACTTTGAGGAGCTTGGCTTTCTTCCATTACGCGGTAGCGTCGTAGTTGTAGTATAATGTCTAAGGGGCTTATCATCACGGGGCATTCCTGCACGCAGGCGTTGCAACTTGTACAAGCCAGTATTTCTTCGTCAGAGATGTAGTCGCCCAATAGGGTTTTTTCATCTTTGTAATCTTTTCCGTTTTTAATCCAGCCTTTTTGAATGTCTTCTAATCTATCTCTGGTGTCCATCATTATTTTACGAGGCGACAGAGCCTTTCCTGTAATATTGGCTGGGCATGCGGAAGTACAGCGGCCACATTCGGTGCAGCTGTAGGCATCCATGAGATTTTTCCAAGAGAGGTCTTCTACGTCTTTTGCTCCAAACCTTCCCACTTCTGCTGGAGTTTCGGGAGCTTGTTCTAGACCCAACATTATTTTTACCTCCGTACTTACGGTAGGCATATTACTCATTTTTCCTTTTGGATTGAGGTCCGAAAAATAAGTATTTGGAAAAGCCAATGCTATATGGAGGTGCTTAGAATAAGTAACATACAAGGCAAAAGCCATAATGCCCAATATATGAAACCACCAAGCCGCTCTTTCGGCAAATATGAGCATGCCATCTGAGAAATTGTCCATAATGGGTACCAACCATTGACTGATTACAAAAGAACCCGTAATGGCCTCTGCAAAATGACCCACACCGCGGCTTTGAAGTACAGCGTCGGCGGCGTTCATTTTCAAGAATGCAGCCATTAAAATAATCTCTAAAATCAAGATAATGTTACCATCTTTCACAGGCCAACCTTTCATTTCACGGTGGCGACTTTCCTGTAAACGCTCCACTTTGGTGATATTTCTTCTGATTAAAAACACTACACAAGCCGCTATTACAGCCAAAGCCAGTAATTCAAAGAAATTTATCAAAAATGAATATAGTCCACCCAAAGGCTCTAAAAAAATACGATGAGTACCCAAAAGTCCATCCAAAACAATTTCTAGCACTTCAAGATTGATGATGATAAAGCCTACATATACAGCTAAATGCAGAATGGCTACCATGGGTTTAACAAACATTTTTTTCTGTCCAAAAGCCAGCAATAGCATGTTTTTTAGCCTTTGACTAGGATTATCGTATCGGTTTTCAGCTTTTCCCAATAGTATGGTTTTCCTGATGAGGTTTACTCTGCGACCAATAAAGTATGCAGCAGTGCCTAAAGCAATCAAAAACAGAATTTGAGGAAGAATATTCATGTTGTCTATTATTAGAATAATGGTATGCATGCATACTATGTACAAATATCAAGAAAAAGTGTAACAAAACAAGCGGTCGAAAAAAAAATTATGTTTTTTTTAGTTGAAATTTGTTATTAAAAACTTTTTCCCTAATTTTGCAGTCCCAAACGGGTACCGATACACATCGGTAGGTGGTGAAATCACTTTGGTGATGTAGCTCAGTTGGTAGAGCAAAGGACTGAAAATCCTTGTGTCGGCGGTTCGATTCCGTCCATCACCACCTCAAAATCAGGCAGTTATGACGAAAGTTGTGACTGCTTTTTTTATTTGGTACAACATAGGTACAACATTTGGCTACTCTGTTTTATTTCTTAAAAAGATAAACACTATCAATTTCAATCAATTTTGATGTTTTTAGGGACTTGAATGACTGTCAAACCATCTAGACCAACTCAGAAAAGGATGTCATTTCCTGATAATTCAAAATGGCTAGAATAATAATTCTTGAGATATTCTTGTGTAGAATGTGAAATTTTCTCCAAAAAATTTATCTTGCAATAAAAAAACTCATGCAAGTTATTTGCCTTGAAGAGCCTGCATTCTATTCTCTAGTTGAGCAAGTAGTTGCCCGATTAAAGGAAACTCACAATGAAACACACCAAAAATGGGTTTCGGATGATCAAGCAATGGTATTACTAAACATTAAATCTAAGACAACACTTCAAAAGCTACGTGATGAAGGTAAAATTAGGTTTTCTCAACCACAGAAGAAAATTATTCTCTATGACCGAGATTCAATTGATGATTATTTGGAACAAAATGCACGAAATGTTTTTTAACCATGGAAAAAGAAGAAACAGTATCACCAGATTATCAAACGGGATTTAATGAAGGTTATACAATCGCTAAGTATAACCCCGAACTTGCTGGTCAGTTATCTAAGATCTCAGTTGAGAGCGAACGCTTTACAGGTTTTCAAGAAGGCAGAGAGCAATTTATTAAAGAGCAAGTAAAGGATAGACTGCCAAATTGGGTTAAAGGAAACACCCCTGAAAAAAATCTTGGTACTGTCGAAAAGGGTATCAATAAGGATATAGAGCCAGAACGTTAAATTTGCCTTCTTAATCTCTGTCAGGGCTTTCTTTGTCAATTGTAGGGGTAATACTCTTCTCTGTTTGATCTAAGGCTTTTGAATAACCTAACGATTGGGAAAAACGTTGAGACAAAGATGTTGTTTCACCTTTTTCCTGTGGTGGCTCATTTTGCTCAAAAGTCTCTCTATCTGGACTGTTTCTTTGCTGATACTCCTCAATGAGGCTATTCATTAAATCTTGTGATTTATCTATATCTCGGCCTTGTTCTATTGGCTTACTATCTGCAAGAACATTTAATTCTCTATCTTTCGCACGGTTTCTGGCTCTGTCTAATGCATCCCTCATATAATCTTGAGATTGTTCAATATCCTTAGGTTGACTCTGAAGTTCTTTCTTATCAATTTCATCCATAGATTTATAATTATTTGGGTAAATATCCTCACGAGCTAAATCACGTATTTGTTTAGCATCTGGTGTATTATGTTCTTTCAGGAGCTGTTGGATTTCCTGCCAAGTTTCAGTTTTGACATGAGCCTTCGCCTTTTCAAGCGAACTAATATATTGGTCACGGCTACCCAGTTGCCTCGACTTCATAAAACCAGGGGGATTATAGCTCAAATCTGGCCCTCTATCATTGGGCATAGTTTTAATTTTTTCATCAAATTGATGAATCTTTTCAAGGGCATTCTGGACTTTTTGTTCTATATGACTGTATGCAAGAGGATACTTACTTTCGGGGGCTACATCTTTTTTCTGAGTTTCCATTGCCTTTCATTTTTAGATTGACCACTAATTTTAATTATGCTAATATAAGTCATTCTTAGAAAAAATTTACGTGGTAAATTAAGAATGAACCAGAAATTGATAGATGAATTATACAATGGGGACGCTGCACGCTATGCAGAGTCACTGGATGAATGTAATCGTGAAGCTATAGAATGGAAGGCTCTTGAGCGGGCAGCAACCGTTTTGCCACACTTAGATGCCCAAGCCCAAAACACCATCGAAAAATGTCTAGGCTACCTACCTTCACAACACATTACACTGCCACATGAGCCGTTTATTAGAGCTTTGATAAATAGCTACCAGCAAGGCCAATTATCTGCCGAAGACTATTCATTGCAAATAGAAGAGCATATCAAGCTTATCCGCAATGCCGACATGGAACATAATCTTATGAAAGATTACACCCCATCGGCCTATAAAAACTATTCAAATACATTCATTCCGTATGGACAACAAGCTAAGGACAGAATTACTAGCTTTTTAGGGTATGAGCCTCAATTGGTGCATTCATTAGCCGCCGAAATGTGGCTAAGAAAGATGTTTGCCATGGATAATTTTAGGCTACCTGAGCAAATAACTGCTATTGATTATAAAGTTTTGACCCTCATCCGTTACAGAGAAATTATGCTTGAATTTGGCAAAGAAATTGCCGATGCTTCGCCCCTTTTGGGAATACGACCATATTCTGATTAACGCAATAAGAATTTAAGGAAATAGAACATTTTATGTTTCTTTTTTTCCGTTTCTCGCAAATCTAAACCTTGCTTATTTATTTTTGTTATTTAAAAATGTAAAAAGACCAAGGCCAAGTCCTAGGGCTACTGTCAATGGAAAACCGATTGTGGCTAGAACAATTCCACCTACAGTGCCAATTCCACCCGCTACAAAAGTATCTTTACTTTCTTCAGACATTGGTTTGTTTTTAATTAAGGAATCTACAAAATCGTACAAAGCAGAAGCCATGTCAGTTATAGCATTATAAATATCCTCAATGAGATCTTTTATATTGCCTAAGCCAAAAGTTCCAAATATTCCGGTAATATCAATGCTTCCTTTAATAATACTTAAATCTCCAACGGTTAAAGACGGCACATCAATTTTTGTAGAAATATAGTTTCTGATAAAAATCCGTATTTTTTCTTTTTCCTCAATACAGACTTTTAATACAGTATCTTCCTCTTTTGGATAAATTTTAAAGTTGAAGATAATCGTATCATTATTCGTTGAAGATGATTCAAGACGTTTAATAATAATTCTTTTATCTGGGTCTATAATTTTAGGAATAGCCACTACTCTTGCAACCGATGAATTTGGTTTTATATCAATTATTGTATCCATAATCTAAAAGTTTATTAAACAAATATAAAAAACAAAATAATAGTATGCAAGCATAACAATTTTTTATTTTATGTACGGAGATTTTTTTTAACGTTCTAAAAGAGGGACAAAATAACTCGTATATCCGCCATATTGGTTAACAAAATAACAGCCGCCACCTTTTAGAAGACCGCTCATTGTGGTTCTTAATCCGCCATCTATTGTGCCAATAATATTACTTATCCAAGTACCATAAAAGCCAGTAGTTGGTGGTGTGTAGCTGGGTGGGTTAATATTGTAACGCCTGTTTATAGCTTTACAAATTTCGGGGTGAACAGGGGTAAAAATACCCAACACATCTGTTGAAGCAACACCATTACTATCGGTGCCCATATATTGGATACGATTACGGCCATTTATACCCATTTCTCCTCTATGATTGTCATATATAGGATCTACTTGGGTAGAGTCCAAGTAATCATCACTAAAAAGCCGAGGGGTTAACCCACCACCATTGGGGTGAAATATATGGCATCTACCATCGGAAGGGGATGAAGCATTAACATGAGTAAAATACATGTTTTGATAAGTTATTTCTGTTTCATCACAGCCACGCAAAAGCAGTTTGTTGATGGCATCTCTGATTAAATTGGCGTAGCTAACAAGTTCGGTAGCTTTAGTATCAGCCACTTCACGGCTCATGCTCACAGCATTGCCATTGTTACTTTGTGTTACGGCATAGGTTATTGCTGCAAACAAAACCACCGCAATAAGTATTAGAAAAAGTGCAGTTCCTTTCTCTTTGTAATGCCTTTTGTAATGCTTTAAGCTTTGCACAACAATTCACCCTAGCTTCTTATTTATGTTTATATTAATTATAGACAAACTCATAAAAAAAACTTAATAATGTGCTTAAACTAAAAAAACCTCAATTGTTTTGACTAAAATTTATTCAAGTCTAACCAAGTCTAACAAGTTTAAGGGTATTTTGCGGGGTATTCTCAAAAAGAGTAGTATTAAATTTTGTTTAAAAACAAAATATTAAAGGTTTGATTGTAATCCCTCCCGCTCCGCCAGTAAAATCAACACATTGAAAACAAAGGAAAAAAGGTGGATTTTTAAATGCTCTTTTAGCATTCGAATGCAGTTTCTTCCTTTATTTGCAGACCATAAACTCTCTATAAATTATTATTTTATCAGGCATTTAGTGTGATTTTGTGATCAGACTGTATCTTTCTGTTTTTGTTTAATGATGTTTTACCTCTACATACATCCAACAAATTTTGGGGTATTTTTTGGGGTATTTTTTTGACCCAAAAATAAAATACCCCAGATAAAAAATAGACTGCTGTTGAGAAATAATTTCTTATGAAAGTTGTAGAATATTCCAATCCAGATCCTTTAGAGCTTGTTGCTGAATATCCTTAATACGACTTTTGTGCATAGCTAGGCATAATAAATGCTTTGGCCTACTTGCAGCCACATAGAGCTGACGCATGAATAATTTGTTCGGTTTAAAACCTCTAGCATAGTGAGGCTTATCAGGAAGTTTATTTTGTGGATGATCTTGGCTAGGAAGTATTTTTATAATATAATCCATCATGGATTCTAGATCAAAACAATGTTGCTTAGTTTCCATGATGAGAGTTGCGTCGTGTGTCTCACCTTTTACACCATGTATTGTTGAGAGATGAATTTCAAATCCAGCAGGATGTTTGATTCTATTATCTGGTAAAGAAATTAAAGGGTCGTTATCTTCATCGGAAGGAAGATTATCAAAATAGTTTAGATATTGTTGTGCGGTAGTATTACCTTGGACTTCAAAAATAGCTTTAATTTGAGCACAATTTATATTCCAGAACGGTTGAGTTATTATAGAATTGTAGGACAAAAGAGAATAAATTACTGATCTAAATTCATCCCATTTCCCTTTCTCTTGTAAGTGGTTTCTCAATGTTTTAGAATTGAATTTTCTGTTATTGTTATCCTTTTTCTCAAGAATATTAAGCCATTTAATTATTCCATCTACTAAGAGCTTATAACCTTTAGAGAAATCTAGTGTGGATTTTTGATGACAATATCTAACAATCTCAATGAAGCTATCAGAATTCAAGGGGTTTTTTGCTTTTTTATTGTTATAGTCAAGGCAATAGTGACCTATTCTTAACTGACTTGCATCTTCGGAATCAATTTCTTTTCCTACAGCACCTAATGCTTTAACTGTAAAATTATTTTTTGCTATATATTCTTCTTGAAATTGCTGAGAAACAATATCTCCAAAAGACTTAATTACATTATGAATTGTACTATCGTCGAAAATAATAACACTATGTCGAAAGCCTTCTTGCTGCGTGCATACGTTTAAGCGTTCATTCAGATTCTTTGTAGGGATATCTGTTGAGAGATCAATTTGATTAACACTTAATGACTTTATTTTATCTGCAAGTGAATTATTAAACCTATGCGATTTATTGATAACAAAGTCCATTTCGCTAGCTTTTTTAGTATTAAAACTAACGTTTGATTCTTCACTCTCGATACCTTGAAAAATTGCTTGATCAGGATCTCCAAAACGCTGAACAATTGAATTAGGGTCTTCAAGAGGAAAGATTTGGCATAGAAGTTCATCTTGGAATCTTTGTGTATCCTGCATTTCATCAAGAAAAACAAGAGGAAATCGCATCGAAAGCGTTTTGTTTAGAGTGCTATTTTGAATGCAAACTTTGTGAGCTTGTGAATACATGTCTCTATATAGATAAACTCCACGTTGATCTAAATAATCTTTTAACATTCCTAGTAATCGTTTTGCTTTTTCTAAATTTGAAGGTTTAGACCAAGCTCTAGGTTGTTTCGATATATTAACAGCACCAGTACTCAATCGATATGTTACTGCCAAAAAAGCAGCTATCTTATCAGTGCCCCCAAATCCATTCAAAGTACCCTGAAGCCATGAAAACATAGGATTGTTAAGTAAGTTGAATGCTGATTCTACATATTGAATATTGTCAACAGTAACCTCATTTATATTTTTTGAGTGAATGTATGGTATAGCAAGAAATCGATTAGTAAACTCTTGGATAGTTCCGATAAAATGAGGATAAGAGAGAAGTCGTTGAGCTTCAGTTGTTTTTGACCGCTTCAAGCGTTCAATAATTTCATCTTTTGCTACATTTGTATGTGACAAAACACATATGCCTTGCCCTGATAACGGCCATTTCTTTGCCAGAAGTATAAGTTTGGCAGCGATTAAAGTTGTTTTGCCACTTCCTGGGCATGCTTGAACATCAATCGATTTCATTGACTCTAAAATTGCTCTACGACCGTTATCAAAACATAGCCCTTCTTCATGCGAAAGTTGAGTAATGTCTTCTTGTGTTATCAACCCTGTAAGCATCTTTACCATCATCCTGCTTCAGAGTTTTCCATTTGAATAATGGGCGAAGTTACATACTCAATAGCCTCAACTATATATGTTGGAAGCTTGTCTTTTAACTCCAAT
>JAIPAJ010000139.1 GCA_021740125.1 Leadbetterella sp. | reverse complement strand
AGCCGTTTTATACTTTGGTGATAGAAAGGTGTTTGGCCTCTCTGGAGGAATATCTGAATTTGGTTTAGGGTCTTTTTCTGTTAAAAGGCTCTACTTTCCAATACAAAACTTGCCAAATATATTAGCCAGAAGGTCTTCGGTGGTAATGGTTCCTGTAATTTCGCCCAAATGATGTAGGGAAAGTCTGATGTCTTGTGCTAAAAAATCACCAGTAATCCCTAAGTCTAAACCATTAAGGACTTCTGATAGAGCCTCGTTGGATTTTAATAAGTGTTCGTAATGGCGGAGGTTGGTTATAGTGGTATCTTGACTGCTCTGGAGTTTGATTTTGGCTACCAATGCTTTTTTAAGATCTTCTATTCCAATTTCGTTTTTTGCAGAAATTCTTATATCTGCATCGGTTTTAAAGTTTTCGTAGAGATCTATTTTATTCTGTACCCAAAGAATATCAGCATTCGTTGTTTCTTTTTCTAGTTGGTCTAAGAAGAGCTTATTTATCTCATTGTCAAATAAAAAGATGATGATTTTGGCAGAATGCATGGCTTTGCGTGAGCGTTCGATGCCCATAGATTCAATAATATCTTCGGTGTGCCGAATGCCCGCAGTATCAATAAACCTAAATTTTTGACCTTCGATAAAAACGATATCTTCAATAACGTCTCTGGTAGTGCCAGCTATATCCGTTACAATCGCTTTTTCTTCGTTCAAAAGGGCATTAAGTAGGGTTGATTTACCTGCATTTGGAGCTCCGATGATGGCCACCGGTATTCCTTCTTTTATTGCATTTCCGTTTTCGAAGGATGAAATAAGCGGCCTTAGCTGTGATTGAAGTTCGTTTATTAAGGCTCTCAAGTCATCACGATTTGCAAATTCTACATCCTCCTCGCCAAAGTCGAGTTCTAGTTCAACCAAGCTTGCAAAATGCACCAATTTTTCTCTTAAAATGGCCAGTTTTTTCGAAAAACCGCCTCTAAGTTGGTTAATGGCTATTTGGTGTGACGCTTCGGAATCCGCAGAGATCAAATCAGCAACCGCTTCCGCTTGAGCGAGGTCAAACTGTCCATTTAAAAATGCCCTTTGTGTGAATTCTCCAGGATTTGCCATACGGCAACCGTTTTTTATAAGAAGTTTAAGTACATACCTAACAATGTATTCGCTTCCGTGTGTGGATATCTCAACAGAATCTTCTTTGGTGAAACTTCTAGGCGATTTGAAAACGCTAATCAAAACTTCGTCAATCATTTTTTGCCCATCCATTATTTTGCCGTAATGAACCGTATTGGCTATGGCTTTTTCTAAATCGACGCCTTTGAAGATTTTATTGACGTTCCTGAAAGTTTCTGGTCCAGACACCCTGATGATAGCCAAAGCACCAATGCCTTGGGGAGTGGCTAGAGCACAAATCGTTTCTTGTTGGTTCAAATGCTATTCTTTTTGTGCAAAAATAACTCAAAAACAGGTCTTTTATTGAGACAATTCAATTAATTTTGAATTTAAATCAAACCCATTGAAGCCCATATATGCTTTTTAATTCACTTCAATTTGTTTTTTTCTATATAGTTGTTACCATTCTTTACTTTTCTCTGAGGCATAGGGGCAGAGTTTGGCTTTTGCTTTTGGCAAGTAGTTATTTTTACTTGGTTTTTAAGCCAGTTTATATCCTAATTTTGCTTGTAACCATCATCGTAGATTACTTTGCTGGTATTTGGATTAGTCAGTCACAAGGTAAAAAACGTAAATCTCTTTTGATTCTGAGTTTGTTTACCAATGTAGGTTTTTTGGCGTTTTTTAAATATTGGAATTTTATAAATAAAAATATTTCGCTTGGTCTCGGTTTAATTGGTGTCGAAAATCCTTTTCATGATTACCCTTTTGATTTACCCATCGGCCTTTCATTTCATACTTTTCAAGCGATGAGCTATACCATAGAGGTGTACAGAAGAAATCAAAAGCCAGAGAAAGATTTTATTGTTTATTCCCTTTATGTAATGTTTTATCCGCAGTTGGTGGCAGGGCCAATCGAACGGCCACAAAATCTTTTGCCGCAGTTTCATACCTATTTTAAGTTTGATTTTGAAAAACTGAAGTCTGGTTTGATGCTGATGGCTTGGGGTTTATTCAAAAAAGTTGTAATCGCCGATAGACTTTCCATTATGGTGGATTATTGTTATGACAATCCTACACAATTTTCGGGATTGACTTTACTTTTGGCCACTGTGTTTTTTACGATTCAGATTTATTGTGATTTTTCTGGATATTCAGATATTGCCATTGGAGCTGCTAGAACGATGGGTTATGATCTCATGTTGAACTTCAATGCACCTTATCTTTCAAAGAGTATTTCAGAGTTTTGGCGGCGATGGCATATTTCGCTATCTACCTGGTTTAGAGACTATTTGTATATTCCCTTAGGTGGAAGTAGAGTGGGCTCTGGAAGATTGTATCTTAATTATTTGATAGTTTTTACAGTGAGTGGCTTGTGGCATGGTGCAGCATGGACATTTGTTATTTGGGGAGCTTTGCATGGAATTTATCTGGTACTGGCCATTATGAGAGATAAATATTTGCCATTTAAACTGCCAAAAAACACCTTTCTATCTATAATTTTTACGTTTATGTTGGTGATGATTACATGGGTCTTTTTCAGGGCTAAAGGATTGTACAATGCTAAAATAATCTTGTCTAAAATTTTTAATTTTGGTGACTACGGTAGTTTTTCTATGCCTTTCACACTCCATGAGTTTGTTTTTTGTTGGATTTTGATGATAGTTTTGTTTCTAAAAGATATTTTTATGAATGAAATAAGAACCTCAAATACCCCTATGTTTTATGCGAAATTCGTAGGCTTACTCTTGATTTGCTACTTCTTTGGTATATTTTCTTCTAATCAATTTATTTATTTCCAATTTTGATGATGAAAATATTAAAATATTTTGCTCTGTTTTTGTTTGCCTTTCTTTGGTTTTTAGGTTGTTCAAAAACAGCTACCAACTCACTATATGATAATAAAATAGTGGAGGATGACTTTCGCTACGGAGATTTGTATCGTTTGGCTAATCTTCCCGATTTTAGAGTAAAAGTAGAAAAATGCGACGATGATTTTAAAGGGGAAAAATCAGATGTGGCTTTATTTTTAGCCGGTGACAGTTTTACTGAGAAAGGCAGATTGCAAAGCGATAATTTTGCAACTGAAAAGTTTGAAAGAGGATTCGTTGCCGAATCTAACAAAGGTTTCAATTTGCCAAATGGCAAAAAAATATTGGTGATTGAAACAGTGGAGCGACATTTTAGGGAACGGTTTCAGCAACCTTGGAGAAACTGGGATGTGGCAACTAAAAATGAGGTTTTGAGTCAACAAACTTTAAAGGAAAAACTTTTAGACATTAAAGTGCCATATAATACACAAATGCATGAATCTCTGCTATTTGGAACGGACTTTATGATGAAAATTCGAGAGATTAAAGCACAAATTAACCTCAGGCTTTTTGGTAAAACGGACGATAAGGTAAAACTACATAATGGTCATCTGCTTTATTATTTGGATGTTAATCCTGGAATTAGTAGTTGTTTTGATAAAATAGAAGATTCTGAAGTAGATTTGATGGTGAATAATGCGAATTTGACCTATGAATATTATAAAGGTTTAGGTTTTGATGAAGTTTACTTGAGCATAATTCCTAACAAAACTAGTATTTTAGCCCAAGATTTAGGGGAATATAATCACTTGGTTGAGAGAATTGAGGGTAATTCGAACTTGAAAATGCCAATAATTAGCATATTTAAAGATTTTCAAATGAAAAATCTTTACTTAAAGGGCGATTCGCATTGGAATTGCGAAGGGCAAAAAATATGGGTAGATAAGGTTAACGAAAAACTACTAAATACGCAACAAAGTACTTCCAAAAGCCTGTAAATCGTGAGTTTTTCTGTAATAGTTCCCATCAATTTTTCTTGAATCTGGATTTTGTAAATAATAAATAATCGTTTCTTTTATGGCATTGATATCACAGGGGTCTATGATTTTTCCAAGCTTATATTTCTCCACTTGTTCTGCCATTACTCCATTATTCGACACTATACAAGGTTTGTTGTGATTGGCAGCTTGTCCGACAATCCCACTTGAGCCAAAGAAGTTAATATTCATTCTCAGGATGACGTCTGACTGCATAAATGTAGACTCCATTTCTTCATTACTTACAAACTCATCCTTTATAATCGTTTGATATTTAGAATTTTCAGGAACCAGATTCCTTATTTTCTCCAAATAGCCTGCTTTAAACTTTCCAATGATGATTATTGAGATTTTTTCTGCCTTAACTTCCTCTAAATTATTGAGGGCTGCTATGATGTTCTCATTATTTTTGCGTTCGTCCATGTTGCCAAACTGAAGCAAAATAAGATTATCTTTTGGGATATTGTATCTTTCTCGGAGGTTGAAATCCTCAATTGTTTTATATTCAAAATAAGGGTCAGGTAAATAAAAAAAACGTTGGCTGTCTAGCCAATTCGGCATAGCTTCGTCGTTAAGAATAAATACTTTTTTTAGATTATTATTCAACAAAGCCCATTTTATTGTCAATTTCTTCTGCAATATGGTCCTCCAAAATACTATTTGATTTCTTAGCCCCGGGCCTTCCTTTTTCATTCTGGCATAAGGTCTAAACCAAATCCCAGCTATGCTAAATGCAGTTTTTTTCTTTCCAATTTCTATCTGATAAGGATCGAGTTCCATCAAAACCAAATGATTGATCTGATTTTTGAGGCATTCATTATTAATTATTTTCCATTCTTCTGCAGACTTTTGGAAATAGTGTTTTTGCAACAATATCACTGCTTGTTGTTCTTCGGTAGTTGTGAGAATTTTAATATTAGATTTAAGGGAAGCTAATTTAAATTCTTTTGAGTGATTTGTCATTATAAAGTATTCATTATCAGTACTAAGAGCTTCAACGTATTTTAGCAAATTGCTTACGTAGCCAAACTTATGTCCGTCCAACTTTATATTTAAATCCGTAATTAATATCCTCATTTATCGTGATATACAGTTTTGGATGGTATTCTCATCAACAGTAAAAAGCCTAGGAAAAATGCCACCATTAGGAACAAAATAGAGGTTCGCATACTGCCTGTTATGGCATTGAGATATCCAAAAATGAAAGTTCCCGTGGTGATAGAGGCCTTTTCCAAAATATCATATAGCGAAAAGTAAGAGGCAGTATGCTTTATGTCTTCGGGTATCAATTTGGCGAACGTAGAACGCGAAAGTGACTGAATTCCGCCCATAACCAAACCGACCATGCCGGCAATTACATAAAATTGAGTGGCTGTAGTAGTAAAGTATGCACCAAGTGGAACCAAAAACCATATGAAAACTTGAATTCTTAAAGCTATAGAATTTCCAAATTTACGAGATAAATAAGAAGCCAAATAACTACCAGGAATAGCAACCAATTGTATAACTAAAAGAGTGGCTATCAAGCCATCACGAGGTATTTTGAGTTCATCTTCGGCAAACAAGGTGGCTACGTAAATCACTGTCATTACACCTAGATAATATGTAAAATAGGCAGTGAGGAATTTGGTCAAAATCTTGTTTTGCCTGACTTCTAAAATTACATTCCGTAGTTCTTTTATTCCTTTTTTAATCCAGTTGAGTTCAAATTTCTTGCTGTTGTCTTTTGGTAAAAAATAAAATGGAATTTGGGCAAATCCAAACCACCAAATTCCTACTGTCAAGAAAGCAATTCTAGAGGTTAATCCCGACTTGGAGTCAGCTTCAGAAAGACCAAAAAGTTCCGGTTTAAGGATCATCAAAAGATTGAAAACAAGTAATATAACGCTTCCAATATAGCCAAATACAAAACCTTTTGCACTGAGTTTGTCAAAATTATCTTCAGTGGCTATTTGAGGTATGTAAGAATTGTAGAAAACGATACTTCCACCCCAACCCACGATGGATAAGCCAAATGCAATCATAACGCTATTCAGGCTTTCTTTTGTAAAAAAGTAAAAATATGCACACGAAGCCGCCCCCAAATAGCAAAAGAACTTCATGAACATTTTTTTCCTGCCCGAATAGTCTGCAATAGACGTAAGTATGGGCGAAAGGAAGACCAATGTCATGGCCGCTGCCGAAATCGTAAAACTATAAAGGGAATTGTTGTTTACTTCAAATCCAAAAAAAAGTACCTTATCACTACCATCTATTCCCACTGCAGTTGCATGGTAATAAATCGGAAAAATTACTGTAGTGATGACCAAATTATGCACTGAATTCGCCCAGTCGTACATAGACCATGCGTTCCAGATTTTTTTATTATTTATAAAATTCATGTACAGGGTTTAAATATTAGGCAATATAACTAAAACCTTTTTTGCAACATTAAGAATAAAAATCAATTTTAAGTTTTTCGGAAATCACTAGGTGATACACCGACATTTTTCTTAAATAATCTTGTGAAATAAGCAGGGTCGTTAAAGTTTAGAAAATAGCTGATTTCTGAAATGGAATAAGAGGTATTTAAAAGGTATTTTTTGGCTTCCGCCACAACTAATTCATGTAAGATTTGGATTGGAGATTTACCTACTACAATTTTACAAATTCTGTTAAGATGCATGGTGGTAATTCCTATCTCTTTGGCATATTGACTGATATTTTTAGATTCTGTATTATTATTTTTTAAGTTTTTCTGGAAAATTTGAAAATATTTTAAAGTTTTATTGTCTGTTTTTTCCCTACTTGTTTTTTGAATTTGATTAACTCTGAAAATTGAAAGAAATAGCGTCTGGAATAAAGAATTTATAAATGTGCGTTTTTCTATATTTTCTTCATTTAATTCTATAACTATCATTTCTTTCAGTGTTTTTATTTGTTCAAAAAGTGTGTTGTTTCTTTCAAAGTTATAGCATTGCAAATGATTTAATTCAAATACGATTTTCTGGTTTTGTTTAAAGTTGTTTTCAAGAAAAAAATCCGAAAAAGTGATGACGTACCCTTTTACATTATCTTGAAATATGAATCCATGTAATGTATTTGCAGGAATAAAAACTATGCTTGGCCCCGAGATGATAGTTTTCTTTTTTTCTGAGACTAATATCCCATCTCCATTTTCTATAACAAATAACTGTATTAAGTCTGTGTGTAAATGTTCTTTTATTTCCCAATTATACATTTTGCTTCTTGATTCAAGCGGTTCAACGTGAACGAATTCCAGCATTTGGCTAAAATTGTTTTCGCCATACAATCCTTTGAAGATTACTAGTTGATCTTTCATGTTATAAATGTACTTTAAGTAAATACAGTATTAATATATTGAAATATAATGTAAGTTATTGTTTATAAGTATTTAAAATTGTTTTATTATATTTTGTTTATATAAAATCTTTAAAAAATCTAACTTATTTTTTCTTATTATGTTATAAAAGTACATACAATATTTTAATTTGTCCAAGAATTTATTAGACTTTCAGGGTACTTTTGTCTCATTATTCAATTTTAAATGTAAAATTCATGAGTCAATTGATATATAACCCTTTCGATATGGAGGTACATCCGCCTCGATTGTCTCCAGCGTACAAGTCAACTATTCTTCGAGCACCTACCAAACCTTTGGTGTTGTTGAAACAATCATTGGCCGAACTTTCGGGGCCTGTTTTTGGAGACTTTAATTTGGGGGAGTTTGATCATGATTTAACCAAGAATTCGATTAAAAATGGCGAACCATTGGGCGAAAGAATTGTGGTACACGGTACGGTTTTTAACGAAAATGGCCAACCGATTCCTCATACTTTAATAGAAATTTGGCAGGCAAATTCATGTGGCAGATATGTACACAAAGTAGACCAGCACGATGCCCCATTGGATCCCAATTTTTTAGGTGCGGGCCGATGCATGACAGACAAAGATGGGAATTATAAATTTTTCACCATCAAGCCGGGGGCATATCCGTGGGGTAATCATTACAACGCTTGGAGGCCAAATCATATTCATTTTTCACTGTTTGGGGCAAATATTACCAATCGTTTGGTTACACAAATGTATTTTCCAGGTGATCCGCTTTTAGAACATGACCCTATATTTTTGGCAGTGCCACCTAAAGGGAGAGACTTATTGATATCCAAGTTTGATCTTGGAGTTACAGAACCTGATTTTGCCTTAGGTTACCGCTTTGATTTTGTTTTGAGAGGACATAAAGCTACACCATTTGAGAAAATATAAATTTTGAAAATATTATGTTAAAGCAAACACCATCGCAAACGGTTGGGCCTTATTTCGCATATGGTCTTACTCCTGAGCAATATTTATACGATTTTCAAAGCTTAGCACAGAATGATTTGGTTTCATCAGATGAAGAACATATAGTAATTCGTGGTAGAGTTTTTGATGGCGAAGAAAATGTTATTCCCGATGCCATGCTCGAGATTTGGGATAATAAAAATAACCTTTTCGGAAGATTTGGTACAGGTACTGAAAAAGACAAAAGCTTTGTTTTTAAAACTAAAAAACCTCAATCTTCAGGAGAGAATGCACCTTTTTTGTCCGTGATTCTGTTTATGCGTGGTCAGTTAATTCATTCTTACACAAGAATTTATTTTTCTGACGAAGTCAAAAATGCAACAGATGAAGTGCTTTCTCAAATAGATAATTCAAGAAGAGAAACTTTGATAGCTCAGAAAAAAGATAATTATTATTTATTCGATATTCACATACAAGGCGATAGTGAAACGGTTTTCTTTGATATTTGAAACTATGAGTTTATACAGCGAACTTTTTTATTCTTCTGAGGTAAACGAACTTTTTTCGGACCAAAACACAGTAGCGGCCATGTTGGTTGCAGAGTCTTCTTTGGCTCAGGCTCAGGCAGAAGCAAGTATCATAACCAAAGAGTCTGCTAATATTATTTCGAATTGCTGCCAGATTGATTTTATTGATGTAGAAAAACTTAAAAAAGATATTAAACTTGGAGGCAGTGCGGCTATACCCTTGGTTCAGCAACTTACGAAAGTAGTAAAGAGCAGAGACTTTGAAGCCTCAAAGTTTGTGCATTTTGGTGCTACTAGCCAAGATATTGTGGATACCGGCTCGATACTACAAATAGCTCAATTTGTAAATTTATTGGAGAGTAAATTAGTGATTCTAAAGTCAGAATTGATAAAAATTTCTAAAAAGCACAAAAGTACTGTGATGGTTGGGCGTACGCTTTTGCAGCAAGCTCGTCCAATCACATTTGGTCTCAAAACAAGTGCTTGGTTAGAAGGTGTTTGTAGGTCAATAGATAGGTTGGTTGAAATGAAGCCAAGGCTGTTGGTGGTGCAACTTTCTGGTGCTGTTGGAAGTCAAAATAAAAATATTTCTAACGATGTTGTAAATTTATTCGCTCAGTTTTTGGGCTTAAGTCCTTCATTTTCATGGCAATCTCAGAGAGATAATTTAAATGAGTTAGCGTCTAAATTAGGCATTTTGAGTGGTTCCTTAGGCAAAATAGCGAAAGATGTTTCATTATTGATGCAGACCGAGGTTGGGGAGGTCTTTGAGGGTGCCGCCGAAGGTAAAGGGGGATCTAGTACTATGCCACATAAACGCAATCCCGTTACATGTGTAGCCATATTGGCCAATGCCACACGTATTCCGCATTTGGTTGGAAGTATGCTTTCTTCTATGATACAAGAGCATGAACGTTCAGCTGGAAATTGGCATGCGGAATGGGAGGTTTTGACCGAAATAATGCTTTTGACAGCAGGTAGTTTAGAAAAGACCGTGGAATTGATCGAAGGCTTGGAGGTTGACGAAAAACGCATGCTGGCAAATATTGAGATTACACAGGGGCTGATTTTTGCTGAAAATGTATCACTGGCTTTGGCCTCTAAAATAGGTAAAATTCAGGCCCATGAGTTGGTAGAGAAAGCTTGTAAAACTGCTATTTCAAAAAATAAACATTTGAAAGAAGTACTAAAGGAAATGAAACTTGACTTAGAGAATTTAGATGAGCTATTTAATCCTGAAAACTCAATTGGAAATAGTATGGAGATAGTGGATACAATTTTAAATAAATACAAAGGTGAATTATAAATTACAAGGAACACCCAACAGCCCAGTACTAATTTTTTCTAACTCATTGGGCTCTGAAATGATGATGTGGGATGAGGTAATTCCTCATTTGTTGCCTTATTTTAGAGTATTACAATATGATACGCG
>JAIPAJ010000138.1 GCA_021740125.1 Leadbetterella sp. | reverse complement strand
GGCAACATATACGGAGAGGTAGATATGCAGAATATAACTTAGTTTGGGACAGAGGAACAAAATTTGGACTAGAAACTAATGGTCGCACAGAGTCCATACTCATGAGTATACAACCACATGCAGATTGGGATTATAATTTTGACGTGAAAGCTGGCTCAAAAGAGGCTGAAACACAAAATTTGCTTGTAAAAGGGACTAATTGGATCGAAAAATATTAAGATTCCATTCTTGGTCCTTTTTGTAATATATCTTACCAGACTCTATGGTAAGCGGTGATTCGAAATTATTTTTGTATAACTTTCCAGTTCCCAAACCTTGTGGCATAAAGTTTTCAAATTCTCTAGCAAACTGGCAAATTGCATTTAGACCAATGTTTGATTCTAATGCAGAAGTAATCCACCATTGAATTCCTAGACTTTCTGCTTTGTTTATCCAATCCCTAGAACCTGCCAGACCACCCATTAAACTAGGTTTTAGAATAATAAATTGCGGCTGAATATGACTCAATAATTTTTCCTTATTTTCGGAATTTGTAATTAATTCTTCATCTAAAGCAATTGGAACGGGCGTTTTTTTGCACAAATCTGCCATTTCATCCCATTGGTTTACATTAATGGGTTGTTCAATGCTGTGAATTTCAAATTCCGATAGAATATTCAATTTCTCTAATGCGGATTCAAAAGAAAAAGCACCGTTTGCATCTACTCTCAAACATATTTCACTGGAAGAAAATTGTTTTCTTATGAATCTCAAAAGTTCAATTTCTTCCTGAAAATCAATAGCCCCAATTTTTAGTTTAATGGTATCATAGCCAGATTCCAGTTTTTCAATAATCTGAGATTTCATGAAATCTTTGTTGCCCATCCAAACCAGCCCATTGATTTTTATTTTATCAGAATCATTAAAAAAAGAATTATTATAAATCTGACGCTTTCCTCCATTTTCTAAGTCTAATACGGCTGTCTCTATGGCAAACAATAAACTCGGATAGTTATTTAGGTTGGATTTTATATCTTCCATTGAACCATAATTGCCTTTATTTATGGAACTTACTATATCCTTAAGTTTATTTTCAGCCATCAGTCCAAAATCTAAACTTAAACCTTCCAAAGGCCCGGCTTCTCCCAATCCGAAAATTTCTGGTTGTGTTTCATCAAAAAGTTTCAAAAAATACGAATCTTTTTTTTTCAAAACTCCACGAGAAGTACCGGCTTCAAATCTAAAATTTAATGTATGTTTGTAATATTGAGCATTCAAAGCCATTTATGATACAGTATTTAAAGTATTTATTGTTACCTTTTTCGCTTATCTACAAAGGTATTACAAGTTTAAGGAATCTTTTGTTTGAACTTAAGATTTTGAAGACATTTGAGCCAAATATTGCGACCATTGGGGTTGGAAATCTTACGGTAGGTGGAACTGGTAAAACTCCTATAATTGATTATTTAATTTCAGTTTTTCCAAATAATAAAATAGGAATTATTAGCAGGGGATATGGTAGAAAAACTCATGGTTTTCTACAATTAAACTCAAAATCCACTTCAAGAGACGTTGGAGATGAGCCATTTATGTTATATTCCAAAAACTTAGACACAAGTTTTTTTGTTTCCGAAGATAGGGTAGAAGGTTTAAAAAAAGCATTGTTCATTCAACCTAATTTGGATATATTTTTATTTGATGATGTATTTCAGCATAGGTATCTAAAACCCAAAATAAATATTCTTTTATGTGATTATTCTAGGCCATTTTTCGAGGATTTTCTTTTGCCTACAGGTTTATTAAGAGAATCTAAAAGTGGTGCTAAAAGGGCAAATATTATTATCGTAACCAAATGTCCTAATCACATTTCAGAAATTGAAAGACGCTCATTAACCAACAAAATTAAAAAATATACTAAAAAAGACACGCCAATATTTTTTGCAGTTTTTCAATCTTTACCACCCTCAAATATAGAAAATGCAATTTTGACAAAAAAATCAAAAATTGTATTAATATCTGGTCTTGCTAATAATTTAGAGTTTAAAATCGGTCTTGAACAGAATTTCGAAATAGTCGAACATTTTGCATACAATGACCATCATGACTATACAAAAGAAGAAATTACAGGAATATTGAGTCTTTTTCCAGACTCAAATTTTGTTTGTACAGCAAAAGATTTTGTTAAAATTAAACCTTTGCTAAATCCTGAATTCTTGTCTTGTTTCTTCATTTCGGAGCAAAAAATAAAAATTATTAACGAAATAGAGCTTAAAAAAGAGATTTTTGAGCAACTAGGATTTATCAATTAAACAGAAAATGACGTTATTTGTATTTTGAATCTGTTTCCAATACAATATGCGGTTTTTCACATTAGCAGTCTTCTTTTCATTTCTCGTCCATCTAAGCTATGCCCAAATCCTCGACGATTCTACCAAACAGGTTTATGGCCCAAAAAGCGTGAAATTCAGATTGGAAAAGGATATTTTAAGAAACTTCAACACTGAATACAACCCTGATACAACACTTGAAAGGTTCTATAAATCTGACATTTTGGTTGAAAAAAATTGGCTGTATCAGGATTTAGGAAATATCGGAACGGCATCCAAACCTATACTTTTTGAAGAATTTTCAGATGCTTCTACCAAACTTGGGCTGAACACTTTTAGTTTGTACGCTCCTAATGTGGCTAATTTCAAATATTATAATACACGCTCTCCTTATACCAATTTGTCTTACATGCAAGGCTCTAATGGGCACATAAGGCTCGATTTCACACATAGCCAAAACATAAACCCAAGGCTGAACTTTACCTTAAATGTTTCTAAATATAATTCTTCAAAGCAAATAGACGCAACCAATGCAGAAGAAAAATTAATAGATCACTGGAATTATGATATTTCAACAAACTACAGTTCGAAAAACAAGAAGTTCACTTTTTTGGGTACGTTTTATCATTTTAATCATAGCCAGATAGAGCAAGGAGGGATTCTTATTAAAGAGAATCTATCGATTGATATCAAAAAGTTGAAAAGCAACTACAGAAGATTTTACGATTCGCAATTTACAGACGGTGTTTATAATACCGAAAGATGGAATAACTTACATACCTATCAACAATTTGTATTGAAAAACGGTTTTCAGGTTTTTCATGTATTAGATTACGAGCATCAAAAACACATCTTTGTTGATCCACAATTTGCAACCAATTCTACCCAAATTAGTTATAACTTTGAACCCACCGTTTTAGGTAATGATTCGCTGATTCAAAACTTTTCCTTTAGTGTTTTGTCAAATAAAGTAGGATTCAAAGGTCGTTTTAAAGGATTCAATTATTTACTCCATGCCAGACAACGTTTTTATAGATTAGATAATAAATTTTCTGATAAGTTTAAAACCAACTTAAAAAGCGAAGCATTCCTAGGTGGTTCTTTGGGATATTATTTCAAAGACTCCTCAAATTTTCTTAATGCAGATGCTGAATTTTCGGCAAGCTTAAAAAACTTTTTACTGAATTCGAAATTGTCATTTAAAGGTCTAGAAGGTACATTTTATCAATCTATAATTCCAGTGGGTTTATTTTTTGAAAACTATGACAACGGTGTAATAGGCTGGAATAATTCATTTAAGGGATTATCTACCACACACTTAAAAGCTGGATATGGTTTGAAATTCAAATCCTTGAATTTTAAACCTGAGTTGGCCAATACTTTACTCGGTAACTATGTTTATTTAAATCAAAAACTACAACCTATTCAAACTGAATCCATAATAAATATTACGAATCTCATCTTGAATGTGGGCATTAGCAAATCAAAATTTAGAGCGAGTAATCAGTTTATTGTAAATATTCAAAATGCAAAAGATATATATAAGTTGCCCACATTGATAAATTTTACAAATATTGAGTTTAATTTCACCTATGCTAAAGTACTGAAGATTTATGTGGGATCTGATGTCTTTTTTAAGTCAAAATATACTGCAGATGCTTATTCTCCGCTCTTAAATCAGTTTTACCTGCAAGACGATTTTCAAGTTTGGGGTGTGGCTACCATAGATCCATACATGTCTTTTCAGGTGAATAAAGTTCGCTTGGCCTTCAAACTTGGCCACGCTAACCAGGGATTGCCTTACCAAGGTTTTTATACTTCCCCGTACTATTTAGCTACTCCAAGGGCTTTCATGTTTAAAGTTGACTGGCCAATTTTTGATTAAAACTTTTGTAGCAGTGTATTGAAATACAATACTTCCCCTTCAAAATTATTTTGAGTATTTGCAAGTAAAGAATCGAAATGCAATTGTTTAAAAATCTCGAGTTGCTCTTTTGAGACAAAAGAAAATTGAATAGAGTAGTTACAACTTTGAGGGTCTATTTCAGTCAAAAGTTTATAGGTATGAATATCTTCTACCCAAATTTCAATATCCTGCAATTCAGACTTTATCCATCTTTCGAAGTACTGGCTTCTGTTTTTGGAGATGGAAAAGGTAATATTTTCTAAGAACATAGTATTTCGGAAATAAAAAAGGGTATTTATCTGAATAAATACCCTTTTAGTACAAATATTTTGAAAATCAGTTATTTATAGTTTTAAGACCAAGATTTCTGATTAGATAATAACTTCCAAAAACGATAGTTGTAAATGTCAAATCTCCAACGAGCATATTTCTAAAAAAAGGCAAACCAGCTTGATAAGAGCCAATAAGACCAGAAAAATTATGCGGATAAGCTCCAATTGTTGGATTTGAAACTTCACTTTCAGGATAGAAAAATGCGAAATTGGTAATTAAATAAAACACTATCGAAGATAAAAAAACCGAAACAAGTGTTCTCCCCACATTAACCTTTTGCAAGAACAAATAACCAATCCCAAAAATAAAAGCATATCCCAAATAGACCACAGAAGAACCAGAGTGAAATCCATAGCCTGTTACTGCCTCTAATACCATGTCTGTAAACAATATAGTAGCAAAAGGAAAAATCAACTTCAACCATTTGTTGGTTATATATGCTGTACTAAATAACAAAATAGCGGTCATAGGCGTAAAATTCATTGGATGATCAACCAACCTAGAAAGAGCCGCTAAAATTATCAATGAACTTATTATTAACCCAGTTTTTATCTCTGATTTCGACATTTCAATTATTTTTTGACAAAATTACAAAAAAAGCCTATGAATAAAAAAAGTTTTCTATTCCTTCAATACCCAAGTGTCTTTACTTCCACCACCTTGTGATGAATTCACTACGAGTGACCCTTTTTTCAATGCTACACGTGTTAAACCACCAGGAGTTACATAAATCTCTTCTCCAAATAGAATGTATGGACGAAGATCCACATGACGGCCTTCGATGGTTTCATCTACTAAACAAGGGGCAGTAGATAATGAAATCGTAGGCTGAGCTATATAGTTTCTTGGATTTGATTTTATTCTTTCTCTAAACATATCTTGTTCTTCTCTAGTAGATTTTGGTCCAATGAGCATGCCATAACCTCCAGCTTCGTTGGCTTCTTTAACTACCAATTGGTCAATATTTTCCAAAACATACTTCATGCTTTTTGGATCTTCGCATAGAAATGTTTCCACATTTGACAGTATTGGCTCTTCGTTCAAATAGTATTTTATTATTTTTGGAACGTAGGCATAGACCACTTTATCATCTGCTACTCCTGTTCCAAGTGCATTAGCCAAGCCCAAATTTCCTTTTTTATATGCCTTAAATAAATTAGGAATCCCAATTAAAGAATTTGGATTAAACGCTTTCGGGTCTATGAAAACGTCATCAAGTCTGCGATAGAGCATATCCACAGTCTTCAGGCCTTTAGTAGTTCTCATTTTTAAAACATCATTCTCTACGACTAAATCTCTATAATCCACCAATTCTACACCCATTTGTTGTGCCAAATATGAATGTTCATAATAAGCCGAATTGTAAATCCCAGGCGTAAGAACAGCGATAGTTGGATCAGATTTACCTGAAACATATTTCATCACCTCAAAAAGTTTCTCTGTGTATTCACTGATAGACCTTACTTTTGCCTTTGAAATAAGCTTTGAAAGCCCTTGTTTAGACAATTCACGACCTTGAAGCATATAGGACACACCTGAAGGGCACCTTAAATTATCCTCTAATATCACAAATTCACCCTTATGATTTCGAATCAAATCAGTTCCTGTGATATGAATAAAAATATCTTTCAGTGGCTTTATATCCATGCATTCCTTGATAAAACCTTTGCTGCTGAAAATTACATCTGAAGGGATTATTTTATCTTTAAGTATTTTTTGATCCGAATAAATATCTTTTAAGAATTCATTGAGAGCAAAAATTCTTTGCTTTAGTCCTTTTTCAAGCCTACTCCATTCTTTGGCTTTTATAATTCTAGGAATAATGTCTATGGGAATAATCCTTTCCGTTCCACCTTCTTCTGAGTACACATTAAAAGTTATACCCATGTTTATCATGGCAGTCTCAAGATTTCTCTGTCTTGATTTCAGTTCATCAATACTCAAGTCATTAAAATAGTCATAAACCATTTCGATTCCTTTATGTGGAAGGTTTGAAGTACCAATCAACTCATCATAAAATTGGTTGGTTTGATAATTACTCAAATTACTGTTCATTTTTTCTTTGGTATAATATGGTTATAAACTATACAAATAGTGATATTTTTGTAAAAAAAATAGTCATATAAGCATTGATGCCCTTAAAGTACAAAATTTACTTTTTCGTTTTGTTAAGCCACAACGTTTTTTCTCAAAATTTTTTGGGAATAGCTGGTAGTAACTATACAGGAATCAATGGCCTTGTAACAAACCCAGCAAACGTGGTTGACACTCGTCAGCGTATTTTTATTAACTTGGCTGGAGCTGGCATCGATTTCCAAAATAATTATGTAAGATGGAATGCTCCGTTTTCTTTGTTAAGTTTTGTTACAAGAACTACGCCCAACAAATACCGAAATGCCGATGGTTCAAAAGTTATATGGAAGCCCAGTTATTTTAAAGTCTCGGAGTCTGGTAGAGATTTGTCATTATATGCCAATGGTGAAGCCAAAGGGCCTGCCCTTGGTGTGGATATTAAGAAATTGGGGTTGGGAATTGCCATTGGGGTGAGATATCGATTCATGAATTCTCTCACAAAAGCTTCTGATGAAATAGGTAAAACCATTATTAAATGGACAAAATCAACCGAATTGATAGGAAATACTTATGTGAACGAACATGGATATTTGAATTCTAGCTTTGTAAATGAGTTTTACCCGACAATTGGAAAAGTCACTGTAGAAGAAGAACCAAAATTCATTAAAATAGGAGCAACAGGTAAATATTACGTATCTAGTATTTACAATCACATAGGATCAAAAAACTTTGATTTTACGATAGAACCGAACCTAAACGACAATTTAAGGCAAGATATAGATATAAAAAATGCTCAAGCTACGCTTACTGATGCCTCGCGTTATAATTCGCTGCAAACTTCAAACTTCACTGATCAAATGACCGAATTGACGGGCATTGGTAAGGGATTTGGAGGTGATTTGGGAATAATTTATGAATATCGCCCTGATTTTCAAACCTATACTAGAAACAACAACAGAAAGCAATTTACCAATCCTACAAAAAACAAATATCTTTATAAAATTGGTTTTTCACTCATAGACCTAGGGTTTATCAAATTCAGAAATGGTGTGGAAACTAATACATTATTTAGTTCCAATAATGTAATTCTTCCTCAAACATATCAAAAATTTGGTGGTTTTGAGCCCGTTATAGCCACAACGAATTCAATATTTGGAACAGCCAGTACGAACAGCGATTCTTTCACTATTTTAATGCCTGCTACGAGTGTGTTTATCTTTGATTATCTTCTAAAAGAAAATATCTATATTAATTTAAACTGGAGACAATCCTTGTTGAATTCTGATAGACGAGGGATTATCAATTATTCTGGAGTTGCAATAATACCACGATACGAGAAAAAAAGCTTAGAAATTGCTGTTCCTATTGGTATTGAAAATAATTATAAGAACTTGAATATCGGAGCCTCCTTTCGGTATTATGGATTATATTTTGGGTCAGATAATATTACAGGTTGGTTGAATACCTTCAATCCTCGCGGTATTTCGGTTTACGCAGGGGCTTTTATTCCTATTTATCAAAGACTTCCAGGAAGTCCATTAAAGTGTTTTGTAGTGGCTAATCCGCAATCTTATCGGAAGAAAAAATTCAGAAGACGATAAAAAAAAGCAGGTAATTTTTCAAATACCTGCTTATCAACATATTACAGTGACGAAGAAGAGATTCGAACTCTCACAAGCTTTCGCTCACTACCACCTCAAAGTAGCGTGTCTACCAATTCCACCACCTCGCCATTACAGCCGCAAAAATATGTATTTATGCTTAATTAAAAAACTACAAACCTAAAAAAATAAACTTTTTAAAGAGTCTATCCATTCAAAATCCACGTATCATTTTTATGGATATACACTATCTTTCTATTCCACAAGACTTTGAGCCATATATCTTCTTGACCAAAAATATTGATTTTGTTGCCTTTTTCTATGGAACCTATAATCGGTGATCCAGAAGATGGATATTCTCTAAAATAGGTACTCTTATTTATAATGGCCGATTGGTAAGAATTTGGTACATTAATAAAAACCAATAAAAACACGATAAATAAACCCACCAAAATAAGATGCCTCCGAAGAATTTTTTTATTGTATATTTTTTTTCGGAATAGTATAATTAGAATAAATATTCCAATCAGAATAACAGAATAAAGAATAAAAATGTAAAACTGCTGGTATAAAACCAAAATAAAATTCAAGTCACTTCTTTCAAAACCGGTAAACTTGTTCTCCAAAGCCATTTTATTCATTTTTTCAAAAACCTCATCGTCTGGATTTAGATTATAATAGTTGTTCAAATAGTAGATAGCTTTCGGAAAATCTCCTAAACTTTCGTAAATATATGCCAGTTTAAGCGAAATATTTGGCTTGTTTACTTGATTATCTTTAAAAATGAGTTCATAAATATTTGCAGCTTCCGAATATTTTTTTGCACTAAATAAAGAATCTGCTTTTTTAGCAACATCATTTTGTGCCTTAGAATCAGCGATTTGAAAGAAAAATAGCAAAAAGAAAAATAATAATTTTAAAAAGAGTCTTGGGATTGTTGGGTTAATTTCATAATTTTGCATCCTCATTTGAGACAAGGTCTTGATTCCGTAGCTCAGCTGGTAGAGCAATACACTTTTAATGTATGGGTCCTGGGTTCGAATCCCAGCGGGATCACTTAAGTTTTCAGAAATATTTTTAGAATCATTTTCGATTCCGTAGCTCAGCTGGTAGAGCAATACACTTTTAATGTATGGGTCCTGGGTTCGAATCCCAGCGGGATCACAAAGCGATGAAAAATTCATCGCTTTTTTTATTTCTCCAAAACTCGATTTGTTATTCATCCGATTAATTTAATTTAAAGACAAGCAAAATTAATTATTTGATAAATAGAAATAGTTTGAATTCGGATATTATTATTAATAAAATTTTGATAAATCCCATTTCGAAAAGAGAAATTCTAAATAAACTTTAGATGAAAAAAGGTAAAAAAAGAATAATTGAGAATATCCAAATCTTGGATTTTGCGGCTGAAGGAAAATGTATCGTAAAAGACGATGGCGAGGTTATTTTCGTAGAAGGAAGTAATGTTTGTCCAGGAGACGAAGTAAAGCTCTTGGTTTCTAAAACCAAAAAGAATTTCTCTGAAGGAAGAATTTTGGCAATTAATAAATTATCGACTGATCGTATTCAGCCATTTTGTGAGCATTTTGGCGTTTGCGGTGGTTGCAAATGGCAACATATTCCTTATGAAAAGCAAATTGAACAAAAACAAAAACAGGTATACGATCAATTAACAAGGATAGGAAAAGTTAAGCTTCCTCAATTTACGCCCATTTTAGGCTCCTCAAAGACTCAATTTTATAGAAACAAACTCGAATACACTTTTTCTAATTCAAGATGGCTAACCAACGATGAGGTGGCATCAGGAAAAGAAATATCAAAGGATGCTCTAGGATTCCATATTCCCAAGAGATTTGATAAAGTTTTACCTATTCAAAAATGCTATTTGCAAGACGATCCATCAAATGCCATAAGAGATTTCTTCACAGAATATGCTCACAAAAGTGGTTTGCCTTTTTATGACCACGTTGTTCACAAAGGCTTTTTTAGGAATGTAAT
>JAIPAJ010000137.1 GCA_021740125.1 Leadbetterella sp. | reverse complement strand
CCAAGGGTTTTGGACAAAAAACACAAGACGCCATTCTAGAGTCTTTGGCCTTTCTGCAGGAACAGATGGGCAAACTTAGAATGAACAAAGCCGCAGAGCTGAGTGCCGAAATTCTCCAAAAAATTCAAGCCAGCTATGAACATGCCCATGAGGTAGGGCAGGTGGTCAGAAAATCTGAAACGGTAGATATGCTGCAGTTTTTGGTGGTAAAAGATGGTTTTGGCGGCTTAAAATTCGATGCCGAGCTGTTTCACCAAGACATGAAGACCTCATCGCCGAGTGTTTGGAGAGGTTTGTATGGTGACTATGCAGTGGCCATAGAAATAGAAAAAGTTTCGTCGAGAGACTTTGTGGTTAAAAATCTCATAAAAAACTCAGACGAGGAACACTTAAAATATCAAAACAAAGAAGGTGTCACTTTCTTAAATCACTTGACCAAAAACACCTTTACGGACGAAGCAGAGGCATATTCTTCTTTCGGTTTTAGTTATATAATTCCCGAAATGCGTGAAGGAAGAGAAGAGTTTGAGTGGATTCAGACCCACAAAAATGAAGACTTGGTCACTTGGGGAAAGTTAAAAGGTACGGTGCACAATCACTCCACTTATTCTGACGGCAGCCATACGCTCAAAGAAATGGCGGATTATTGCAAAGGCCTCGGACTAAAGTATTTCGGTATTGCTGACCATAGCCAAACAGCTTCCTACGCCTCCGGACTTTGGCCAGAAACTGTGGTAAAACAACACCAAGAAATAGATGTCCTAAATGCAGCTTACACGGATTTTACCATTTTAAAAGGCATAGAATCTGACATATTGATCAACGGCGACTTGGATTATGAAAAAGATGTTTTGGCTTCGTTTGATTATGTGGTGGCTTCCGTTCATGCGGTTTTGAACATGGACAAGGAAAAAGCCACAAGAAGGCTGCTAAAGGCAGTGGAGAATCCTTATACGAGTATTTTGGGTCATCCATCAGGCAGGCTTTTGCTTTCGAGAAAAGGATATCCGTTTGATTATAAAATGATTATTGATGCCTGTGCGGCCAACAAAGTGGTAATGGAGTTGAATGCCAGTCCATATAGATTGGATATTGATTGGCGATGGATAGATTATTGTCTCTCAAAAGGCGTGATGATCAGTATAAACCCCGATGCCCATGAGACCAAGGGAATTCACGACATGCATTATGGAGTGTCGGTTGCCCGCAAAGCGGGATTGACGTCAGATATGACTTTGAATTGCCTGAGCAAGGAGGAAATCATGAAAGTATTCTCCAAAAAATAAGGAGAGTATCTAGACTCTCCTTCAATTACATCAATTTCTTTATGATTTCTTCGGTACTCATTCCTTCAGCTTCTGCCTTGAAATTTCGTACTATTCTATGACGGAGAACTGAGAAGGCCACTGCTTTTACGTCCTCGATGTCTGGAGAGTATTTTCCGTTAATCAAAGCATGGCATTTGGCAGCTAAAACCAAGTTCTGAGAGGCTCTTGGGCCAGCTCCCCATTCTAGAAACTTCTTAGATTCTTCCGAAGCTCCTTCTATGTTGGGTCTGGTTTTATGTACCAATCTCACTGCATATTCCACCACATTGTCTGCTACAGGTACCTTTCTTACCAAATCTTGGAAAAGGATAATATCATCAGCCCCCAAGACTTTGTTTACTACCGTTTTGATATTGGAAGTCGTACTTTTTACAATGGCCATTTCTTGTTCGAAACTCGGATAATCCAAGTTTACCATAAACATAAAACGGTCTAATTGAGCTTCGGGTAAGGGATAGGTACCTTCCTGTTCAATGGGGTTTTGGGTAGCCAATACAAAAAACGGTTTAGACAATTGGTGTCTTTCACCGGCCACTGTTACTGAGTATTCTTGCATAGACTCCAACAAAGCTGACTGTGTTTTGGGTGGAGTACGGTTAATTTCATCCGCCAAAATGATATTGGCAAATACAGGTCCTTTTACAAATTTGAAGTTTCGGTTGTTGTCCAAAGTCTCTGACCCAACAATGTCAGAAGGCATTAAGTCTGGCGTAAATTGAATTCTATTAAAATCTAAATCCAAAGCAGAGGCAATGGTTTGTACCAATAAAGTTTTGGCCAGCCCAGGAACACCTACCAGTAAGCAATGACCTTGACAAAAAATAGCGGTCAACAATAGTTTTACGGTCTCTTCCTGTCCGACAATTACTTTACCTATCTCTTTTGAAAGTTCTTGATATGTGTTTTTTAAAGCATCTGCTGCTTCTACATCCGAGTTGAAATTCTTCAATTGCACTTTTGTGAAAATGGTTTATTGTTCAAATAATTTACAAGCTTCGTATTCTTTTTCAATATTGATATATACTTCTGCAATGGCATCTTTAAACCATTTTTCTATCGATTCGTTTTGCTTATTGTTCATGGCATAGTTTTTCAACTTTTCATAATCATCCTTCATGTTGGCTCTGTGGGCTTCCTTTTTATCTTTGATTTTGATTAGTCTCATACCTGTTTTACCATCTGCCGTTCTGTAGTTCAAAGTACCACTTATTGTGCCAACCTTCATGGGGTCTACCGTAAAGTACAAATTAGGTTCCATAGAAACATCTACAGCTTGCCAGTTACTGCCAGTTTCTGGATTCATGATGATGCCACCAGCATCTGCAGTGTTTTTATCTTGAGAGTACAATTTTATTGCTTTTTCAAATTTGATGCTATCAATCTCAATTTGATTTTTCAAGCTATCCAGAAATCTCTTTGGCTCCGTAAGATCCAATCTGCTATAATCAGGTCTCAATAGTATGTGTCTTGCACGATATTCTTGCCCTCGTTTTTCTAGTGTTTGAATCAAGTGGAAACCAAATTCTGATTCTATCACTTCAGAAAGTTTTCCTGAATCAAGTGTCATAGCAGAGGCTTCAAACTCGGCTACCATTTGCCCTCTTTTGGCCCAACCCAAGTCGCCGCCTTGTACTTTCGAGCCTTGATCTTCAGAAAACTCTTTGGCCAATTCGGCAAAATTTTCACCCAATTCAATTCTTTTCTTGAAGCCATTCAATCTTTCCACTAATTCATCTTTCATGGCTTTGGTTACAGGGGCCAATCGCACAATTTGTGAAATAATCACTTCAGTGGGTATTATCGGCAAGCTGTCAGCAGGTATTTTGCTGAAGAAGTTTTTTACTTCTAGCGGGGTAACGTTTACATTTTCAGTAATCGTATTCCTCATTTTATCAGAAGTTAGCTGCTCCCGCACCTGACTTTTTAGTTCAGATTTCAAGGTTTCTATCGACTTGCTAAATTGTTGCACGATATTTTTTTCGTTTCCATAAGCCCTAATCATTTCCTGCATACGGGCATCTAACTGGCCATTTACCATGTCTTCGTCCACAATCACGGAGTCAATCTCTGCTTTGGCCACCAATAGTTTCTGAATCGCCAAACTTTCCAAAGCTTGGCACCTGTTCATTTCTTGTCCTTCTTGTTTGCCTCTTTCAACTATGGTTTCTACCTCAGATTTTAGGATATAATAGTTATCTATTTTTGCTACAATCTTGTCTACATTGGTGGATGTCTGTCCAAAACTTATAAATGGAATGGCAATCAATGCCAACACTAACCTCTTTATCATTTATTATTACTTTTTACTTCCTCTATTATTTTATTTAACTCTGTGTTATCTACACTTATTTTATACTTCTTAGCTAAATTTTTGGTTAGCTCTTGGCTTAAATACTCCTGATATTTGTCTATAACTTGGTATTTATAATCGCTAAAAGACCTACTAGGTTTTTTGATTCTCAAAGAAAACTCTTCTATTCTACCACCAATCATAACAATTCCTGTCTGACTCTCCCATTTGAGTTTTAATTTTTCCTCAAATTCACGTTTATCTATGTTATAAGTTTTAAAGACTATTGCATCAGGCTGTTTTTCGGTGAAAACTTTTATCAAATCAGATTCAAGATTACTGAAAAACTGGATAGTAACTCTTTGGTTTTTTGTCCAATCAAATCTATCTTGAACTTTACTGTTCTTATAGTTTACTTCCAAAATTCTTGTCAAAGGTAAGCCATTTTCAACCAAATAATCAACGATTTGCTGAATTCTTAGCTCTGCAACCTGCTCAAACTCGTTTTTATCAATGTGTCCGCCAATTTCTACTAAATATCCAGGGTTTTTCTTAAGTATGGAAATTAAACCTATAAGTTTCCTTTTTTCTTCCAAACCTAATTCATATTTATCTTTTTCGTAATAAAGGGGTTTTATTCCTCTGTTAAGTTGGTATGGCTTCGATTTCGTTCTTGCGACATTAAATCTGTCATAAATAAGACTATCTGAAAAACTTACCACGGCAAACGAGCCCATGTCCACACTCGGAAACAATTCTGGGTTGGAGTCAAAAAACTTCTTTTGGCCACTTGAATCATCTAAAGACTTTTCGATAATCATCCTATTGTAAAATTTCGAATAAAGGAGGTTATCTTTTTGGAATTTAAACAGTCTTTCTAGATTTGGGTTGTTGGTCAGAATATCAATTTCCTCTAATTCGGTGAGTTGCTTACTCACAAATTTGTCGAAAAGCATTTTAAATATCTCTACTGGTTTTTCTTCAGCTCTCCATTTCTCAAATTCTTGGCGTTCCATTACATAACTAAAGAAAGAAGAAACAAAATACTTTTTTTGGTTGGTTGAGAAAAGAACAAAATTTGAAAGGTCATTTTGGGACATCATCCATCCTCGACTTAAAATCCTGTCATCTGCGTAATTGAGGCATTGCGTTAGAATTTCATCATTTACAGCAAACTGAAATTTCTTTTTCAAGTCATTGAATTTCTTGATTTGCAAGTATTCGGCTCTTGAATCAGTAGTAAGTTTTGGTTGAATTTTTTTCAGATAAGATTCTTTATTGTCTGGTTGGTATTTTTCGATAAGTTTAATGAGGTGTAATCCACTACTCGAACGTACAGGTTTGGATACTTCTCCTTTTTCTAGAGAAAATGCGGCCTCTTCAAAAGTGGATTCTTCTCTGGTACCTATTCCAAAAATTGGCAATTGCCCTTGAGCGTCTTTGGAATTGAAGTCATCAGAATATTTATTTACCAATTCTTCAAAACTGGCTCCATTCTGAAGAAGATTTTTTAAGGAATCCAGCGTTTGGTAGGTCTTATCGTATTCATCTTTATTGATTTCAGACTTTAGATATTTAAATATGTGTTGAACTTTAACATAACCGCTGTTTTTTCTTTTATCATTTACTTTTACCAAATGATATCCCGATTTTGTCTTTACAGGTAGAGATATAGAATCAATTGGTGTTGAATAAGCCGCAATTTCAAGCGGGTAAATCAAATGAAAGGCCGTAAACCAACCAAGGCTTCCGCCCTTGTCGTAAGTCTTACTGTCTTTAGACCATTCTTTGGCCAATATCGCAAAATTGTCGTTTTTTAAAGCATATTTTCGAAGCTCCATGAGTTCCTTATAAACTTTTAAAGTATCTTCTGGAGAGGCGTACCAAGACAATGGTATAAATATATGTGAAGCATTAATCTCCGTTTGATATTTTTCGTAAGAATCTTCAGCTAACCTTGTAAGTAAGGCTTTATCTTCTGTGAAATTCTGAATTTCTATTCTTTTGTAAGTTTCTACTTCTTCATTAAACAAGTCAGAAGTATCCATTCTCATCGCAATAGCTTCTTTTAAATAAAGTTTTTTTTGTATAACTTGATTAATCAAAGACTCGTTTAGGCTAGAATCTAAATCAGATAAATTTTCAAACTCGGCAATTAAATCTGCTTTTGTAAGTGAATCTTCTCCCACTGAAACAATTGTAGGTTCTATTACAAGGTCATTGAACTCTGGTTTGGGCAAAACAATTGGTTTTGAACCTATAGGTTTTGTGCAAGATCCAAAAGTAATTAATACTAGAGATAGGTATATATATTTTCTTAAAAGCATCCTATTTTTTTCAAACTGGTGAGAATTAATTGCACCTGGGTCTTTAGTTGCTGATTAATTCAAAATTTATTTTATTCAATATGGCTATGATCAATAACTCAAATTTTTAGATTTTATTTCGGTCGAAGACCTTTTAAGCGAAATTTGGTGAAGGCTCCTGTTGCGACAAGCAATGAAAACTTCCCAATCCCCAAATGATTTCGGTGGAATCTATACCAACCACTTTTCTGTCTGGAAAACAACTTTGTATTACATCCAAAGCTTTATCGTCATTGTTACAGCGGTAGGTCGGGACTATCACATGACCGTTTGTTATACAAAAATTTGCGTATGAGGCTGGTAATCTTTCACCATTGTCAATTACAGCCTTAGGCATTTCTATTTCTACAATGTCCAATTGTTTACCATTGACAACCCGCATACCTTTTAATAGTTTCAGATTTTCATCTAGAATTGCATGGTTCTCATCTGATTTATTAGATTCAACCATTGTAATCACTTTGTTTTCTGATACAAACCTCACGGTATCATCAATATGACCATCTGTATCGTCGCCCACTATGCCATCTTCAATCCAAAGAATTTGTTCCACACCATAATATTTTGAGAGGATTTCCTCTATTTGGGATGGCTTCAGATGAGGGTTTCTGTTTGGATTTAGCAAACACGACTTGCTTGTCATAAGCGTGCCATTCCCATTGAACTCTAAAGAGCCACCTTCCATTATTATTCCAGGACTTACAAAATCGAGGCCAAGAACCTTTGCTATTTTTTGAGGAATGTCATTGTCATTATTATAAGGAGGGTATTTCCCACCCCAAGCATTATACTCCCAATCTACTATCAGTCTTCCGTTATTGTTCTTGTTTATTAAAAAGCCTGGGCCATGATCCCTACACCATGAATCGTTGGTGGGATGTTCAAATAGCTCAATATCTGACTGATTAATTTCAAATTTATCTAAAAGTCTATTGATTAGATCTATGGTATTTTTATTATTTGCATTAATTCTGACCTTTTCACTAAACGAAATGGTCTCAATGAATTTGAAATAAGCTGGATAAATCCTCTCAAATCTATCTTCCCAAGTATCTGTGTTTATAGGAAAGCTTAACCACGTGGCTTCATGTGGGTGCCACTCTGCAGGAAAATAGTAATTTTCGTTTTTAGGATTTCGCATAGAATTCTGTTAAAATTAAAATACGGTGCAAAAATAATTTCTTTTTTTTTGTTTTTTCAGTTTTAAAAAAGAATTACTTTTGTCAAACGTTTTAAGGAATAACATTCTTTTAAACCAAAAAAATTAAAAAAATCTCTTCTGAAACATCTCGTTTTTTAAGAGTGGTTGAATAAATGATAGGTTAAAAACAGTTGAATTTTTCAGCTGTTTTTTTGTTTTCAGGCAATTGTAATAAATTACATATAATTCAAATCTATAAAAACTCCGATGTTATCGATGCAAATTTTGTGCATTCACTCATTTTTTTGTTTAAAAACCTCTGCATCGAAAAGTTTTTTAAGAAAAAAGGAGTTTTTTTTATAATAAATTTTTTATTTGAGAAAAAAGGTATAATTTTGCACCTCAATTCGACGGAGGAATCTCCTTATCAATAATTAAAAGAAGTCGGCATCGTACGAAACCATTTTAATTTCGACTGTGAATTTCACTTATAGGCAGTCTCCGATTCGCGATTAATTTTTTTGGAGTCACAGAGAGGTAACAAGGCGTGTTCCTGCATAATTAAAAATGCCTTACCCGTAAAACGGTTCTCAGTGTTGGCAAGTTGGTTCGTTTACCAACCTCTGGGTTTAAAAAAGAATTAAAATTTGGATTTTAGCAAGTGTATCCGTACTTTTGCAGCCCGATTCAAATTTGGTTAACATTTAGCGATTATATTAAAGTTAAGACTATGTCTGGAATTATTGGAAAGAAAATTGGAATGACTACCATTTTTACAAATGGTGAAGCTGTGCCTTGCACGGTAATTGAAGCTGGTCCATGTGTTGTAACACAAGTCAGGACAGAAGAGAATGACGGTTACAAAGCAGTTCAATTGGGCTTCGGAGAGAAGAAAGAAAAGCGTACAACAAAAGCTTTGATGGGTCATTTTAAGAAGGCTGATACTACTCCAAAAAGGAAATTAGTAGAATTTAAAGAATTCGAAAAAGATTTGGCTTTGGGTGAGACTATCAGAGTAGAAGATGTATTCGAAGAAGGTGAATTTGTTGATATCAGCGGAAAAACCAAAGGAAAAGGTTTCCAAGGTGTTGTTAAGAGACACGGATTTGGTGGTGTAGGTCAAAGTACACACGGTCAGCACAACAGAGGCAGACACCCAGGTTCAATCGGAGCTTGTTCTTATCCAGCTAGAGTATTCAAAGGAATTAAAATGGGCGGTAGAATGGGACATACCAATGTGACTATTCAAAACCTTAAAGTATTGAGACTTTTCCCTGAGAAAAATTTGATCCTAGTATCAGGTTCGGTTCCAGGTGCCAAAAACTCAATTATTACATTACATAAATAAAAGGTCGGTAGCCCACGACATCGAAAAAGGGGCTGAACAAAAATGAAAGTTAAAGTTTTAAACAAAGAAGGCAAAGAAACAGGTAAAACTGTTGAGCTAAGCGAAGAGGTTTTCGGTGTTGAGCCAAACCAACACGTTGTTTGGTTAGACGTAAAGCATTACTTAGCTAACCAACGTCAAGGAACGCACAAATCAAAAGAAAGAGCTGAGATCTCTCGCTCTACAAAAAAACTTGTTCGTCAGAAAGGTTCTGGAGGTGCAAGACACGGTTCTGCAAAAGCACCAACTTATGTAGGTGGTGGTACTGTATTTGGTCCGCGTCCAAGAGATTACGACTTCAAATTGAACAAGAAAATTAAAGTGTTAGCTCGTAAGTCAGTTTTGTCTTCAAGAGTAGCTGAAAACAATGTGATCATCGTTGAAGATTTCAGCATTGATTCACCAAAAACAAAAGCATATATTCAATTTTTGAATGCTTTGAGTTTATCAGGAAAGAAAACACTTTTCGTGGTTAACGGTGGAGAAAATAATCTTTATTTATCTGCTCGTAACATTCCTAAGACCAAAGTGGTTGATAAAGATTCTGTAAACACGTATGATTTGATCAATACCGAAATCATATTATTGGCTGAAAGTACAGTTTCTCATTTAGAATCAATTTTGAAAGATTAATTTTTAAAGAAATGAGCGTTTTAAAAAGACCAAAAATAACTGAGAAAACACAGTTGCTTACTTCAAAAGGCAAGTATACATTTGAAGTAAGTCGTGATGCCAACAAAATTGAAATAGCAGCTGCTGTGGAGAGAATGTACGGTGTAACGGTAGAAAAAGTAAATACGATTACTCAAATTGGAAAGAAGAAGTCTAGAATGACAAAATCAAGATTGAGTTCAGGAAAAACTAGTACTTTCAAAAAAGCAATGGTGACTTTGAAAGACGGTGATTTAATCGATTTTTACGCAGAATTATAATTTATTAAATTGTTAAAGTATAGCCTTTTATAGGCTGCAAATGTGTGAGAAATGGCAGTTAAAAAATTAAATCCGGTAACACCCGGCACCAGACACAGAATAGCTCCAGATTTCTCTGATATTACTGCAAGTAAGCCAGAGAAAAGTTTGACTGAAGCTATCAGAAAAACAGGTGGAAGAAACAATGAAGGACACCGTACTGCAAGGTATATTGGTGGTGGTCACAAAAGAAAGTACCGTATAATTGACTTCAAAAGAGATAAAAAAGATATCGAAGCTGAAGTTATGACTATCGAGTACGATCCAAACCGTACTTCAAGAATCGCTCTTGTAAAATACACTGACGGAGAGAAGAGATACATCATTGCTCCTCAGGGTTTAAGAGTAGGTTTAAAGATTGTTTCAGGAGAGAAAGTGGCTCCAGAAGTAGGAAATGCATTGTTGTTGAAGAATATGCCATTAGGTACCATTGTTCACAATATAGAATTGACACCTGGTAAAGGTGGTCAAATGGCCAGAAGTGCTGGTACATATGCTCAGGTTTTGGCAAAAGACGGTAAGTTTGTTACCTTGAAAATGCCTTCAGGTGAAATGAGAATGGTTCTTGGAGCTTGTATAGCTACTGTAGGATCGGTATCTAATCCTGACCACATGAACGTAGTATTGGGTAAAGCTGGTCGTAAAAGATGGTTAGGAGTTACTCCTAGAGTTAGAGGTGTTGCCATGAACCCAGTCGATCACCCGATGGGTGGTGGTGAGGGACGTGCATCAGGAGGTCACCCTCGTTCAAGAAATGGTTTAATTGCGAAA
>JAIPAJ010000136.1 GCA_021740125.1 Leadbetterella sp. | reverse complement strand
TTTTGTTCTTAGAGGAGGGGCAACTTCTGTGTACAATTCGAGTGCGGCATTAATTTTGATAGATGGTGTTCCGATGGGGAGTATAAATTCTGTAAACCCTAACAATGTTTTGAGAGTTGAAGTGGTAGCAAGGATGTCAAACATGTATGGAGACTTAGGGAAAAATGGTATTGTGTCTATTTTTCAAAAAGATAAACAAAGTCCTAATGATGATATTGCTGATAAAAATTTCACCAAAGTGGCTTTGGAAGGTTTTAAAGTAGCGGAGGTTTATACACCAGAAATCATAAAAATGACTTTGCCGGAAAGTTTGCCAACATCCTATTGGAATCCAGAAATTTTGACTGATGAAAAAGGAAATGCCATTGTAACAATTGGTGAAAATCCAATATTTCCTCTGAAAGTAACTTTAGAAGGACTTAGTCAAAGTAACGTTCCATTCAGAAAAGTGTTTTTTTTGAAGTAAAATCTTTATAATTTTGAATGTTAAAGTGTTTTTTTTATTGAATGAAGTATAAATTATTGCTCTTAATTGTAGTAGTTATTCTAGGGCAATGCACACCTAAGAACACACCAAAACGTCCAGTTATATCCAACAAGGAGGATATTTTGTTTCCGAAAAGACAATTTAGAGCTGCTTGGATAGCCACCATCGAAAATATAGATTGGCCATCAAAAAAGTCGCTTAGTTCGGATCAACAACAGAACGAGTTCGTGAACATTCTCGATGTTCATAAAAAAATTGGAATTAATGCAGTTTTTGTTCAAGTTCGAGCTGCTTCAGATGCCTTTTATGCCAATAGTAATGAGCCTTGGTCAGAATGGCTCACTGGCACACAAGGCAAAGAACCAGATCCTTATTATGATCCCTTAAAATTTATGATCGATGAAACCCATGAAAGAAACATGGAGTTTCACGCTTGGCTCAATCTCAATAGAGGTACCCAAAAAAATGCAAAATCAGTTTCAAAAGCACACATTACTAATGTACATCCTGAATGGTTTGTAAATTATGGTGGCTCCAAACTGTATAACTTTGGGCTACCCGAAGTGAGGGAATATATAGAAAAAGTAGCAGTAAACCTAGTAAAAAACTATGATATAGATGGTCTTCATTTTGATGATTATTTTTATCCCTATGCCATAGAAGGAGAGACTTTTGATGATTCAGAAACTTTCAAAGAATATGGTTCGGGATTTTCAAACATAGGAGACTGGAGGAGAAATAACATCAATACCCTTATTAAAGATCTGTCTAGGGCAATTGGTGCAGAGAAAAAATGGGTGAAATTTGGGATAAGCCCTGCTGCAGTTTGGAGAAATGAATCCCAGAATAATGAAGGGTCGGCAACTCGTGGTTTGTCATCTTACGACGATCTGTATGCCGATACCCGCAAATGGATAAATGCTGGATGGATAGATTATATCGCTCCACAGGTATATTTTGCTTTTGATCACGTGCGAGTGCCTTACAAGTCTTTGGTAGATTGGTGGACAGAAAACCATGGAAATAGGCATTTGTATATTGGACACAGTGTTTATAAAGTTGACAAAAACTCAACAGAGAAATCATGGAAAACTGCTGGCCAAATAGGAAAACAAGTGAGGAGCAATCTTAAGTCAGAAGAGATTTCTGGGAGTATATTTTTTAGTTCTAAGTATTTGGTAGCTAATAATTTGGGTATATCTGATACGCTCAAAAATATTTACAAATATCCTGCCTTGCTGCCTTCAATGCCCTGGAAAGACGGGTTGGCACCGAGTAGCCCTACTACTTTACACGTAAAAAGGACAGAAAATTATGGTTCAGAAGTTACCTGGAAGTTACCCTCCAAACTTACTTTGAATAGAGAAAATATACAAAGTTTTGTATTGTATCGATTTGAAGAATTTGACGAAATAAACCTCGAAAATCCAAAGAAAATAGTTGCGATAATTAAGAATGTTGGTGTTTTCAAGTATTCGGACAAAAACGCTTCCAAAAGGAAAAGCTATCATTATGTAATTACAGCTTTAGACAGGCTGCACAATGAAAGTGGTCCAAGTAATGAGTTTTATTTAAAATAGAATATGAACAATAAGGAGACCCTATTAGAATTAGAAAAGGCATTTGGTGTGCTTAATACTGGCATTCAAAGGCTTACAGAAGAGCAATTTGCCTATATTTCAAGCCCTGAAAAATGGTCTTTGGCTCAAATGTATGAACACATTTGTGAATCTTCTAAAAAGTTTTTTCTGGCCAATATCAAAAGATGCCTCGAGCAAAGAAGTGGGCAAATTGGAGGGGAAAAGACTGTGGCTGGTGAATGGGTAATGAATAACAATGGATTTCCGAACAAAAAAGTAAAGATGCCCGAGGAATTTGGGGTCGTTACTTATAAGGGGAAACCCAAAAATGAATATCTTTTAGAAATAGAAGAGATTTTAAAAGCCGCCAAAGATTTGGTTGAGCAGATAAATCAAGACGCCGGGGATTATAAATCTAAACATCCAGTCTTTGGTTTTTTAAACGCTCAAGAATGGTTTAGAAACCTTGAAATGCACACTAGGCACCATCTTATACAAATGGCTGAGTTAGAGACCTTGGTAGCTCATGTCTGATATAAAGTATCGTCTTTATCCTACCTTACTTAACGAGTTTGGGAAATATCTGAGTTCACCCACTTTGGAAATGCGAACTCAACTACTCAACAGGATAAATCGCATAAGAGATTTTGATGATGCCACCCTCAAAAGGATGAAAAAAGGATCAAATTTTGAGGATGCTGTTTTAAAAAATAAACCCCATGTCTTTGAAAATCAAATAGTTGAAAAAGTAAGAGATATGTTGCCTACTTCCCGAGTAGAGCAAGTGCCCATAAAATTCACCCACCAAAATATTCAGTTCTACGGTTTTGCTGATGTGGTTGGCGAAGGCAAAGTGATAGACATCAAAACAACTTCGAGCTACAAACCCCAAAAGTTTCAGCACAATTTCCAGAATCTATACATGTATGCCCTCAAAGACAAGGGTTGCACAGAAATGGAATATATCATCTACGATTTCAAGGAAATCCATATTGAAACTTACTCCATAGCTACTTACGACTTCGGCCCTATGCTTCATCACATGGAACTATTTACAGAATTCCTAGAAGAAAACCGTCCGTTTATCACCGACAAAAAGATTTTTGTGGAAGAAGTGAGTGGGGGATTGTTTGGGTGAGATTCACTCACTTCTTCTCATTCACCTCCTGAATCAAATCTGCCACTAAGCCAGTCCAACCCGTTTGATGGGCGGCTCCTAAGCCTTTGCCATTGTCACCATGGAAATACTCGTAGAAATGGTAATAGTCTTTAAAGTCCTTGTCTTTGTTAAACTTTTCTACATTGCCCATAAATGGTTTATTTCCATTTTCGCTAATCTTAAAGATGTTGATTAGACGCTCCGATATTTGCAAAGCGGCTTCCCTTATCGTAACAATCTCCCCTGAATTTGTTGGGTACTCTACTTCATAATCTTCACCATAATAGTTGGAGTATTTGTGCAAAGAATCTATTATCAGGTAGTTAAGCGGAAACCAAACGGGCCCACGCCAATTGGAATTTCCGCCCATGATAGTCAGGTCAGACTCGCCTGGCGTGTATTTTACATGCAGGTGTTCGCCATGAAGATTAAAATGATAAGGATTCTCCAAATGGAATTTCGACATAGATCTTATGCCATAATCTGATAGGAATTCGTTCTCATCAAAAAGGCGTTTGAATACCATTTTCATTCTGTGGCCTCTGAGCAACGAAAGCAAGTGTGTTTCGCCCTTACCCGGCTCGTGCCATCTCGATATCAAACCCGCAAGGTCAGGTCTATTTTTAAGAATCCACTCCAATCGACGTTTAAAGTCTGGTAGTTTTTGTAATAAATCCTCGCTGATCACTTCTACAGCACATAGTGGTATCAAACCCACCAATGATCTGATTTTCAGGAATAAAGTATTGGAATTGGGCGTATATATTTTGTCGTAATAAAACTGGTCGTCTTCATCCCATAGGCCATTACCTTCCTCGTCCATAGGTTTGTTTATAGCGGCGGCAATGTATAGAAAATGCTCAAAAAACTTTGAGGCCATGTCTTGGTAAGCTGGTCGCTCTAAAGATATTTCGCAAGCGATTTTGAGCATGTTAAGCGTATAAATGGCCATCCACCCAGTAGCATCAGCTTGCTGAAGTTTTACACCCGGGATCTGTGCATTTCTGTCAAAAACACCGATATTATCCAATCCTAAAAATCCACCACCAAAAATATTATTTCCGTCTTCGTCTTTTTGGTTTACCCACCACGTAAAGTTCAGCAGTAGTTTATGGAAAATTCTTTCTAAAAAGCCCACATCACCTTTGCCGCCATTCATTTCTTTGTCGGTTTCGTACACTTTCCAAGTAGCCCATGCATGCACGGGAGGGTTTACGTCAGAGAAATTCCACTCGTATGCCGGTATCTGTCCGTTGGGATGCATGTAATATTCTCGAAGAACAACCGCTAGCTGCCTTTTGGCAAAGTCAGGGTCGATGCGTGCCAATGTAGCGGTATGAAAGGCCAAATCCCAAGCCGCAAACCATGGATATTCCCATTTATCGGGCATTGAAAGTATGTTGGCCATGTAGGCATGTTTCCAGGGAGAGTTTCTTTCAAATGCCCTTCCTCTAAATTCAAATGGCATTTTTGGGTCTCCATTCATCCACTGGTCGATGTTATAATAGTAAAACTGCTTACTCCACATCATTCCTGCAAAAGCTTGTCTTTGAATGGTCTTTTCTTCCTCGCTCTGAATATCTTTTTGAACTATCTCATAAAAATCATCTGCAACTTTTAGACTTTCTTCAAAAATGGCTTCAAAATCTTGAAAAGGTTCTTTGAGATTTGTTTGATCTGTAAATCTAAGGCAAAAAGTTTCAGAACCTCCAGCTTTGATTTTTCTGGTATATTTAGCAGAGGCCTTGGTTCCAATATTATTAGGATTTATGGCCTTTTCTTTTCCATGAATTATGTAATTGTGGAAACCGTCTTTGGTATATAAGCTGGTATTTTCTTTGCCAAAAACCCGCTCCATGTTGGTTTCGTTTTCGCAAAAAAGCAATTGATCGGCATCCAAACAGTATAATTTCATTCTTTCGAATAGCCGGTGATTTACTTCTATTTGGCTGTTTGCTATACCCGAAAGAATGGGTTTTTTTTCAAACTCATCATACCCCCAAGACCAAGTATTTCTAAACCAGACTGTGGGAAGTAAAGTTAGCGGAGCCTCTTTTTTGCTTCTATTTGTGGCTGTTATTTTTATGCAAATATCATTGATGTCTTTTTTTGCATACTCTATAAAAATATCAAAATAGTTATCATCATCAAATACTCCTGTATCAATTATTTCGAATTCATCTTCTTTGATACTTCTGTGATTATTTGTGCTTGTTATTTTTTCATATGGAAATGACTCAATAGGGTATTTATAAAGCATTTTCATGTAAGAATGGGTCGGTGTACTATCGAGATAGTAATACAGCTCTTTCACATCTTCTCCATGATTTCCTTCATTGTTGGTCAAGCCAAACAACCTTTCTTTCAAAATAGAATCTTTGTGATTCCAAAGTGCCAATGCAAAGCAAATGTGCTGTTTATTGTCAGAAATACCTCCGATGCCGTCTTCTCCCCATCTGTAAGCACGCGAGCGTGCCATGTCGTGGGTTAAATAATTCCAAGCATCGCCATAAACACTGTAATCTTCACGCACTGTGCCCCACTGACGTTCTGAAAGATAAGGCCCCCATTTTTTCCAGCCCTTGTTATCTTTTCTTTCTAAAAGCTTTTTTCTTTCTGTATTTGATTCCATAGGTTAAAAATATACTTTCCAGCTTTTTTTATTATAGGTTGATTTATTTTTCGCTTATTTGCAAAAATATTATTTAGTACGACTTACCCAAATTTCTATCTCCTAATCATTAAAAAGATATTCTATTTCCTTGATATTGTAATATTTTTCTTTGTTTTGACTTATTAATTTCAGAAGCCCGTTTTCTGTCACACCGGTTATTTTGCCTTCCAATATTCCTTCAGAAGTCTTAAATAATCTATGCTCATTTATAGCAAAGAGGTTGTCGTTATACTTTTTCTTGATGAGATTGGTTTTTTGTTCTTTAAATGCTTCAAGATTTTGTTCTAAAAATTCCAATATTTTTTCAACAAGCTTATCTCTGATAAAATTGATTTGAGGTGTTTCCAAAATCAAAGAGCTTGCTCTTGGGTTTTCAAATTTAGTTTGGTGAATATTTAAGCCAATTCCTATGATGGAATTCCCCATTTTTTGCCCTAAAATGCTGTTTTCTATCAGTATTCCTCCTATTTTTTTATTATTCAGATAAATGTCATTAGGCCATTTTATCGATAAATTAGAAACTCCGTGAGCATTTAAAGCCTCAAATACGGATATTGCAACTGCAATACTGAGGTCAAATTGGCTTTCAATTTTTAAAAAAGAAGTTTTAAGAATGACACTCATCAAAAGATTTTCTCCTTGGGCACTTTCCCAGACATTTCCCCTCTGGCCTTTCCCAGCAGTTTGGTGGTCGGTAAGGATGACAGTTCCGTCAATAAATTCTTTATTTTGAATTATTTCGCTTGCAATGTCGTTGGTAGAATGACAAGATGGCAGAAATACTAGATTTTTGCCGACAAATAAAGTTTTGGGCTGAATATTGACCAAAATAAATTAATTTAGCGTTTTATAGAAAATCTGCGATGTGAGCTTATTGAGAGTATTACTTACCGCTCGCAAATTTAACCAATTTACAGTTTAATGAAGAAAAAGATTTCGAGTGAGGTATTGTGCGATTCCATTATTAACGGAATGCAAGAAAAGAAAGGTTTTGATATCATAAAGATGGATTTAAGAAAGATTCAAGGTGCTATTACAGACTTTTTCGTTATTTGCTCCGGAAGTTCCGACACACAAATAGACGCCATAGCTGGCTCGGTAGATGAAGAGGTGTTCAAGTCTACCAAAGAATCTCCTTGGCACAAGGAGGGTATTCAAAATAAAGAGTGGATTTTATTAGATTATGTAGACGTGGTCGTTCACGTTTTCAAAAAGGATCGTCGTGAATTTTATGATATTGAGTCGCTTTGGGGCGATGCCGATTGTACTTATTATGGCGATACATTGAAACCTTCTCTAACTCCACTTAGTTAAATAATCAAAGATTTTATTTAAAATTTAATATGTCTGAAAGCAACAACAACAATTCTTCGGATAAACCGAAGAAGAAGCTGAGTCCAAATCCTGGTGGGCTTCAAGGATGGGTAGTGGCGGCTTTAATATTAGCCATCATGGGCCTTGTATTTTTTAGCAGTACAAATAAACTGGGATCTGTGCCATATAAGTCGTTTGAAAAAATGGTGCTAGATGGTGACGTACAGAAGGTTTTCTTGGTTAAAGGTACTAATTCATTGGAGATAAACCTTTCTCCTACAGCCCTAACAAAACCTGAATACAAGGCAAAACTTGCCAACAATAAATTTTCCACTGGACCGCATCTTCGTGTGGATATCGTTTCGGAAGACTCATTTATGTATGAGTATAATAACTTCCTGAAAACTGCCGCCATTCCTGAAGATATCAAAGGCACACTGTATCCAGAAACAGTCACTAGAAGTGACTACATGAATATTTTTTGGCAGTGGTTCCCTATATTGTTCTTCTTCGGATTGATGTATTTTATCATGACTCGTATGTCTGGTGGTGGTCCGGGAGGTGCATTATTTAACATCGGAAAATCTAAAGCGGCTCTTTTTGATGCAGACAATAAAGTAAAAATTACTTTTCAAGATGTGGCAGGTCTTGATGAAGCCAAAGAGGAACTTACTGAGATTGTTGAGTTTTTGAAAAAACCAGGTAAATATACTGAGCTTGGTGGGAAAATACCGAAAGGAGCCTTGTTAGTAGGCCCTCCAGGGACAGGTAAAACTTTGATGGCCAAGGCTGTAGCTGGGGAAGCAAGCGTGCCGTTTTTCTCCTTGTCAGGTTCAGACTTTGTGGAAATGTTTGTTGGAGTTGGAGCTGCTCGTGTGAGAGATTTGTTCAAACAAGCCAAAGAAAAAGCACCGTGTATTATATTTATTGATGAAATAGATGCAGTTGGTCGTTCCCGTGGAAAAGGCTCTATGCCAGGAGGAAATGACGAAAGAGAGAATACATTGAACTCACTTTTGGTAGAAATGGATGGTTTTGGATCAGATTCTGGAATCATAATTTTGGCCGCAACTAACCGTCCAGACGTTTTAGATCCTGCTTTATTAAGACCAGGTAGATTTGACCGTCAGATTAGTGTGGATGTGCCAGATATTAATGGACGTGAGGCGATATTTAAGGTACACTTGAAGCCCATAAAATTTGCTGAAGAAGTTGATCCCAAGAAATTGGCCGCTCAAACTCCGGGATTTGCTGGTGCTGAAATTGCCAACGTTTGTAATGAAGCGGCTCTTTTGGCAGCACGTAGAGGCAAAAAGCAAGTTGAAATGAAGGATTTCCAAGACGCTATTGACAGAGAAATTGGTGGTTTGGAAAAACGAAACAAGTTGATCTCACCAGAGGAGAAAGAAATTGTAGCTTATCACGAAGCTGGTCATGCCATAGCTGGTTGGTTTTTAGAACATGCCAATCCATTGGTTAAGGTAAGTATAGTTCCTAGAGGAATTGCTGCCTTAGGTTACGCTCAATATTTACCAAAAGAGCAGTATTTGTATCGTACCGAGCAACTTTTTGACGAAATGTGCATGACACTCGGCGGTAGAGCAGCTGAGGAAGTGATTTTTGGGAAAATATCAACAGGTGCATTGAGTGATTTGGAGAAAATTACAAAGTTGGCTTACAGCATGGTGACTGTGTACGGTATGAACGAGAAAATAGGAAACGTAAGTTATTATGATTCCAAAGGTCAAAGTGAGTATTCATTCACCAAACCTTACTCAGAGCTAACGGCACAAGTTATTGACGAGGAAGTTAAGAAAATGATTGACTTGGCATACGCTGCCACCAAAGATCTGCTCTTAGAACACCGTGACAAACTTGATATTCTTGCTAAAGCTTTATTGGAAAGAGAAATCATTTATCAGCATGATTTGGTTGGGCTAATAGGTGTGAGGCCTTTTGATAAGCCAACAGTTTATCAGGAGTTTTTAGATAAAAAAGATGAAATAGCTGTGGCGGAGGGAGCCGACAAGGATCCCGAAGTAAATGACACTGCAGAGACGGAATAAAAAAAGGACCCGAGAAATCGGGTTTTTTTATGCCCTTTTTTTGGAGGAATTAATTCTTAGAAATTCATGAATATAATTTTCGGCATAAATATTGATTATGTCCATAAAGTAATAGGTAATAATTTTAATTAAATACGATTATATTTAAAGTCTGTTTTACATAGGCACAGTATTTGTATTTAATAGTCTAAACCCAAAATGTGGCCTCCTAATATGCAAAAGTTTAAGTTTTTAGTTTTAATGTTTCTACTTTGTGGGCGACTTTTCGCTCAGTCATCAACTTATCAATCCGAAAAAATTTTTATTCATGTAGACAAAGATAGCTATGTGGCTGGAGATACCATATGGCTTAAAGCATACGTTTTTGAAGCTACATCTCATCATCTGTCCCAAAAAAGTCAAGTAGTATATCTATTGCTTCAAAATAAGCTTAATAAAATTATTAAAGAAGCAAAAGTAGTTGTGCAAAATGGACATGCCAATTCTCAGTTTGTCTTACCTAGAAATTTGGTGGCAGGACAATATGATTTAACTGCTTACACCAATTTGATGAGAAATTATAGTGAAAAAGCATTTTATACCAAAAATATTAAAATCTTTAATACATTGCCTGCTCCTGCTGGCTTATTAAGTGCTAAAAATCAGACCAAACCTGAAGTTGTTTTTTATCCTGAAGGCGGTCAATTGGTGGACGGAATATCAAGTAAGGTGGCTATTAAATTCAATAATTTTCCAATTTTACCTAAGACTTTCGAAGGTAAGATTGAAGATAGTACTGGAAAGTTGGTGACCACTTTTTATCCTGATTTACAGAAAATCGGAACATTCATTCTCAAGCCTGCCTCAGGCATGAAGTATTTTGCTGTTTTTACCCTTGCAGGTAAGATATATAAAGAAATGCTACCAGCAGCACAAACAATAGGATATGTTTTGGCTACTGATAATGTTGTTTTTTCAGATGGTGTACTTATTAATGTATTTACAAATAGCAATGAACCCGCAAGGTTTAATATCGTAGCTC
>JAIPAJ010000135.1 GCA_021740125.1 Leadbetterella sp. | reverse complement strand
CATTATATTCCAAAACTTCTTTCGTGTTTTGGTCGATTACTCTTACGCCAGAAGCTTTTCCTTTTTTCTCATCGTATAATATTTCGCTTACTATGGTATGTGGTCTGAGGGTGAGATTGCCAGTTCGATTAGCTGCAGGTAATGTGGCGGATTGCGTACTAAAATATGCCCCAAACGGACAACCACGCCAGCACATGTCTCTGGCTTGGCATTTTGCTCTCCCGAGCGAAAGTTGCTCTTCGGTGGGTTCGGTTATGTGGGCTTGTCGTGGAGGAATCACATGTCGGCCATTAAATTTTTGATTTACCATGGCTTTCAAATGATTTTCAACACACGTAAGGTCGAATGGTTTTTGAAAAACGCCATCAGGAAGATGAGGTAAATTTTCCAAACTGCCGGAAATACCTGCAAAACGTTCAACATAGTCGTACCATGGAGCAATGTCTTTGTATCTGATAGGCCAGTCGGCACCCACCCCCTCTTTTATATTTGCTTCAAAATCTAAATCACTGAATCGCAATGCCACCCGTCCCCAAGTTAGGCTTTTGCCTCCCACTTGCCAGCTTCTTATCCAATCAAAACGTTTTTCTTCGAGATATGGATAGTCAACATCTTTTACAAACATTTCTTTGGAAGCTTCAGTAATGGTAAAGCCGGTTCTTTCATGTATTGGGTAGTTCTTCATTTCTTCCAGAGATACTTTTACGTTTCTATGTTCGAAATCCCATGGATTTTTAAGTGCCGTTTTGTAGTCTTTTATATGTTCGATGTTTCTTCCTCTGTCGAGCATAAGTACCTTCAATCCTTTCTCGCACAGCTCTTTAGCTGCCCATCCGCCAGAAATTCCCGAGCCTATTACAATGGCATCATAAGTAAGCTTTTCATCTTTTTTTGATTGAAGTTTCATTTTTTAATTGAGGTTTGATTCTTAAAAATAATTATAATTATTCGAAAGTGATGTGGCTTTGCCCTCAAAGATTTAGTTTTTTGGTTTATTTCATTTAAAAGGCATTGGTTTTATTATCTTTTTTTCTACCTTTGCAGTCCGATTTAAAAAAGAAGGGGGTGTAAATTATGCTACATATTCAAATTAAGGATAACGAGTCAATCGATAAGGCTCTGAAACGTTTCAAGAAGAAGTTTGAAAAAACTAAAGTTTTGAAAGAACTAAGACGCCGTCAAGCGTTTGAGAAAACCTCAGTATCGCGAAGATTCGAAGTGATCAGAGCGTCATACAAGCAAAAAACATACGGACACATCGACGATTAATCGTTTTTGTAGAACCATATATTTCGACTAATTTTGTAATGAATATTAATCTTACAGAATTGGTCGATTTTTTTTTATCCTACCTTCAAAACGAGAAACGACTAAGCCAGCATACTGTGTTGGCCTACAAAATAGATTTGCTTCAATTTCAGACCTTTCTTAATGTTCCAAATACTGAATTTGACATAATCCAAGCCCAATACCAAGATGTTCGAAGATGGATTGTTCAATTGTCTGAAAATGAGATTGATAACAGAAGCATAAATCGGAAAATAGCGAGTTTAAGAGCTTTTTTTAAATTTTTACAAATCAAAAAGAAGATTAAAGCTAATCCGGTGGCTTTGGTGAAATCGCTCAAAATAGCCAAAAGACTGCCTGTTTATGTAGAAGAAAAACCAATGGAAAATCTTTTTGCTAATATAGAATTTGCAGAAGATTTTGAAGGATTGCGGGATAAATTATTGTTAGAAATGCTCTACGGAACAGGTATAAGGCTGTCAGAACTAATCAATATTAAAGTTTCGGATGTGGATATTTTCGGAAAAAAAATAACGGTTTTGGGCAAAAGAAACAAATACAGAGTAATTCCCCTTCATCAGACATTGCTAGATTTGATTCAGAAATACCTAAAAGCTAAGATAGATTATTTTGATTCTGAGCATGATTATTTGATTCTTACTGATAAATACGACCAACTTTACAGGGTTTTCGTTCAAAGAAAAATTAAACATTATTTAGAGTTGGTGACTACTATATCCAAAAAGTCTCCACATGTTTTAAGGCATTCATTTGCTACCCATTTACTAAACAGGGGAGCAGATTTGAATGCCATTAAAGAATTATTGGGTCACGCTAATTTAGCCGCAACGCAAATTTATACACACAATTCTATCAGTCAATTAAAGGAAGTCTATAAAAAGGCTCATCCAAAAGCTTAAATTATGAAAATCAGATTATTTGTTTTCGCATTATCTTTTGCTGTTCAAGGTTTTGGGCAGGAATCTACCGAAAAATCGAAGTATGATCCGGTGGCGGTATTTAATCCAATGATCAACTATCAACCTTCAACGGTGTTCAGAAGTGCATCAGGTAATCCTGGGCCAGCTTATTGGCAAAATCAAGCCAATTATAAGATAACAGCAACGCTCGATGATCAAAAGAATAGCATCTCGGGATCCGCCAAAATCGAATATATAAACAATTCACCAGATGAAATTACTTTCATTTGGCTGCAATTGGATCAGAATAAATTTAATTCAGATTCGAGAGGGAGCAAAACTACCCCGCCGAATTTGGGTAGGTACGGTTTAAAAGACTTTGAAGGTGGCTATAAGATATCCAACCTTAAATTGGAATCACCCAAAATGAGTGGGAGAAATCAGTCTGTTAAATCTTTGATAGATGACACGAGGATGCAAATATTCTTGTCTGAGCCCTTGAGAAGTAAACAAAAAATTGAGATTTCTATAGATTTTGATTTTTTGATTCCCAGTAATGGGGCAGATAGAATGGGAATGTATGAAGCCAAAGATGGGATGATATACACCATTGCTCAGTGGTTTCCAAAAGTTTGTGTATATGATGATATTGAAGGCTGGAACACCACACCGTATTTGGGTGCTGGAGAGTTTTATCTTGAATATGGCGATTATGATTTTGAAATTACGGTTCCCTACAACCACACCGTGGTGGCCTCTGGTGAATTAATGAATACCCGGGAAGTTTTAACGGGAAAACAGATAGATAGACTCAAAAAAGCTCAAAATTCTGATGAAACAGTGGTGATTTTTGATAAATCGGAGATTGGAAAAAATGGCTCTCGACCAAAGAGTTCTGGAACACAAACCTGGAAATTTTCATGTAAAAATACCAGAGATGTGGCTTGGGCCAGCTCTTCAGTGTTTGTCTGGGACGCAGCACGTGCGGTTTTGCCATCTGGTAAAAACATTTTAGTGCAGTCGGTTTATCCAGCAGAAGTTGACGCAAAAGCCGAGTGGGGTAGATCCACCGAATATACAAAACACAGCATGGAATATTATTCAGAATTATTATACGAATATCCCTACCCAGTAGCCACCAATGTTGCTGGAATTGTGAGTGGAATGGAATACCCCGGCATTGTATTTTGTAGTGCTAGGAGCAAAAGAGCAGGGTTGTTTGGCGTTACAGACCATGAGTTCGGCCACACTTGGTTTCCAATGATTGTGGGTACAAATGAGCGGAAATTTGCTTGGATGGATGAAGGTTTTAATACGTACATCAATATGCTGTCATTGAAAGCTTTTAACAAAGGAGAATACTTCAAAGAACAAAAAACGCAAGATATGGCTTTTTTTGCACGAGGAAGCAAGGCAATTTTAACACAGCCAGATGCAATGCCTGAAGCAGAAATTGGTTCTTTAGCTTATTATAAACCAGCTATGGGGCTAAAAATGTTGGCTGAAGCAGTGGTAGGTGAGGAAAGAATGAATCTTGCACTTAGAGAATATATTCGAAGGTGGGCTTTTAAACATCCAACACCTTTTGACTTTTTCCATACCGTGGAGGATGTGGTTGGTGAAGATTTGGGTTGGTTTTGGAAATCTTGGTATTTCGAAAACTACAAAATAGACCAATCTATTAAAAACGCCAAGTATATAAACAACAATGCCTCAAATGGAGTAAGCATTACCCTAGAGAATTTAGAGCAAATGCCTATGCCAGTGGAAATGGAGATTAAAGAAAAAGGTAAAGAAACCAAATATATTAATCTTCCAGTAGATATCTGGGCAAAAACCAAGGAATGGACGTTCAATTATCCATCTACTGGAGAAATAGAGTCTATAAAACTTAATCCTAAGGGTATTTTGGTAGATTCTAATACCAAAAACAACGTTTGGAAACCCAATTGATTTTATTCGAAAATCTTTAAAAATTGATTGACTTCATTTTGTTTATCTTCTTCGCCTATTTTTTGATATGCAAAAGATAGATTGGTGAGTATGCGTTTGATAATCTCAATATTTGAGCAAGACTTGTAATATTTCTCATTTGGCTCTATGTTCATCTGTTTAAGGTAATCGTCGATGTCTTTCTCCAAAAAAACTTGGCCTCTATTAAATGGGTTTAAATAAAACCTGTACCCTGGATAATCGAAGATTAAAACAAAAAGATTGGGAAGATTAACGCCATAGATAGGTAAGTCTAAACGCTGGGCCAATAATATAAATAAGCAACTCAGAGCTACAGGATTACCTTTTTTTTGGCTGAGCACTAAATTGAACATTGAGTTTGAGGGAGAATGAAAGTTTTTAATGTTTGGCTCAAACTTTAATTGCTCAAAAATCACATCATTGAGGATTTTTACCATGTCGTTGGGGTGCATTTTTTCATGCGTATTTACCCAAACTTTCATTTGAATATTTTTCATTTCCTGATTTAAAGTTTCCACTTTCAGGTCAGGATATTGGTATTTCGCAATCAACCAAAGGCCTGTCATCAAGTCTGTATGGTTATTGTTTTTCCATGACTCTAAATCTGCAGAAAGATTGGAGAGGTGTAAATCGTGAACTAAATCTTCTATTTTTTTTTGGAGAACGGGGTTAAGTCCATTTCTCTCCCATTCTTTTTCTAAAATTGGAATAATTTCATGACCTAAATTTTTGATATTATTCTCAACGATATTAACCACCTCAATATCAGAATCATCAAGAAGTGAAATCATTGCCTTTAAATCCTCCCTATTCATGATTTTAGCTATTTTTTTGGTCAATATCTTAAGTATTAAATTTAAAACCAAACATTATTTTTAAAACATTTTTTATCTCACTATTTTTGTTAAAATATCTAATTATGAATGTACTCGTTACCGGAGGTGCTGGATTTATTGGCTCCCACACAGTTGTAGAATTGGTAAATGCTGGTTTTTCACCAGTAATTATTGACAACTTGAATAATTCATCTGAATCAGTTTTGACTGGTTTGAAAAAAATAATAGGTTTTGATGTGCCTTTTTACAAGGCTGATTGCAATGATTTTGAGGTAGTTAAAGATATTATAGTCAAACACAAAATAGAGGGCATTATCCATTTTGCCGCATACAAGGCTGTGGGAGAGTCGGTAGAGAAACCGATCAAATATTACAAAAATAATATAGGGTCACTGATAAATATTTTGGAAGTGATGCAAGTGACCAAAGTGAAAAATCTTGTATTTAGTTCGTCTTGCACAGTGTATGGACAGCCTGATCAAATTCCAGTAACTGAGAATACTCCGAAGAAAAAAGCAGAGTCGCCATATGGAAATACCAAAGCCATTGCTGAGGATATTTTGGAGGACGTTATAAAATCTGGAGAACAAATGAGTCTCATATCGCTGAGATATTTTAATCCAATTGGTGCTCATCCAAGTGCTGAAATTGGTGAATTGCCCAATGGCGTTCCAAGCAACTTAATTCCTTTTGTTACCCAAACTGCCATAGGTAAAAGAAATAAATTGGTAGTTTTTGGAAGCGACTATAATACGGTTGATGGTTCCAATGTTAGAGATTTTATCCACGTGGTTGATTTGGCCAAAGCCCATGTTTCGGCATTGAATTTGCTAAAGGGTAAAGAAACAGCATTTTATGATGTTTTCAATTTAGGGACAGGAACTGGCAATTCCGTTTTAGAAGTAATTAAAACCTTTGAAGAGGTGAATAATTTAAAACTGAATTACGAGATAGGTCCACGTAGAACTGGAGATGTTGAAAAAATCTATGGAGATGTAGAAAAAGCCTCTAAGATTTTAAATTGGAAAACTGAAAAGTCTTTAAAAGAAAGCCTCAAAGATGCTTGGACATGGGAATTAAAACTAAAAAAAAACAATAATTTATGAAGTTTGAAAAGTGCATTCTAATAACAGGTGGAGCAGGGTTTATTGGCTCACATGTGGTAAGGCTATTTGTTACTAAATATCCACAATATCAAATAGTTAACCTGGATAAATTGACTTATGCAGGCAATTTGGAGAATCTAAAAGACATAGATAAACTCCCCAATTATACATTTGAACATGGTGATATAGTTGACGAAAATTATATAGATAGTCTTTTTGCAAAGTATCAGTTTGACGGTGTAATTCATTTGGCTGCGGAATCTCATGTGGACAGGTCAATAACTGACCCTATGGCATTTGTAAAAACCAATGTAATAGGAACTTGCAATTTGTTAAATTCTGCCAAAAACCTCTGGAAAGGCCAAATGGAAGACAAAAGGTTTTACCATGTGTCTACAGATGAGGTATATGGAGAATTGCATGACCCAAGTGAGTTTTTTGTAGAGACTACCAGTTATGACCCTAGATCGCCATATTCAGCTTCCAAAGCGAGTTCTGATCACTTTGTGAGGGCATATCACAATACTTATGGACTTCCGATAGTAGTATCTAACTGTTCTAACAATTATGGACCTAATCATTTTCCTGAAAAACTCATTCCATTGATGATAAATAATATCAAAAATTGGAAACCTCTTCCAGTTTATGGAAAAGGAGAGAATGTAAGAGACTGGTTATTTGTAATAGATCATGCCAGAGCCATAGATAATATTTTTCACAATGGTAAAAATGGTGATACCTACAACATAGGTGGAAACAACGAGTGGAAAAATTTAGACTTGGTCCATTTGTTATGCGATTTGATGGATGAAAAGCTAGGAAATCCAATAGGGAAAAGTAGGGAATTAATAACTTATGTAACAGACAGAGCGGGCCATGATTTGAGGTATGCCATCGATGCAAGCAAATTGATGTCGGAGTTGGGTTGGGAACCTTCTGTAACTTTTGAAGAAGGATTGTCGAAAACAGTGGATTGGTATTTGAATAACTGGGATTGGATAGAAAACATTACTTCTGGTGATTACCAGAAATATTATACTTCGATGTACGAAACAAGTGCTAATTAATAAAATATATGAAAGGAATCATTTTAGCTGGTGGCAGCGGAACGCGTTTGCACCCCCTTACTTTAGCTGTAAGCAAGCAGTTGATGCCTGTTTACGACAAACCCATGATTTATTATCCATTGTCAATCCTGATGTTGGCTGGGATAAGTGAGATTTTGATAATTTCGACACCCCACGATTTACCTCATTTTAAAAAATTGTTGGGGGATGGGACTCAAGTCGGTTGTAAATTTGAATATGCAGAACAAGCTTTACCCAATGGGTTAGCTCAAGCTTTTGTGATTGGTGAGGAATTCATAGGTGATGATAAAGTAGCTTTAGTCCTTGGAGATAATATATTTTACGGAAGTGGATTGAGTAAATTACTTCAATCGTGTGCCGATCCAGATGGCGGAATGGTGTTTGCATATCCAGTGCATGATCCTGAAAGATATGGTGTTGTGGAATTTGATGCTGATTTTAACGCTTTAAGCATTGAAGAAAAGCCAGAAAAGCCGAAGAGCAACTATGCAGTGCCGGGTTTGTATTTTTATGATAATGAGGTGGTAGAAATTGCTAAAAATATTGAGCCTTCCCCAAGAGGTGAGTATGAAATAACTGATGTAAACAGGGTGTACTTGGAAAGAGGTAAATTGAAAGTAGGTGTAATGAACCGAGGAACTGCTTGGTTAGACACAGGTACATTTAATTCTTTGATGCAAGCTGGCCAATTTGTTCAAGTTATTGAGGAAAGGCAAGGATTAAAAGTTGGGTGTATTGAAGAAGTGGCCTACAGGATGGGCTTTATTACCAAAGACCAACTGATAAAAATAGCCCAACCTTTGGTAAAGTCGGGCTATGGTCAGTATCTTTTGAATATTTTGAAATAATATTTTAATATCACCAGCCGTCATCAGCAACAGGTTTCTTTTTAACTGGTGTAGTGGCGGCTGTTGTTTTTCCTTTTGCCTTAGGATCTATTTTGGCAGTGGTTAGTGGTGCTGAAGATACGACACTTTCACCTTTTTCTATTCTAGAGTAAACTCTACTAACAATCTTCCATTCGTTGTTTACTTTTAGAAGATTCAGTAAATCTATTATTTTTGAGGTAGGATACTCGGTTTCGGTAACTGCGGTGGCAGCTGTGCCTGCATAAGACCAAGAAACTACCTTGGTAGATCGCTCCATTTTTTGATTCGGCTTAATTTTAGAAGCCAAAGACTCCACAGTCATGCCTGTTACGCCAGTTTTTCCAACTGATTTCTGAATAGCATCACTAAAAAAAGCCTTTTTAAACCTTTCAACTTCTCCATTTGTACCACCTTCTAAATAGTCATTAAGCGTTTGATTTATCAATTCTTCGTCTGACTGAGCACTGGCTGAGAAAAGCGACAAAATCAATGTCAAGGATAAAAGTATATTTCGCATATTTAAAATTATTTTTCTGCAATTTAAACGTATTTTTTTAATCAATATTTTTTGTGACATTTTTTTTTCTTTTCGGTCTAAATACCAGACAAAAAAATTAAATTTGTCTTAAATAAATTTTTAAAATTAAAATTTCAACAAAAATGGGATTAATGTCGTTTTTTAAGGGAGTAGGCGAGAAGCTTTTTGGAAAATCAGAGGCTGAAGTTGCAGACAAAACTCCAGAACTCAAAGCATCTGCCCTATTAGCACACGTGCAAGGTTTAGGTTTAGAATTTAAAGCACTTACTGTAAAAATTAATGGAGACACGGTGACCATTTCAGGCGAAGTAGAAACGCAAGAGCAAGCTGAAAAGATTGCATTGGCAGTAGGAAACGTAGAAGGCGTTGAGGCCGTAGATAACCAAATGGTAGTTTCTACTCCAGCTCCAGAAGCCAGATACCACACTGTAGAGAAAGGAGATTCTCTTTCTAAAATAGCCAAAGAAATGTATGGTGATCCAATGAAATACCCTGTTATATTCGAAGCTAACAAGCCAATGCTAAAAGATCCAGATTTGATTTATCCAGGTCAAGTTTTAAGAATTCCTGAATTATAATAAAAAGAGCCTTTCGAGGCTCTTTTTTTATTTTATGACTGTGAAGGTATAGCTCTTTTTTTTGCTGATAAATTTAAGATTATACTTTCCAAAACTAAGATCAGGTAAAATAATTTCACCTTTTGACTTTTCAATAAGCTTATAGGATTTTAAGCGTTTTCCTTCATTAGAAAATAAAATGACTTCTGAAATTTCATCACCCAAAATCTCGAAATTTACTGTCTGTTCATAAACTGGATTTGGAAATACTTTTAGTGCATCATTGTCAGATTCTGTGTTTCCAAGAATTGATATCACATTTACCATAGCTGACCCTTTTGAGGTTCCTACTCCACAAAAATTAGATACTTTCAGTATTTTATATTCTGTTGAAGAAAGTGGACGCACAGAAACTTTAGTTTCGGCAGAGTTTGCTTTTATTTCGCCTATTGGGTCTATATTCAAAACCCAAGGGGCAGATCCTTTGAGTGAAATATTTAGGTTGGTGGAGTCGCCTAATTTAATATTTGAGGTTCCACTTATTTCGGCTTCAACTGGCTCATCAATTATGATTTCAATCTTGCTTTTTTTGCTTTCACAATTGTTGGAATCACTCTGAGAAACATAAAATATTTGCTTATTTGCGGTCTTTCCATTTACTAAAGTGCTGTATGTGAACTCTTTCGAACTTTCGTTTTCATACCATTTTAAATTCATTCCAATGGCTTGGAGCAAATAATCTTGAGTTCCAAAGCAGATATTAACAGGACTAACTACATAAGGTGGAGCTGGGTGGTTTTTTGCCATAAATTGGAAATTATTACTAAAGTCTGTTGCTTTTTTTCCTATAACTTTCAGGCTATACAGCTTATTCTTCTGAATTTCTTGAGGTAGATAAAATTGTAAAGAGTTAGAGTTTATTTTTGGTAAAATATTGAAAATTTGGTTATTGTTTTTTACTTGTATCCGGTAATAATCTGGGTCTTCATTTTGCTTCAAACCCAAAATGGGTAAGTCTATCAAATTTTCATTACAATATGTTTCTGAGCCTAGAATTTGTAAGTTTGGCTGCAACACCTCTACATATACGCTTGGTATTTGGTCAATTTTTCCGCATGCATTGCTAATTTCAGAAATAAAGAATAATTTGCTAGAATCAGCCAAAAAGCCAAAATTTATGGTTTCAGAGTTGATTTTTTCGTAAGTGAAACCTTCCCAATCTTTAAAACTCCATGGGC
>JAIPAJ010000134.1 GCA_021740125.1 Leadbetterella sp. | reverse complement strand
GGTAGGTAGTTTTCCTATACCCACACCATGCTCTGAAGCATATTGGTAGCGTTTTACGATGGGCTGTGTTCCCACTGCCTTGTAAGTCTTGATATTTTTTACACGCAAACCACTACCCAAAACGCCTATCGTACCATTGTAAAATTGGTTATTTTCAAAATCGAAAGTCGTAAATCCACCACTTGGGAAGGTGATTTTTTCTAAAACGCATTCTTTAGAATAAGCACTACTGCTCTGCCTGTTGGCTCCACCGTTGGTTATTGAAATTGGATTAGGACTACCTGAGGTAGCCACATTTAGACTTGAAAGTGTTATCAGACTTTGATTATTTTGCCCGTTAAAACTCCCAAAAAAATCTTGCTTGAGGTGTGAATTAAAAGAATCATCCCAAGAAAAACTATTTGTAAAGTAATTGAACCTATATACTTGTCTATCCACTACGTTGCTGTGGTTTATAGCGATAGAATCCAGTTTTAACCTGGCATTTTGGTTGTTCATATTCTTAAAATATGAATAGAAGAAATCAACGGTTTTTAAAAGTACTTTTTGATTATCTGCGTAATTAAATATTCTTATTTGTTTAAGGTATCGACTATTGCTTGCATCCGACCGTATTTCAGTTGGCAAGGATTGTATAAACTCTATTTCTCCGTTGGGAAATTTAATAAAGCGAACATTGTTTTCAGTCGAGATAGAAGAGGAAGTACTTGGCTGAGCGGTGGCGGTTAGTGTGTTGCTGAAATAATTTCCGCTTTCGTTGGCAATAATACTGGCCGACCATTGATAATCTTCTTGGTAGACATTCCCGCCATTTTGATAATAGAGATTTATAGAGTCCTTATTGTTTGGGCTGAGTATTTGGGTAAGATTCCAATTGCTCACATATAGTTTGCTCCACCTGCCGTGGGTACTATTTTGGCTTTCTTGAACCAAATTTCCTAGTTTGTCTTTACCATACTTAAAGGCCGTACCGTTTGTTTCTATCAATTCAAATTCTGAAATATACCCTGATGAATTGATTGTTTTATTTACCTTGATGGCTTGCCATGGAAACAAAAATGGCTGTGCTCCATTGGCTCCAAGAATAAACTTACCGCTACTCGAACCAGTGGAATAAGAAAAAATATCAGGCTCTAAGTCTTGTAAATTGTTCCGGGCAGCATTGATAAGGTTATAATCGGCGGTGCTGGTGCAAGGGTCTCTAGAACCGAGCAAGGTGGTGTTTATGTAGTTAGAACCTGTTGTGCCATCCATATCATCGGGAAGTCCCTGAATAGTTCTGGAAACTCCGTCTCCAACATCTAAAGACCATCCCCACCCTACCCAAGTGGCTTTCGATTTTATTTTATGCCCTGATGCATGATATTTTAAAGAAATTGGCAGGGTTAAACTACCTGCTGATACAGAATATAAAGGAATTTGTATATCAGGTATCCCCGTTGCAAGATTCACCCCATATTCGCCAAATTTCGTGCTTTGTGCTGTATTTGGACTTTGAGGGGAAAAATTCGGGATATATTTTTTGTACTGGTCATTGACCGAAAATAACCCTCGAATAGCGGCAGTTGAATCTTTCTTGTTGCTTTCTTTTTGTGCGTAAGAACTGAAAGTACATAAAAATAGTGTCAGGATAAATAGTAATTGTTTTTTCATTGTGTTTTAAAAGTAAAACGTGGAACATTAATAAACTTAGTTCTGAGTAGCTCGAATTCCTTGCGTCAAAGAAACGTAAAGCCATGCAGTATCATGGCCACTTGCTTTATCTTCCCCGCCTATAATAAATTCGAACTTTAAGAACAAAATTGTTAGCAAAAATGCTAGAATGTCTTAAAAAGGTAACAAAACCTTTTATTATGAATTAAAGTTTAAAATTATTTTTTAAAAATCAAAAAATTGTAGATTAAAAAATGCTTAAAAAAAAAATAAATCCCCGAAAACTTCAGGGATTTATCATGACAAAAAATATAACGTTTGGGGAAATCCTTAATTAAATTGGTCCTCTAACTCACTTAGGGCTAGATTCCAAGCATCAGCTACGCCTTTATAAACTACCGCACCTTTTACTACATTGAGCCCTCTTTTTAGTTCTTCATTTTCTATGCATGCTTTTTGCCAGCCTTTATTGGCCAATTGCAAAACATAAGGAAGCGTAGCGTTGGTCAAGGCTAAGGTAGAAGTGTATGGTACAGCACCCGGCATATTTGCAACACAATAATGAACTACTTCATCAATTACAAAAACAGGGTCTTCGTGTGTGGTTGGTTTACAAGTTTCTATACATCCCCCTTGGTCTACCGCCACATCCACCACCACAGTGCCTGGTTTCATCAACTTCAGCATGTCTTTTGTGATCAGATGAGGAGCTTTAGCACCAGGAATTAATACCGCACCTACTACCAAATCCGCCTCTTTGATGGCTTCTTTGATATTGTATTCGTTTGAAAGTATAGTAGTTACATTGGCAGGCATGATATCTGAAAGTTGTCTGAGTCTATTGAGACTGATATCCATAATCACCACCCTTGCACCTAAACCTGCAGCCATTTTGGCTGCTTGTGTGCCAACAATTCCACCACCTAATATCAATACTTTACCCGATGGAACCCCTGGAACACCTCCCAAAAGAACACCTTTACCTTTTTGTGGTTTCTCTAGATATTTTGCACCTTCTTGTATGGCCATTCTTCCCGCAACTTCCGACATCGGAATCAACAGAGGCAAAGACCTGTCTACTTTCTCTACCGTCTCATAAGCCAAACAAACGGCACCACTTTTGATCATGGCATGTGTTAGCGGCTCCGAGGATGCAAAGTGAAAATAGGTAAATACCAATTGGTCTTTTTTAATGAGACCGTATTCTGATGCGATGGGTTCTTTAACTTTTACGATCATTTCGGCTTTTTCATAAACCTCTTCGATAGTTTCTAAAATGGTGGCTCCGGCTGCAATAAACTCATTATCTGCAAAACCACTGTTAAAACCTGCATCTTTTTGTATATAAACTGTGTGACCAAACTTAACCAGTTCCATGACCCCAGCTGGAGTCATGGCTACTCTGTTTTCGTTGTTTTTTATTTCTTTAGGTACTCCGAGAATCATGTAGTTTGTTGAGAATGCATTGCGACGTGCCTATGCTTTTTGTTATTGAAATGTTGAACAAAATTATATTATAAAGAATATTTTTGTGCATTGAGCTTCGAAATAAGAAAATTAATACTAATATTACACTACAAACAGAATATTTTTCGATTATTCAAAAAAATTAATAAGAAAAAAGGAATATTTTCGGATGAAAATCAAAATAGATGAAATAGATAAAAAGATATTGATGCTTTTACAGCACAATTCTACGCTGACATACAAAGAAATAGCTCAAAAAATCAATCTTTCACTCAGTCCGGTTCATGACCGCATAAAAAGATTGGAGCAAGAAGGAGTTGTAGAAAAATATGTGGGAATACTGAACAAAAAAATGTTGGGCGTTGGACTTACAGTATTTTCGCAAGTTACGCTCATTAGACAAACACGAGAAGTTTCGCAGATTTTTGATATCGCCATAAAACAACTTCCAGAGGTAGTCGAGTGCAATTTCGTTTCAGGAAGTTTTGATTATCTATTAAAAATAATTGTGGCAGACATGGAAGCCTACCACAATTTTCACCAAATGAAATTATCTACAATTGAAGGAGTATCTTTGATTAACTCCTTTTTTGTAATGTCAGAAGTGAAGAGTACCACTGAAATTTTACTGTGAAAAGATTTGTTTCAAAATATCTTAATAAAAAACAAAATCCGTCCAGTCTATCAGTAAGCAATTTACTAGTCAATTAGTAACCATTCAACCAGTAACTAGATAACCAATACAACCATATCAATTCCCACAATCCAACCAATCGTAATCCTGATCAATCGGCTGGCCATCTGGAGCAATGAAAAACGTTTTTTTATCAACCGCTGCGTCTGTATTTTTAATTAAATTATTGATATACAATCCAAAACCACCCAAAATTGCCTGATTTTTAGTAAAATAAGTCTCTAAATCTTTCAATTCGGCCATAACATTACTTTTAGCTTCTAAATTAACTACAGCATCGTTACTCAATTTTTTAAGCTCTGTTACATACATTTCAGCCACTACCCTTTTTATTTGACCTAAATAATTATTTTTAGAAAGACTCTCATTCTTTATGATTGAACTCGTCATTTTGGTAAGAACCTCAGAGAAAGGCGGCAAATTTTTATCATAAATCTGCTGAGTGGCTAATCTGGAGGCTCTTCTCGGCTCCAACATCAAGCTCAAAGTCAATTGTGCAGCACTTTCAGCAGGCGACAAGACATCAAAGCTCATTCCTGTGTGACGCTTAAATGTCTCCTTTGGATTGGCTGGATATCTAAAAGGTCTTGGTGGAATGAGTGTCAACAACTGTTTTGGAACTGCCAAAAATTCCGGCTGGACGGTTTCTAATAGCACCGAAAGGCTTTTTCTTTGAGCCACAGCATCAACTGGAACATAAGTTTTTTGCAAATCTCCATTGAGTACATTGGTATAAAAAGCCCCTCCTATTGACTTCGAAGCCGCCTGTACCTGGTATCTGTGAAACATGTACATAGGCACGAAAACGTCCTCTAAAGTTGCCATTGGAGCGTTTTGAGGTATTTTTTTCTCATCAAAGTTTTTCAAAACATGGTTTCTCAATTCCATCAAACGTTTCAGTTCGTCTGTAGCATCGCTGCCGTTGTCCCAAAGGTGGGTTTGAGGATGCACAGATCCGTCAGGACGAGCATCTTGATCGGTCAAAAACTGTTGATTTTTGCGAAACATATTCTTCACTATTCTCTCCAATTCGGCTTTTTCATCGACATTTTTTGGGAAATCTTGATAGCCCCAAGTAATAGAAGTTTTATCATAATCACCTATACCCATGGCATATGCCTCAGATAAATCCACTTTGCCATTGTTTAAAAAAACCAAAGGATGTGGATAATCCATCACCGAGGCACGGCCCTGGATGCTAGAAATATAATTGTGCGGCAAACCCAAAGTGTGCCCAATTTCGTGAGCTGAAAGTTGTTTGAGCCTGTCTAAAGCGAGCTTGTTCATCAAAGAATCACTTTTGCCAGGACTAAAATCTCCTGCCAATCCTTGAGCCAACATATAATCTTGCCTTACTCTCAATGAACCAAGTGTTACTTTTCCTTTCAAAATTTCACCCGTACGAGGATCTATCACACTCGTGCCATAAGACCAACCACGTGTACTGCGGTGTACCCATTGAACCAAGTTGTAACGCACATCCATTGGGTCGGCATCTGCTGGCAACATTTTTACTTGAAAAGCGTTTTTGTAACCCGCGGCCTCAAAAGCTTGATTCCACCATGTAGCACCTTCAAACAAGGCCGAGCGAATGGGTTCTGGAACTCCAGAATCTAGGTAATAAACAATCGGCTCTACAGCTTCACTCATGGCGGCAGAAGGGTCTTTTTTCTGCAATCTATGTCTTGAGGTAAATTTCTTTACAATGGGCTCATTGATTGGTGAAGAATAATCATAAAATTCAATGCCACCATAGCCTATCCGTGCGTCATATTCTCTAGGTTTGAAACCTGGCTCAGGCAGCTTTACAAATGAATGGTGCTGGTGCATCGTCACGAAATCAGTGTTTGGAGCTACTTCCGAGAGATAATTGCCAGCTCCGCTTCCACCCAGTGTAATTACGGCCTGGAATTCTGTGTTTTTTGGAAAAGACTTACACATGGGTGCATAAATGCCCGATCGCGAAAGGTCAAAACTGTAATTGCCCTGTTTGGTACTTGAAATGTCTTTAGCTGCTCCCATTGCATCTCTGAGTAAAAAAGGCGTAAAATCAATCAAGAAAAGACCATCTGTACTTTTCAGTATTTCAAAGCCAAATAGTATTGATTTGGCAAAAGATTCCTCTACGGCTTTTTTCTCCAAAGGGTCGTTGGTAATGGCTCTGAATTTATAATTCGGCTCCATCATCATTATTTTGTTACCCAAACGCTCAAATTTGAGGATGTGTTCGTCGCTCAAACGGCCACGATCTAGGCCTATGTCGTTTGAACCTAAACCTTGTGCTAAACTTGGGTAATACAAAAATTCTTGTCCGAGATCTTTGACTTCTAGAAAGACTTTTCCTTTGGCTTCATTCCAATAAAAATTAAAAAATCCTTCTATTTTTTTTGCGTCTTTCAACTGACTATCAATATCTTGAGCAAAAGTAAAGAGAGGAATAAAGAGAAATAAAATGATGAGATGTACGTTTTTTTTCATTGGTTTTCTAAGGTTTATTTGATGAAATTTTTCTCGCCGACATTTACTTCGGCATTTATAAAGTTTTCTTTTGGAGGTATAGGACAAATATAGGATTCGGTGTAAGCACAATAGAAATTACGTGATTTGTTGAAATCTATTGCAATCTTATCTCCATCCAGATCGTCTTTTGGTATATTCACATATCTTCCGCCACCATAGGATTCTTTGCCACAGGTTTTGTCCCTAAAAGGTAAAAGATAATTGGTCTCCTCCTCAAAAATCAAAACTTTTATTTTTTGTCCATTTTTCTCAAAAGAGGCTTCTCCAGCCAACTTTGCACTTACTTTTGACGAATCCGTCATGTCCATGCTAAAATCTAAGTTTGCTTTTGACGGAACAAAGTTTGCTTCAACAATCCATTCTTCATTGGGTTCAAAAAAATCGAAAGTACCCTTTTCTTTAATTGGGCTGTCTTCCATGTTTTCAAGATTCTGTTTATATGTATCAAATTCTTTGTGCGTGATATCATGGTAATTGGGGGTTCCTGAGAGTGAGTAGATAATTATGCCTAAAATGCCCAAAGCGGCCAATCCAATAATAAATTTATTCATAAACTTAAAAATTGATTATTTTTGTAAATCATAAAATTAATAAAATTGGCCAAACGTTAAAACTATTGGTTCGATTTAAATAACCAGAAATAGATGTTTACAGGAATAGTAGAGAGCAAAGCCAAATTATTAGAAATAAAGCCCAACCAAAGCAATATCAGTTTTGTGTTTGAAAGCAGCCTCACTAATGAATTAAAAGTGGATCAAAGTGTAAGCCACAATGGCGTTTGTTTGACAATTGAAAATATTAAGGAGGATCAATACCAAGTAACCGCCATAGAAGAAACTTTACAAAAAACCAGTTTGGGAAATCTGAAATTGGGTGATTTTGTCAATCTAGAAAGAAGCATGAAAGCAGATGCGAGATTTGACGGACATATTGTGCAGGGCCATGTCGACCAGATAGGTTTTTGTAAAAAAATAATCGACTTGAGCGGAAGCTGGCAAGTGGACATAGAATATGATGAATCTTTGGGAAATATAACGGTTGAAAAAGGTTCAATCTGTCTAAATGGTATAAGCTTAACCGTTTTCAATTCCAAAGAAAACGGCTTTTCAGTCGCCATTATTCCCTACACTTGGAAACATACCAATATGCATGCACTGAAAGAAGGTGATAAAGTAAATCTGGAATTTGATATTGTAGGCAAATACTTGGCTAAATTGCATAAGCCTTTTATTGTAAAATAGCTTGTTCTACCTAATTCTCAGTAAAAAGTAAATCATAAAATCGGAGATTAAATTGCTTTCCTTGTAAAATACTTCATTTGGTTTTTCGTATAAAAACAAATTACTTTGTCTTTTGATATAAATTCTAAAAAATGCCCAAATACAGCACCAATACTAAAACTGACGTTTTAATTCACCTAGCCATCATAGTTTCGATTATTTTGGTTCTATTTTTTGGCTTTTTCTTCGTTTATCTTCCTTGGAGTACCAATCACGGAGAAGCCGTTAAAGTGCCAAATTTGAAAGGTTTAAGTATGGATGCCGCAGAAGATTTGCTTGATGATGCTGACTTGGACTATGAAATAAGTGATAGTGTATTTGTTTCGGGTGCTGAACCTCTGAGCATCATCGCCAATTATCCAAAATCTGGTGCCAACGTAAAAACAGGTCGTAAAATTTACTTAACTGTAGCCGCAGCCTCAGCACCATTGGTAAAATTACCAAATATCATTGGCCGTTCAACATCAAGTGCTCAAAATCAATTACTTAGCTCTGGACTTCTATATGATGGTGAAGAAAAAATTGCAGCTTTAGAAGAAAACACAGTGCTCGCTGTAAAAGTTAATGGGAGAGAAATTCAGCAAGGTGACGAAATACCAAAAGGCTCTAAAGTAACTTTTGTTGTAGGCGATGGCTACGGAAATCAACGCATTGACGTGCCGAATGTAGTGGGTATGGCCCAGGACGAAGCCGATATATTGCTTTCTGGCCTAGGTCTTAGTTTAGGTAATATAATATATGAGTTATCAGATAAACCAACTGGAACGGTTTTTAAGCAACAACCTTCTGCAGGAATTGACGAAAAAATAAAAATAGGTTCTCCAGTAAATATTTGGGTATCTGGGGATGGTACTAGCAATTCGATAGAAAATTAAAAAGAAAAAATAATGAACGAAAATTTTGATATTTCAGTAGACCAGTTACGTGAAATGATTGAAAGTGGAGAGCCTTTTAATCTTGTGGATGTTAGAAATCCAGATGAGTATGAAGAAGATAACTTGGGTGGAGTGTTGATTCCTTTAGGCGATTTACCCGATAGCCTAGATCAATTAGAAATTATGAAAGGAAAAGACATTTATATTCATTGCCGAAGTGGAGCAAGAAGCGACCGAGCAAAACATTACCTAATTTCTGAAGGTTTTGAAAAAGTACACAATGTACTCGGAGGCATTTTGGCATATAGAGCTTCAGAATAATCCCCAAAGGCAGAAATAATGAAAATACGCATTTGAAATAAATTCTGATGCGTATTTTTTTGTTTTCAAGAAATCGGAAGTTTTCTATTTCTTATTCTGAGAATCAATAATTATGGTAACAGGGCCGTCATTTTCAATTGAAACTTTCATATCAGCACCAAAAATGCCAGTTTCGATTTTTTTTCCCAATCCTGCACTCAACAGCTCTATCATTTTTTCATATAGTGGAATCGCTTGATCGGGTTTTGCAGCTTCTATAAACGATGGGCGATTTCCTTTTTTGGTGGAGGCATGAAGGGTAAACTGGGAAATCAAAAGAATATTACCATCAATTTCTTTGAGGTCTTTATTCATTTTGCCTTCATCATCTCCGAATACTCTTAAACCCAAAATTTTCTTTGCGAGCCATTCAACATCTTCCTTTGTGTCTGCTAAACAAACCCCCAACAAAACCAAAAAGCCGTCTTTTATTTGACCGTTAATGTGTCCTCCAATAATAACGGATGAAGATGTAACTCTTTGAATAACTGCTATCATATTAATTTAACCGCAAAAGATAATAAGCAATCAAAAAATAGGTTCCGATGCCAATCAAGTCATTGGCGGTTGTAATGAATGGTCCTGAAGCCATAGCTGGATTTATTCCAATTTTATCTAATATCAGAGGTGTAATAGTACCCATAAATGAGGCCAAAATAACCACAGAAAACAAAGAAGTACAAACCACCCAAAACAACTCGGGTTCACCAATGGCATAAACATATATTCCAGTAACCACACCTACCACCAATCCATTGATCAATGCCACTCTAATAACTTTCGAAAGCCTTTCCCAAAGGCCAATACTAATTCCCGATTTCTCGGCCAATGACTGTACAATAAGGGAGGAAGTCTGAATCCCGACGTTTCCACCTGTCGAACCCATAATGGGAATAAACATGGCCAAAGCCGAAACTCTGGCAAGGACATCTTCGAATTGACGAATTACTGATGCAGCCAAAAGACTTCCAAAAACACCTACTACCAGCCATGGAATGCGGGCCTTGGCTAAATGCCAAACGGAGTCATCTTCTTCGGCCTCACCCGTGATACCGGCCATTACTTGTATGTCTTCCTCCGCTTTTTCGGTGATAAAGTCGATAACGTCGTCGATAGTAATTACACCCAAAAGTCTTCCCAATGAATTAACGACGGGAATAGCTTCTAAATCATATTTTTGCATGATTTGAGCCACTTCTGTACCACTTTGCGTGGTATCTACAAAAGCTATTTCATCGTCAACTATGTTCTCAATTTTGGTATTTTTCCTGGCCAAAACAATTTGCTTCAAAGACACAATTCCCTTCAGCTTTTGTTCAGCATCTACCACATAAACGGCATAAACTTTATCAACATTTTCTGCCTGTAGGCGGATTTCCTCTACACACTCGCTTACGGTTTGATTGGTAAATACTTTTACCAATTCTTTTTGCATAAGTCCACCCGCCACATCTTCTGGATAATGCAATAAATCTAAAATAAATCTGGCTTGTTCTCGGTCTTCTAAAAGTGCAATTACTTTTTCTCTAACTTTTATCGGCTGCTCGTTGAGTAAATCCACGGCATCGTCTG
>JAIPAJ010000133.1 GCA_021740125.1 Leadbetterella sp. | reverse complement strand
CGTCAGAGATTGAGCAAAAGATAAGGGAAGTTGAAGGAGTAAATGACGTAAGCATCGAATTGACTTTTGATCCACCTTATGGAACAGAAATGATGAGTGATGTGGCGAAATTAGAATTAGGATTTTTATAAAAAGCTTTTTTGAGTACACCCCTCCAAAAATGCTGTTGATTTTTAAAACTCCCCCGAAGGGGTCGGGGAATAAAATTAAGAAACAATGTATCCTCCCCATTTAGTAGAACCAATGAAAGCTGATCTTACTTCGGTAGGTTTTCAGCAATTGCAGACGGCCGAAGAAGTTGACCAATTTATGGCCAACCAAAAAGGAACTGCGTTAGTAGTAATAAATTCGGTATGTGGCTGTGCAGCAGGTACTTGTCGCCCAGGTGCGAAGCTTTCGCTTGAAATGTCAGAAGTAAAGCCTAATCAATTAGTGACAGTTTTTGCAGGTGTAGATACCGAAGCAACACAACGCATGCGTGAATACATCCCATTGCCTCCGTCATCGCCTTCTATAGCATTGTTTAAAGACGGCGAGTTAGTACATTTTGTTGAGAGACACCACATTGAGGGCCGTTCTGCACAAATGATTGGTGGTCATTTGGCTGCTGTATATGAAGATGTTTGTGTAGCTGAGTAATCAGTCAAAAAATAAATCAGAGGCAATTTTATCAGAAAAAATTCTTCCTTGAGTTGTGATCTTGATAGAATTTCCCGATTGAACTATAAGATTTTGCTTTTTCAAAATATCTAAAGTATCCCAAAAAGTTTGAGGAATTTCCCCGACAATTTGGGATATTTTTTTTGTGTCAATTCCCCAAATTGTTCGCAGACCGCACAATAAGTAATCATTTGTTTTGTCTGAAATACTTAAATTTTCTATTGAAAATGGAATATTTCCTGAATCAATAGATGCAATGTATTTTGAATTATTGGAAACATTTGCTTGACGAGAACCCAAATCATAAGAATGTGCCGACGGACCAATTCCAAGATATTCTTCGTTTTTCCAATAGGCTGAATTATGAAGAGCATATTTTTCTTTTTTTGCAAAATTAGAAACCTCGTATTGTACGAAACCTTGACTGGTAAGGTTGTTTACCAATATTTCATATTGCTCTGCCGCATAGTCTTCTTCTATGGGTTCTAGTTTTTTTTGCTTTAACCACTTGCCAAAAACTGTGGAATCCTCAATCGTAAGATTATATGCAGAAATATGGTTCAGATTATACTTTTCAATGATTTCTAAATCATTTTTTAGAATGCTATTTTGCTTTTCTATATCAAATTTTTTCGCATTTTTGGCATAAATCAAATCAATAGTGATGTTTTCTAAATTATTATTCATTAGCAAATCCAAGGCTAGTTTGCTCTGATGAGAACCATGAGCACGATTCATGAACTTCAATAAATCATCATCGAAAGTCTGAATACCCAAGCTTACTCTATCAATTCCAAATGATTTCCATTCATTGATTTTCTCTAAATTGATATCGTCAGGATTAGTTTCAATAGTAGTTTCTTCTAGAGAGGACATATCATAAAATTTCAAAATCGCACAGAATATTTTTTCAAAATCGCCACCTGTAAGTAGGGAAGGTGTGCCGCCTCCAAAATAAATGGTCTGAAGTTTCTTTTTTTGAAGATATTCTTTTTGAAGTTCTATTTCTTTGCAGATGGCATCTACCATTTGGTCTTTCAGAGCCATATTGGTACTGAAATGGAAATCGCAATAATAACAGGCCTGTTTACAAAAAGGAATATGAATGTAGAGATGCATTATTTGGTGGCCACAAAGAAATAATCAATGCATTTCTCAGGCTCATCGCTCAAATAATGATCATCCCAGTTAATCTCAGCTGCTAAACCCTCAGATTGTTGCAAAAGTTTATTTCTATTGAATCTGTTGAGTATTTCATAAGGAATTCTAAGAATCCAAGCTGGCAAATTGTGTTGAAGATTAAAGATATCCCAACGCATAATTTTATTTACAGATGCCTTGTTTTGAGCATAATATTCCCAAATTTTATCATTTCCGCCAACACCTTTAGCATCAAGAGTTTTGAAATATTTGAGCATCAAACGCTTCAATTCTTCTGTTTTATACTCTCTGATATGCCAAGGATTTCGGCTTAGTGAATACTCTTTGTTTACAGTTGTTAATAATATTTTCCCGCCTGGCTTTAGAACTCTATGTGCTTCTTGGAGAAACTTGTGATCGTCTTGAATATGTTCTATTACTTGAAAAGTAACTATGAAATCGAAGGTATTGTCCTCAAATTCAGTTAGAAAAGGAAGATTTGCAGTGTTAAAATAATGCTTCGGATATTTTTCTTGAAGAGCCTTTATGAGTGGTTCGTTTTTGTCCAAACCAGTAAAATGTTCACAATTGCTAATTAATTTTTCCACACCACGTCCCCAACCACAACCCAATTCTAGCACTTTTCCACTTATTATCTTGGCAGCCATTTCATAGGGAAAATAAAGCCTTTGATGCACAGGATTGTCCGATAAAATCTCTGCACTGGTTATTTCTGTTGTAGCGTAAGTCATTCTATTTTAATTACAATTTGAACTATATATGGTAAAAACATCTTTTACCCAATCTTCATTGTTTTGGGCTAAAGTCACATTCCTAACACAAATTTGGGAAAGATTATTGTTATTTTCGGTATTGAGGATAGATAAATTCGGATTATTTTTCAAATTCAAGGTATTCAAATTATTATTTGACACATTTAAAGTTTTTAACGCGATATTATTGGTTAAGTTAATACTTGAAATTGAATTTTTAGAAACATCCAAATATACCAAACTTGTCAAATTACCAACACCAATTCCTGTTAATTTACAAGATTGACAAGCTAAATTTAGCAACAAAGACGTAGCTGAAAGGCCAAGGCCAGTTATAGGATTATAACTCAAGTCCAAATCCGTAAGTCTTTGGTTTGCTGAAAGATTAATTTGATTAATAACGTTATGGCTTAATCCTAGGGTATTTAGGATGGTATTTCTACTAATATCTATGCTTGATAGATTGTTATACTCTGCTACCAATACCTCCAATTGTGTATTCTGGGTAATGTTGAGTTGAGAAAGGTTATTTTTGAAAACATATAAATACTTAAGGTTAGTATTTGGTGAAAGATTGACATTGGAAAGTTGGTTGCCACCCAAATTGAGCTCGAAAATTTTGAGATTTTGACCTAAATTTATTTGCCTAATTTGGTTGTTGGATAAATCTGCAACTTCTAAATTCACGAAGTGCTGTAGGCCTTCAAGATTAGAAATATTTCTATTATTTGCCTTCAGGTTTTTTACCAATAAAGCATCTACCTTAATCATTTTTCCATTTGTAAGTCCTTCAGTATCAAATCCTCCAGAAATCAAAGCTTGTTCAAGGCCAGCATCTGGTATTGCAATGTATTCTTTTCCAGTTGTAAATGAAAAATCAGCAGATTCTGTATCGCCTCCTAGTGTTTTTCCAACTAATGTTCCATTGTAGGTTGAGTTGAAATTTAAATTGTTAATAGTATAGGTTATTGCATTTAAATTGCTTGCTATCAAGGTATTCTCCAAATAAAGATCATATCTGACTGGACCTATTCTTGAATCCTCGACTAAAGGCCAATCCAATCGCACAGAGGTACTGTTGTCGAGCACAGTGGCAGAAATAATAAATGGAGGCAAATCTGGTGGTCTTTGGCAGGATATACCAAAAATGAAAATAATTATAAAAGCACGGGTAAAATAGGTCATACACGTTATATGTATTGATTTGCACAAAAATAGTTTTCAAACAAGACAATAAAAAACCTTTGCACAGAAAATAAAGCAAAGTACATTTGAAGAAAAATTGATTTCCTTGCAAAAAGACATAAATACCGCCTTCATAAAATCCAAAGCCATAGAGCTGGGATTTGATTTTTGTGGTATCTCTAAAGCTGATTTTTTGGAAGATGAAGCCAGGCTTTTAGAAATTTGGCTCAATAAAAATTACAATGGAAAAATGGCCTACATGGCCAATTATTTCGACAAAAGACTTGATCCTCGTTTACTAGTTGAAGGAGCCAAATCTGTTATTACTTTCATTCTTAATTATTATCCAGAAGAAGAACTTACTGAACAAGAATACAAAATTTCAAAATATGCCTATGGTGCTGATTATCATTTTGTTATAAAAGATAAACTTTCCAGTCTGCTATCAGAGATGCTAAACAAAATAGGCGATATAAACGCAAGAATTTTTGTGGATTCAGCCCCAGTTATGGACAAAGTTTGGGCTAAAAAAGGTGGTCTTGGTTGGATAGGAAAACACAGTAACTTGATTAATCGAAAAATTGGGAGTTTTTTCTTTATAGGAGAGATTATTTGTGACTTAGAACTAAACTATGATGGACCAATCAAAGATTATTGCGGCACTTGTACAGCTTGCATTGATGCTTGTCCAACAGACGCTATAACTGAGCCTTATGTGGTTGATGGTAGCAAATGCATCAGCTATTTGACTATTGAGTTAAAAGAAAATATACCAACGGAATTTAAGGATAGAATGGAAAACTGGGCATTTGGGTGCGATATTTGCCAAGATGTCTGTCCATGGAATTCATTCTCCAAACCACACAAAACAATTGAGTTTCTACCGAATGAAGACTTAAAAAACCTTAAAAATTGGGAAGAAATAACGCAAGAAGTTTTCTCAAAAACCTTTAAAAATTCGGCCATAAAGCGAACTAAATATGAAGGCTTGATGAGAAATATTGATTTTTTAAAGAAGAATTCTCAATGACAATTGTCAGCGAATTTCTGGCTCCAATTGTCGTTCAGTTTTGAACCAATTTTGAAATTTGCACAAGCTTCTTTACTTTTACCCATTGCCAAAAGTGTTTTTCCAATATAATAATAGATATAATCTACTTCAGGATTCGATGCCTCAACTTTAGAGAAAAATTCCATGGCTTTTACAAAATCTTTATCCATAAATGCTTGAATTCCTTGATTTCTAATTACATACGGATTTTGATCATCAATTTTAAGAGCTTTCTCCAGTTTTTCTTTTCCAAGAAAATACTTGTCACTTTCAAAATAGAAAAGAGCCAAATTGTTGGAATAAATAATATTATTAACTTCTTTGTTTTCAGCAAGTAAAAGGTTTTTAATAGCTGAATCAAAATTCCGGTCTTTTCCGTCTAGAATCGCCAAGTTATTGAAAACTACTGGATTTTCTTTGTTCAAAGCTTGTGCTTTTGCTAGGTAGCTTCGGGCTTCGGAAGATTGGTTGGTTACTGTTTTCAAATACGAAATATTAGCCAAAGCCTCAACATTTTTTGGATTTAAAGCCAATGATTTGATAAACATCTGCTCTCCTTCGGGAAAATGATTCTGTCGTACGAAGTTTTGTCCATAAGAATTATAAAACTCACTTGATTTTTCTAATTTCTTTTCAATTGATTTGAACAAATTCTCAGCTTCGGTAGTTTTTCCCATTTCACTGTACAATCTGCCTAAGTTAAGTTTTGCGTCCACAAATGAATCGTCTAAAGAAACGGATTTTTCGAAATCCTTCAGGGCTTCGTCGATTCTTCCAGCTTTCAAATAAACAACGCCTCGGTTGTTGTATGCATCAGCAAAGTCAGGATTCTTTTTTATGGCTTCTGAAAAAAAATGTTCGGCTTTTTCAATTTCATTTTTTTTAAAATGAAAATTTCCACGTTTAAAAAATTCAGCAGATTCTTTGTTACCTTTGCAGGCCCAAAAAAGAGGAGCCAACGAAACAATAATTAATAACTTTTTCATGAGGTTTGTAAAAAATATAGAAAATGATTTCTGCAAAGCAGAGCTTTATCAATTTAACAATAAATATATTATTAAGTTTGAAGCTGGAATGCTAGAGCAAATTTACAAAGTTTCTGAGTTAGACGTATCAGGTGAAGAGGATATTGAAGAAATGATGGGCGATAGTTTCCTTAAAAAGGTGGTTGAGCGTTTTAAAGACATGGAAAATGACTTTGATGCCATCATTGATTCGGTGGATTAATCCAACTATTTTGCCAATCAAGCAATTATTTTAGAGCTTTTGGCGTATTTTATTTATTTTTGTAAAAATTAATTTGAAATTATTTCATGGCAGAACAAGAAAATAAGAAACCAAAAAAACAAAAATCGGCAATGCGAGAGTGGTGGGACTCAGTGCTTTTTGCAGTGGTAGCCGCTACACTTATTAGAGGATTGTTTTTAGAAGCTTACACAATTCCTACTGGCTCAATGGAAAAAAGTTTATTGATAAACGACTTTCTTTTTGTTTCTAAAGTACATTATGGAGCAAGAACTCCTAAAACTATACTTCAAATTCCACTTACACATCAGAAAATTTGGTTCACTGAAATACCTTCTTATTCAGATGCAATTCAAATACCAAACTTCCGTCTACCAGGTTTTACTTCTGTAAAAAACGGTGATGTGGTAGTATTTAATTATCCTGGCTGCCCTGAAAGACCCGATCCTTATGGTGGTTTTGACAAATATCCAGTGGATCTAAGAACCAATTATATTAAAAGATGTATTGGTATTGGCGGAGATGTGGTAGATATCAGAAATTCTGAGGTATATGTGAACAATAAGAAATTTGATAATGCTGCCAGTACCCAAAAGTATTACAGCATAGAGACAAATACCAACGTAAATGAGAATTTGGTTGAGAAATTAGGTATCGAAAATAAAGGTGAGCGTTCTGAAAATGGGAAAATCTATTATTCGATCAATTCCACTGAATCGGCTTTGGCAGAATTAAAAAAGTATGATTTTGTAACAAATATTTTTCCTGATATTATCGCAAAAGGAGATACTTCTGATCAAAATTATAATGCATTTCCGCACCAAACGACTTTGTTTTCAAACAACAGAGATAATTTTGAGCCATTTACGGTACCAAAAAAAGGTATGAAAATTCAGTTGACTGAGAAGAACATCGCTATGTACAAATCGGTAATAACAGTTTTTGATTTGAACAAAAACGCTGAATATAAAAATGGGAAGATATTTATAGATGGAAAGCAAGTGAATGAATACACGTTCAATCAGGATTATTATTTTATGATGGGAGATAACCGTTATGAGTCTGACGATTCGAGATTCTGGGGTTTTGTACCAGCCGATCACATTGTTGGTAAAGCTGTTTTTATTTGGATGTCAATCGATGCAAATGGTAATTTGCTGAACAAAATTAGGTGGAGCAGATTGTTTAGCTTGATTAAGTAAGATTAGAAATGACTATATTTAGAAGGCTACTTTTTAATCGAAGTAGCCTTATTTTTTTCCTTTATACAATTCATATTTTAATAAGCGAGCATCTAACCCTCCATTAAGTAAATCAATTTTCTGCTCACCTCTGAGGCCAACTTTCTTTATCGCTTCCTTGTCTGAACTTATCATCCAAGCTTCAAAACCGGCATATTTTTGTTTAAGTGTGTCTCCAATTCTACTATAAAAGTCAAAAACATCATCCATTTTCATTCTTTCGCCGTAAGGTGGATTAAGGAAAACTATACCGTTTTCTGTGGTAGGCTCATTTTCAAAAAAGTCCGCTTTTTTTAAGTTTATATATTCGTCCATTCCTGCTAATTCTGCATTTTCAGCAATGATCTCCAAGTTTTTAGGCAAAATATCTCTTGCAAAAATCTTTAGATCGGGCTCAATAATCTGAGATTTCAATTCTGCTTTTACTTTGTTAAAAAGTGCGGAATCAAAATCTCGCCAATTTTGCAAACAAAAGGACCGATTAAGATTTGGGGGTGTTTTAGTTCCAATAAGTGCGGCCTCAATGCTAAAAGTACCTGAGCCCGCCATGGGGTCATAAAAAGGTAACTCAGCGTTCCATCCACTGATGAGAATTATTCCGGCGGCAAGTATCTCGTTAATAGGAGCTTCGTTTGATTTAATTCTATAACCACGTCTGTCCAAACTTACTCCTGTGGAATCTAAGGATAAAACTACTTCACTACCCGTTACATGTATATTTATTACGATGTCTGGGTTATCTTTACCCACATCGGGTCTTTTGCCTTTTTTTTCTCTAAATCGATCTGCTATGGCGTCTTTGACTTTCAACGCCACATAATGGGAGTTACTAAAATGGTTACCACTTATGGTGGCGTCAATAGAAAAAGTCTGGTTTAAATGAAGTACTTTTTCCCAAGGAAAGGCTTTTGCGTTGGTATAAAGCTCGGTTTCGTTTTCGGCTATAAAGTCTTCAATAGGTACCAAAAATCGAATGGCAGTTCTAGACAACATATTGGCTTTGTAAAGCAATTCGTCATCACCCACAAACCGAATCGCTCGTCTTAATTTCTCAATATTTTCTGCACCAAAGCTCCTCAGTTCATCAATTAGGAGGTTTTCGAACCCCATCAAAGTAGTGGCTACTATTTCGTATTTTTGCATGGTACAAATCTAAAACATTATAATCTAAAATTTAAATATACTCCTGAAATAGAAAGGTATTACCAGTTTATCACTTTTAAACCCTTACTTTTTAAAAACGCATTGGTTTTAGAAAAATGATGCTGATCAAACCAACCGCCTTGATTGGCCGAAAGCGGTGATGGGTGTTTTGATTTCAATACTAAATGTTTGGAGGTGTCAATAAACTTCCCTTTATTTTGTGCAAAAGCTCCCCAAAGCAAGAAAACCAAATTCTCTTTCTCCTGATTAAGTTTTAAAATTACGGCATCTGTAAATGTTTCCCAGCCTTGTTTTTGATGCGAACCTGCTTGATTGTCTCTTACAGTCAGTGTAGCATTTAATAGCAACACCCCTTGTTCAGCCCATCTTTCTAAATTTCCTGAATTTGGAATTTCTGTCCCCAAATCTTTTTTTATTTCTTTAAAAATGTTTATCAATGAAGGAGGAAACGGTACACCATCACTTACAGAAAAGCAAAGGCCATTTGCTTGATTCGGTCCGTGATATGGATCTTGACCGAGAATAACCACTTTTATATTTTTGAAAGAACATTTGTCGAAAGCATTGAAAATCTGTTTACCAGGTGGATAACAAACGGTAGAAGCATATTCCTTTTTTACGAAATTTATAAGATTCTGAAAATAAATCTTTTCAAATTCATCGTAGAGTTGAACTTTCCACGATTCTTCTAGTTTTATATTCATATAGGAGAATTTTATCTATTTAATATTGATAGATTTCAAAATTATTCTTTTATTTACAAAGAAAATTATAAAAGTTTCGTTTAGAAACTAAAAATACAATTGATATGGAAATAGCTGTCACGAAAGGCATAAAAGTGAGTGTAGTTGCAGAGTTCCAACCCTTCTATTCAGACCCAGAGAGGTATCATTTTGCTTTCTCTTACAGAATTCGAATTGAAAACCATTCTGATGCAACCATGAAATTGCTCAAAAGGCATTGGTACATTTGGGATTCTATTGGTCAATCAAGTGAAGTCATTGGAGATGGAGTGGTTGGGTATCAGCCAGTTATTGAACCAGGAAGTTACCATGAGTATGTTTCGGGTTGCAATTTCAAATCTGGGATTGGCAAAATGTATGGTTTTTACACCATGGAACGCGTTCTTGATGGCAAAACATTTTTAATTGTAATACCCGAATTTATAATGACGGTACCATATTTATTGAATTAAAGAATGTATCTGGACTTCTTAAGGTACTTTTTTAGGGCAAATAACGCCCATACAATTCATTCTCCTTTCGTATTTGAATTTTACAATAAAATTTTTAAAGCTAAATCTGTATTTCCAGATTTTAGTATTATAGAGACTGAACGAAAAAAATTGTTTGCCAATAATAGCACAATTAATAGGCAAGATTTTGGAGCAGGAACAAAAAAAAATACACCCGAAAAAATATCCTCATTAGCTAAGACTTCACTTAAACCGAAAATGTGGAGCCAACTTTTGTTTAGAATTATTAAATATTATAATTACAAAACTATAATTGATTTAGGTACTTCATTTGGCATTACGACTGCATATTTGGCCAAAGCAAACACGGATGTTCAAGTTTACACATTTGAAGGATGTCCAGAAACTTTAAAAATCGCACAATCAACATTTCATAACCTCGAAATTCAAAATGTCCATTGTGTAATTGGCAATATTGACATAACGCTTGAAGACAACTTAAAAAAGATAAAGCAAATTGATTTAGCTTTTTTTGATGCTAATCACAGAGAAGAACCTACTAAGCGGTATTTTGAAAAGTGTTTAAAATTTAAAGCCGAAAATTCATGTTTTGTGTTTGATGATATTTATTGGTCAGAGGAAATGAAAAATGCATGGGAAAGGGTGAAAAATCATGACGAGGTTTCTATAAGCATAGATCTATTTTTTGTTGGGCTTGTATTTTTCAGAAAAGGAATAATCAAACAACACTTTACTTTAAAATAAATGTGTTGAATT
>JAIPAJ010000132.1 GCA_021740125.1 Leadbetterella sp. | reverse complement strand
TTCATCATTGGAATATTTGTGTAATTCTCAATAGTTTTATCGCCCAAAGGATAATCTCTAATAGCCAGATTTAGCAGCTGAGAACCATATTCAAGCGAAGAGGTAAAATTACCCACGCTGTAAGTTGATGAATATTGGTGACTGAGCGTAATAGAGTTGAACACTTTTTTGAAACCTGGCAGCTTTTCCAAACCTTGATAGTCCAGCCTCCAATTGGGCATCGGAAATGATAAAAATGGATTGAAAGTCTTGCCACCTTTTTTGATAGATTTGGCGAAAATTTTATCTAAAGATTGACCAGAATAGGCGGAGAAAAAAGCAGGAATGAGTACGTCTTGAGAGTTTAAATCGTACTTACCTATTAACTCACCTTCTGGATTAGTATTTATACTGTTTAGCCTTTCTACTACTTTTTGGCGGTTAGCCACCATGTCGTCAAATATTTTGTACTGGTACAAACTTGCCGAATCATTGCTCATTTTTTGAAAGCCCGTTTTGAAAGACCAAAATGACATACTAAAATTGCCATTTCTTACAGGGTTCAATGTATTAAATCCTCCACCAACGGTTTCAGGGCGATACATTTCTTGGTAACTATCGCCACGAGTTAGGTTGCCTTTAATTTGCATGGTCAAACCTTTGAAAGGTTCTAGTCTTGTTCCGAAGTTAAACTTCACCCCACGTGTTTGAGTAAATGGATTGTTTTGAACAATACTCTTCGAGAGCCAATTTTTCTGAGCCGCTATTTTGTGAATATTACGATTCTGACTGCCCATTACAAATTCTATTCCTGGTGCAAATTCATTATTATTGTCCAATCCAAACAATACAGGGGAATGCAAAAATCCTGGCAATAAGGTGGTTTCAAAAAGTGCAAAGTCAAAATTTATTCCTCTCAGAGTCATCAAAAGTCTAGTAACACTTTTAGTTACGCTAGTAGATTGAAGTTTAATTTCTTCGTCATCGCCAGGTGCACGAGTAAATCTTTGTTTTGGAGGTGCAGGTGTATTGGCTGCTTTTAGAAATCTTATTTTGTTATAAAGTTTTATTAAATCTACCTGTCCGTTTATAGCTAATTCTCTGCCGTTTTCTAGCATATTGCCAAAGAGCTCTCCATCTACTTTCGAACCATCTTCCTTATCGTTTAACCCGAATGAGCCTGCAGTGTAGCCGAAATTGTTGTTAAAACGTGTATCTGCTTTCATCCAATCCAAGAGAAAGAACTTATCAAGAGGCAAACGGTAGGTAGCTTGCATTTTTTGGTTGTAGTTTTTGGCTCTACCTAAAGTTTTAAGTCCTTTAAGAAAACTAACCTCTAAAGAATCTATGGATTTTACATCATCTTGAATAGAGGTCATTTGAGCATTGTAAGAAAGCACGATAGATTTTGTAAGATTCCACTGTGCATCGTAGTACCTGTTTCCTAAGAAATATTTAATAATATTAGGTGAGATTCCTTTATTTGTTAAACTGTCATTCCTATATTGAGTCAAGAAATAGCTCTTATCATAATCTCCTCTGAAAGCAATCAAATTAGGAATTGGAGAGAGGTTAAACTCTTTTAAGTTTCTAAGAATTGGTCTATCGAAATTTTTCGCTTTTTTGAATGGCTCCCAAGTAAAACCTTTGGGCGAATATTGGTAACTCAAGGCGGCTCTCGTTTGTGTCTGCAAGTTTTGATCCAATAAAATGCTTCGACGCTCTATCCGATTTTGAGCGTAAGAAACTGTAAAGTTTTCAATATCATAAAAATGATCTTTTGCTTCAGTTTTTGTCTTGGTTTTTCTTACATTGGTGAAGTTAAATCCTTTCGTAACGGCGTCTTCCTCTACTATTTCTCTACTTAGGTTTTCTTGAAAAATACTTCTGTTAAGCAAAGCATCTTCTAATCTAATGTCTGGATCAAGCGGATTGAAGGTTGGAGTGACTATTTGGTGGTCATAATTGGCAAAAAATGGAATACTTAATCCCCATTTCATCGGGAAAAATTTGTCAATGGCAATGTTAGAGGCAATTCCAAATCCTTTAGAGACTTCACGAGATCGTGTAGAAATTCTATCTTGGACACCTCCAAAACCATAATTCTTGAAGTTTCCGTTTAACATTAATGTTCCTACATCTGCCAATTTAATATCTGCTGAGAAAATACCCGCCTCGCCATTTTCCTGGTCAAAACCAAAGGCTCTAAGTTCATCACACCAAACTGTGAATTCTCTTCCTATGAATTTGTTGATGGTATCATTGTTTTTGACACCTATCATCATGGTCAATACGTTGCTAAAATCAGGATTTCCAACAACGCTTATTTTATATTTTCTGACGATATTTTCTTCAATATTGTTATCTCCATTTGCTCCAGAAACTGTTCCTAAAACGTCAATTAATTTATCTCCGCCATATTTTTGGTTCATTGAAGCCATATTTCTATTTCTTTCTAGCTTTAAATTTCTAAGCATATCTAAAGGAATATCTAGCTCGTTTTCTTTCGGCCAGATAGAAAATACATCTTGGGAGCCGTTTACAGTGGTCTTTAAATTCGGAATTTCAATTTCATAATAATTGCTTTTCAAATCTGTTCCAATTCTTACAAATACACTCGCTATTCCATCTTGGTTATCCTTGTTTTGGGTATGCACAAACATTTTGATACGCTTGTACATGTTGAGGTCTAATTTGGTGTTTTTAAATACCGCTCTGGCCTCTCCACCCTTCAGGTCTTCTACCGACATACTCAACGATTGCTCGTTCATTTGAGTAAGTATTTGGGTGGTAAAATCTCTGTCTCTGATAAATCCTGGTGGTACTACATATGGAGTTGTGCCGGGTTTTATGTTACAATCCCCATCAAGCGGACATCCATTTTCTTCAACATTCACCGATGATGTTTTGAATAAAGCAGTGCTTGAACTATCCTGTGGTACTTCAAAAGCACTTTTGTCTGACAAACTGTTAGCATATACCCTATACTGATTTGAAACCAACTGTAAAGAAGCAAACCGTAGTACAACAGGTTGTTCCCATTCTGTGGTTACCATTCTTACAAATCTGATAGATTTGAAACCTTCTTTTCCAGTTGGGAAACTTCTGGTTGGTTTTCTGATAGGAATTCTGTGCAAATACCAAGTGGCTCCATTGGTAGTTACTTGATCTACAATGTAATTATTTTTAGAAAGAACTCCTGAGTTGGGGGTATTTCCTATAGAAGGTTTTAAATCTATTTCATATTCAAAATAATCTTCAACCTGATTAATCGTATTGTCTTGATTGATGTCTTCCTTATCTGCTAAATTGGTTGATGCTTGATTGATATTAGACGAACTATTTAGGTTGGTGGTGTTGGTGATTATAGGCGGTGCATTATTCTCCATTCCCAAATAATTCTTAAAACGCTCAAGGAATGTTGCATTGGTTTCATCCCAAATGGGGTCAAGGAAATAATTAAAGTCATCTTTGGAAGGGTCTCTTTTGATATTTTCTAAAGCTTGTGGGTCGATGTTTTTACCTTCAAGTGTTGTTAAAAAGCCTTTAATACCTTCCTTGTTGTTGATGCTATTAGTGTTTTTGTATTCACGTTCTTCAGTATTTGATAGACCATCTAGGCCAACGTCTTGTTTTAATCTTATGCTTTCGGAATTGTCAAATGCATCGGTTATAAACTGTGTTCTTGGTGCCAATCCCCAATCCGTATTTACTGGATTTGACAAACCAGTGGCGGATTCTTTTATGCCATTTTCGAAATTGAATCGGCTGTCAGGAATTACATCTTCTGAAATATCACCTAACTGAATAAGAAGCTTTCCGCCAGTGGTATTTCTCAGGGCTTCATTTCGACTGGCTCTTACTACGTCTGCATAAGGATCCAATAACCAAAACTCCAGATATTCAATATTAGAATTGTCAAAGTCCGCATCGAAAGTTATTCCTCTCATCACTGCACCAAAGTTTTTCTTTGGGTCAGGGAGTTTTCCTTGAGGGTTCAAATTTGGATTATAATTGTACATTCCTGGCTCAGAAGGGAAGTAAGAAATGTCAAAAATGGCAGAAGGTAATTGTTGGGCAAATACTTGGCGACTTCTACCAGGGAAAATATCTTGAATTTGAAATCCTTTGGTGTAAATATTACCGTTTGCTTCATTTTTTAATTCTTCCGGGATTATGCTATTTGATCCAAAACCTTGAGAAATGTAGGCGGACATATCTACCGTGTAAGCTGAAATTTTCGCTCTGTTGTAATTATAAGCGTATTGATTTTTTGGAAATTCAGGATTGGTCTTTAGGATAGCCTCTGGTGTTGATGCCAACCTCCATTTAGTAGGCTGTCTGCTTAAATCATTTATGTTTCGGGCAAACTCAAAATCATCAATCATGGAGTTGCCTTTTACTTTCTTGTTGTTTACTCCTGGTCGCAATTGAGCAAATTCAGCATTCAAAATAACTGTTGAAGGTTCTTTGGTTTGAATTCCAGGTAAGGCATCTAGCATTTTAGTTAAACCCATGAAATCTCTTTTGAGGTTCATGTCCAATCCCCACATGGTATTGTTTACGGGTTCACTGCCAATCGCTGTTCTGGTAATAAATCCTGGTGTATTTTCTTTCAACGAAAGTACTGTACCTCCGATTCTCAAATATCTGCTGACCGTATAGTCAAACCGCATACCGAACAAACGGCGAATTTGGGCCTGAAAAATATCAGGTTTTTCGTAGTCAATTCTAATTTGTCTTCCTGAGCTTAGAATACTTTGATTGGTAATCATGATAGTACCCTGTTGGGTATCCACAGTATAATCTACGCCTTGTTTTAGTTCGTTGCCTCCCGCATAAACTCTTACCGAGGCACCGGATGCTCCCAAAGGAAGAGAAATTTCTGATCCACCAGATTGTACACTTCCAGAAATGAAAAACTTATTTTTTAGACTTACTTGCTGGGCATCCATCAAGGTTTTTTTGTAAAGTTCCTCAAAAACGTATTTTTTCTGTAGATCTGGTTCACCTTCGAAAAGCTTAGAGATATGACTTCCAAATGGCTCCAAAACGGGAAAAACTATCCTTCCGTATTTTTCATTGATGGTGACATTTTCTACGTAGTCAAAGTTGCCATCTTTTTTTGGGTCATTGTTAAAATTGAGTTTGTCTAATTTCAAAGCCTCAATCAAAGGCACATTGGCAAAGTTTTTACCTTCTTTAAGGTTTGGCGTGTCCATACCCGTTTGATCGTCTTTATAAACAATCCTTAGTTGGAAACCTTCCTTTTTGATTTGACCTTGAGACAAAGAATATACGTTTTTCATCATCAAATTCCACATCGGGTTGTTAAGGCGGTTTCTGATGGTCGACGACTTCAACATTTTTAGAATGATGACTTCGTCTTCTTTTCTGCTCACATAATCTTCTGTTAATTCACCCACTTTGTAGGCACGCCCTTGGTAGGTATACTCATAGGCCACCGAAAGAATTTCATCATTTCTTAAAGGTGAAAGCAGTGAAATGTAGCCCAATTCAGGTTGGATTTCAAACTCTCTTTCGGTAAGTTTTTTTGCCCCTCGTAATAATTCAAAATCCTCCCCATTTTTAAGACCCATTCCTGAAAGAATATTTCCACTGTTATCTATTCTTCTGAAAGATTCATTATTTACCAAGCCAGTAAACAAGTTGTTAGATTTATTGTCGGCAGCAAGAATGCTGTTATTTGGAATTACAATGTCTTTGCGGTATGGATTTTTCTCTGCCAAATCACTCAATCCAACAAGATTTCGCATCGAACTCACATTGTTGGTTCTGTTGGTTACATAAACTTCAATTCTGGTTATTCTTACCCCAGATGTAACCATGGGTAGATTTTTCAAAGATTTCTCGTACTGATCTCTAAAAAAATGTGATAGAAAAAAGTGTTTATTTTCTTCATAATTATCACATCTTAACTCAAAACCTCTGCTTTGACTTCCTCCGTTAATAATTATGGATTCTGTTCTGGAGTTTTGTTGGGCAAAAACGGTAGTGACATCCAGTTTTCCGAATTTCATACCGAGTTTAACGCCCATTAAGTTTTGCACTCCGGGTATCAATTGGCTCCTATTGGGCATGGAGATATTACCCAATTCCACCTTTTGTAAAATGTCCTCTGGCTCGTTTTTGAAATTCAATTTAAATTTATTCTCCATCCCAAAAGAGGACTTGGTGTCAAAGTTTCCAAGAATATTCATTTTCTCTTTGGTCTGACCAGCTTTTCTTAGAATATTGGTTAGATCCTGAAGACGAGGACTATTATTTGTGTTTTGGGTATTTGCATTTTCAAAATCTTCGGCATTGGGATTGTTATTTTGGCCTCCCCCAAAAAGATTGTTAAAGTTTATCGCAATTTGCTGGTCCCAATCAAAAATGGGTTGTCTTCTTAGAGCCAATGGAGTCATTGGATTGTTGGTGAACTGGGTTCCTGCTCTCAAATCCACGCTTACATAGCCGTTGGGTTTGAATTCTGGCACTTTGTCGCCGAAAATCCTATCCATTATTGGGTTTTTCTCCAAAAGGGGGTTTATCCGCTTTCCAGAAGTCGAGGTGTTGCCATCTTGAGCCCTTTCAATGTCTCTGATGATGCTTTGCCTAAGCATAGCATTCTGGATGCTCGAATATTCATTAAAGGTAAGAGATTGTGGAATTTTTACATTTAGGGAGTTTCCGAGTTTTTCATCTATACTAAAGTTGTTCTTGTCTGAACTGTACAAAACTTTGGTTTTAAGACTATCAGGAGCTAATGTAAGTAGGGGAGACAGCTTATAGTTAAATCTGTTAAGGTAAGTGTCTTTCCAAGAATTTAAATAGTTGTTGGTTTTCTTACTTGTGAGTGAATCAGTAACAGTTAACTGGGCTTTCGCAGAAAATGCAAAGCTTAAAAGTGTTAGGAATACAAGTTTATAAGGTATTTTTGGGTGCATAAAAGTGAATGCAATTCAGAGTTTTATAGCTTTAAACGTCTAAAATCTTGCCATTATTCTAATTTCGAAGATATTTTATTGAACCTTATTCTATCTTAAAGACAGTTTTATCAATTCTTCAAGTGAAATATCGCCCCCAGTTCGTTTCAAGAGATTGTCAATACTTTTTTCAGCGGCTGCTTTCGGAATACCCAAAGTTACCAAAGCCGAAAGAGCTTCGGAGCGTAAAGTGTGGTTGGCGGATGTAAACATGCTCGGATTTATTCCCTCGGCCAAGATGTCTTTTTTGAGTTTATCCTTTAATTCAATAACCGCTCTTTGGGCAGTTTTTGCACCGATTCCCTTGATGTTTTGAATCGTTTTTACGTCTTCGGAAATAATGGCCTGCTTTATTTCCATGGAGTCCATACTCGACAAGAACACCAAAGCTATACTCGGCCCGATGCCCGAAACACTTATGAGGTTTTCGAATAATTCTCTTTCTGACTTTGTAAAAAAACCAAAAAGTTGATGAGCGTCCTCTCTTATTATCTGGACTGTGTGCAAAAGGCAATTTTCTGCTGAGTTTTGAAGTGCAGAATACGTTTGAAGTGATATTTTTACCCAATAACCAACTCCATTGACATCAATTATTACGTGTGTGGGTTCTTTTTCAACCAGTCTGCCTTTAAGAAATGCAATCATATTTTAAATTTATGGGCCATTCAAACCCAAAAATACCTAAAAAATACCAAATTCGACAATATTGACATCAAAAACTCCCATCTGTCACTTTACATCTAATCTAGAATAATACATTTATACAACTATCAATAAATCTTAGATTTTATCTCAGCCTCTGAAATTAGACCAGTGTGACGCCAAACTTGCTTGCCATTTTTGTAGAGAATCATGGTTGGAATTTCAGCAACTTCTAGATTTTCGGTCATACTGGTGTTTTTGTCAGCATCTATTTTAAGAAGATTTAACTCTTTATTTTCTTCGTCAATTTTAAATAGAATAGGGGCCATTTTTTTGCAAGGACCACACCAATCTGTATAAAAATCAACCAAAACCCATTTGTTATTTCTGATAAGCGTGTAGTAATTGTCATCAGAAATAAAACCTAGAGGTTCGAATGTTTTCTTGCTAGAAGTATAAGGCTTTGAATTAGATATCCATTTCTCAAATCCACCTTTTAAGATTGTGATGTTTTCATATCCCAATTCAGAAAGATACGAGGCAGCATCAACACTATTTTTGCCAGATTGGCAATACAAAAAAAGTGGTGTTTTTTTACTGTAGACACTTTTTATATAATCTTCAAAATCAGCTCTTAAGTAGTCGATGAGAATGGCTTTTTTTATATGTCCAGCCTCGAATTCTGCTTTCGTACGGAGGTCTATCAAATGAAGTGGATTTGCTAACTTTATGGTCTTATCGAATTCATTCGGAGCCAAAGAGATGTGGTTATCTTGTGAAAAAGAACAGAATGAAATCAATAAAAAAAATATCGTCGTCTTAAGCATTTACTTACTATGGTTTTTCTAAACAAACGTATGCAAATATTGTACTAATATAAATTTGGAATATAAAATTATTGCAAAATTTGATTTTTAAGTTATGGCATACGCCAAATAATCCTTTAATTTGCAGTGTTTTTTCAAGTTATTTCATTTTGTAATGCTTGCTTTACCTTATGAATAAGCCAAAATTTTACATTTAATTTTAAGAAAATGAGTCAAATCGTTAAAATTCATGCCAGACAAATCTTGGATTCAAGAGGCAATCCTACTGTAGAAGTAGATGTATTAACAGAAAATGGTTATTTGGGTCGTGCAGCGGTACCTTCTGGTGCTTCTACAGGTGTTCACGAGGCCGTTGAGCTTCGCGATGACGACGACAATGTATATGTAGGTAAAGGTGTTTTGAAAGCTGTAAAAAATGTTAACGAAGAAATTGCAGCCGAGCTTTTAGGTGTAAATGTTTTCGAACAAAATTACATCGACAAAACAATGATAGAATTGGACGGAAGTGCCAACAAAGGTAATTTAGGAGCCAATGCTATTTTGGGGGTTTCTTTGGCAGTAGCCAAAGCAGCTTGTCAAGAAGCTGGATTGCCATTATACAGATATTTGGGTGGTGTTAATGCAAACACATTGCCTGTTCCGATGATGAACATCTTGAATGGTGGTTCACATGCTGATAATTCAATTGATTTCCAAGAGTTTATGGTAATGCCAGCAGGTGCAGCTACATTCTCTGATTCATTAAGAATGGGTACTGAGATTTTCCATAATCTCAAGAAAGTATTGAAATCAAAAGGATATTCTACTAATGTTGGAGACGAAGGTGGATTTGCTCCAAATATTGGATCTAACGAAGAAGCTATCGAAATCGTTTTGACTTCAATCGAAAAAGCAGGTTTCAAACCAGGTGAAGACGTTTTCATTGCTATGGATGCAGCTGCTTCTGAGTTTTATGATGCAAAAACAGGTCTTTATACATTTAAGAAATCAAGTGGTAAATCATTGAATTCTATGGAAATGGCTGCTTACTGGAACGAGTGGGCTGATAAATATCCGATCAAATCTATCGAAGACGGTATGGCTGAAGATGACTGGGCTGGTTGGGCTGAATTGACTCGCTTGGCTGGAAAGAAAATTCAGTTGGTAGGTGACGATTTGTTTGTAACCAACGTGAAAAGATTGCAAGAAGGTATTGATCAAGACATAGCAAACGCCATTTTAGTTAAAGTAAACCAAATCGGATCTTTGACAGAAACTATTGATGCAGTAAACTTGGCTCATAGAAACAAGTACAAGAGTATTATGTCGCACCGCTCGGGTGAAACTGAAGATTCTACCATTGCTGACTTGGCTGTTGCATTAAATTGTGGTCAAATCAAAACTGGATCGGCTTCTCGTTCTGACAGAATGGCAAAATACAATCAATTGTTGAGAATAGAGGAAGAATTAGGTGACTTGGCTTATTTCCCAGGTTTAAAATTCTAAGTTGAATTTGTGATAAAGAAATCGATACTTTAAAGTATTGAAGCGTTGGTGATTTTCTCTCCAACGCTTTTTTGTTTGTAAGGACTTTTTTATATTTGAATGATTTTAAAATTTATGCTTTCCTAAAAATGAAAAAACTATCCTCTCCTTTTTTTGTTAAATACCGGTTTTACATTATTTCTACTTTGGTATTAGCAGTTTGGCTTATTTTTTTTGACAGATCTAATCTTATTAAGCAATTTGATATGGCTTTAGAATTAAGATATTTACAGGCACAAAGAGATTTTTTTGAACAAGAATTAGAGAATATTAAACAAGAGGAAAAGGAAGTTTTGGGCAGTTATTCTTCATTAGAAAAATACGCCAGAGAGAAGTATTTAATGAAAAAGGAAGGAGAAACAGTATTTGTATTAGTTGATGAAAATGATAAGCCTTTATTAGAAAAAGAATAAAAATCCACATGAGAAAAGTACTTTTTGTATGCTTAGGGAATATCTGTAGAAGCCCAATAGGAGAGGCTACTTTCAATGAGATTGCTAGAAAAAAGGGTGTGTCAGAGACTTTATGGGCAGATTCTGCAGGAGTTATGGGCTGGCATGTTGGCAAAAAGGCCGACCAA
>JAIPAJ010000131.1 GCA_021740125.1 Leadbetterella sp. | reverse complement strand
GTGTATATAGAGACATGGTTAAGCACAATTATGAAGCTATCGCAAAGGAAGATCTCAAGAGTTTGATTTTAGAAGATTGGAATAACGAAAACTTCAATTCGAGCAATTCCAAGATTCAAGGCTCCTTTATCAATATTCTTTATCCTTTTAAATACGTGAATTGGAATGGGTAAATTTTATATATATAATGCTAGACTTGAGGACAATAAATACAAGGAGATTACACTTGTTTTTAATCCAGTATCGTCATTTGATTTTGATGCTTTGAGTAAAGAGCTTCACGAATTTTACAAATATTTTCACCAAACAAGTGCTCTGTTGTTTATTCATTGCAGAAAAGAAATAGATGTTAAGGAGAAAATCAACGAGAATATGGGTAAAATATTGAAATCTATCCCAAAGGTTGAAGAAGGATTTTTAAAGAAAAATATTTATTTCATATCATATGACCAAAATGGTTTTATAATCGGTGATAATAAAAAGATTTGGAAGGAAAATTTAAAAGAGATCCTTAATCAAGGATTGGTTAATGTTTTTACTAAAAATGGTGGTCTTGTTGAAAGCAATGGGATTTCTCATCATTTTGTATTTCCATCAGGAAAACACTCTAGCAAATTTCTTCGTGCAGCAAATGTTCTAGTTCGTAAAAGTGAAATTGATTTTATTGCTCTTAATACTTTACATCTTTTCAAAGATATAGAGTATCAAAACATCTATTGTGATACACTTTCGATATCGGTGATTGGTTACTCAATGAACAGTTACCTCAAAAAGTTTGGTTTCAACTACGAAATTAATGTTGAATCTTTTCAGTCATACAATGGATTATATGATAAGAATGGGATCTTCTATAACGATTCAATTTTTCTAATTTCCGCCTCAACTTCGGGAGGCCTTATAAATTATCTACAAGAAAATCATCCTGAAATAAAGTCAAATGAAATTTGTACGTTATTTTATCTTCCGTTAGAAAAGCATTCGACAGTGGCTCTTGAGCGAGTTGTGTGCAAACTGGAAAGAAACACCATTCTGAATTATGGAATAGAAAAGTATGACACTTACAAACCGCCAACAAAACCTTGCAAATATTGTGATGCTCACTCTACAGCTATAAGCATACAAGGTGATTCTTTTAGTCTTGATGAGCCCGTTATAAACGTGAGAAATATCATTGCTGACAAATATATTTCTGCATCTTTAAAAGGTTTTGTTGAATTATTTAGATTCAATAATGATCTTGGAACAATCTTGAAGGTTTCTTACGGGAGTTCAGTATTGACACGTAAAAACTATAATATTTATATAGATTATGAAAAAATTATTACTAATATACAAAACTATGAAAAACACAAGAAAAAATTAGATGCCTATATAAATCAGCATGTACCAGCTGCGACAAAATATATAATCCATTTAAATGATGAAGGGTCAAAAAAAATGGCAAACTATATTCATGCTAAACTACTTAAAAGTGAAATTACGATTATAAATCACTCAGAATTAATAGAAGGAAGAATACCAAAAGATGAATCCGCGGCTATTTTGATTGTCGGCTCATGTATTACTAATGGTAAAAATTTGCTTTATCTAAATCGATTTTTTAGAGATCATGAGGACATCAGGCTTGTTTATTTTATAGGAATTAATAGAATAAGCAGTATTTCAAAATCTAAAGAATTAAAATCCAACATCCAATATGGATTGTATGGACCTGTAAATGCATCTTTTGTAGAAATTGAAACAATTGCCTGCGATAATTCCCATACGGAAACACCATGGGAGCAAGAATTAGCCTTGCTGAAAAAAATCCAATCAGAACTTGATAAGCCTGCGAAATTTATTACAGAAAGAATACAAACAATAGCCTCATTTTCAAGCATTAAGAAAAAGGGAGGGGACAATAAAATATTTTTTCCGAGTATTAAGAATGTAGAATTAGAAATCAGAAAGAACTCGGCTTTTTTTAATGACAATAAATATTATAAAAATGTTACTCAATCAGATGTGTATTTTACTATTGCTTGTGTACTTAATAATATGAGAAATAATCATTCTGACGGCCTTTTTCAGACTAGCTTTATAAAAAACCTCCTTGATCCTTTTGTATTCGATCGATTCAATGATGGAATAATTCAAGCATCTATTCTTAGATCTGCAAAATCCGAAGAGCTTAATTATTCTTGTAGTCCGAAGCTATCTAATGACATGCTAATGCTTTTGAGCACCTTTATTCAACACGTTAATGAGTTTCAGGGTGAAGCATTATTAGAGTTCCTTTATGCACTATCAATCCGAAAGTTACGTCTTTGCAAGAGTGATTACTTGCTATTGTTAGATGAACTTAAGAAATTTCGGAAAACAGAAATTATAATTTTTAGGAGAGAAATTAAATCTGTTTATAAATCTAGTTTTTAGAAAATGATACGAATTTCCGAAAACCATATTGAACAACTAGCAATAGAAAACCTGCAACAAGAAGGTTACCAATATTGCTATGGCCCAACGATTGCTCCTAATGGTGATTCGGCAGAGCGTGAAAGCTTTGAGCAAGTTTTGCTTTTAGGTAGGCTTAACAATGCCTTGGTAAAAAACAATCCGCATTTAAACCATGCCGAGGTTCAGGAGGCCTTAAAAGAAATACAAAGGATAGCTTCACCAGATTTGCTGACCAATAACGAGCTTTTTCATAAATACTTGACAGAAGGCATCCCAGTCACTAAAAGAATCGACAACAACGAGCGTGGCGACTTGGCATGGATGATTGACTTCAAAAATACAAATGCCAATGACTTTTTAGTTGTCAATCAGTTTGTAATCAAAGAAAATGGCCAAATCAAAAGGCCAGATTTATTGCTATTCGTAAACGGCATACCGTTGGTTGTAATTGAGCTAAAAAAAGCCAATGATGAAACTACTAGCATTCGTTCAGCCTTCCAACAAATAGGTACTTACCAGGCTCAAATGCCTTCGCTGTTCATATATAATGCTTTCAATGTAATATCTGACGGTTTAGAGGCAAAAGCAGGCACCATATCCTCTGAATTTAGTCGGTACTTGGCATGGAAGTCAATCGATGGCAAAATCGATGCCCACAAACACCAGAGCCAGTTATTAACCTTAATAGGAGGTATGCTCAGCAAAACCACTTTGATAGATCTCATCAGGCATTTTGTGGTTTTTGAAAAAACTAAAAAAGAAGATAACGGCATCACGAGTATTTTCACCATTAAAAAAATCGCAGCCTATCATCAATATTATGCCGTAAACCGAGCAGTAGAATCTACCATTAGAGCAACAGGGTTTCAGTCAAAAAACAAGTTTATTCTAAACGAAGACCCAGCTGTTTATGGCTTCAGAGATGTAAAAACCCAACCTGTGGGCGACCGAAAAGGTGGTGTGGTTTGGCATACCCAAGGCAGTGGAAAATCGCTTTCTATGGTGTTTTATACAGGAAAAGTAGTTGTAACCGTTGACAACCCTACGGTATTAATAATAACTGACCGCAATGACCTCGATGACCAATTGTTTGATACATTCGCCGGAGCAAAACAATTGCTGAGGCAAGAACCAGTACAAGCACTCGACCGTGACCATTTGAAAGAATTGTTAAAAGTGGCCTCAGGTAGGGTTGTTTTTACGACTGTTCAAAAATTTCAGCCGGAGACAGGCAATATCTATGAGACGCTATCTGAAAGAGAGAACATTATCGTAATAGCCGACGAAGCCCACCGAACGCAATATGGTTTCAAGGCCAAAACAGTAGACGACAAAGACGAAAACAAAAACGTTATAGGCAAAAAGGTAGTCTATGGTTTTGCCAAATATATGCGTGATGCCTTACCAAATGCCACTTATTTAGGTTTTACAGGCACTCCAATCGAAAATTCAGACGTAAATACCCCAGCTGTTTTCGGAAACTATGTTGATGTTTACGACATAGCCCAAGCCGTTGCCGATGGAGCCACTGTTAGGATTTACTACGAAAGTCGCCTAGCCAAAATTAATCTGAGCGATGAAGGCAAAAAACTGGTAAATGAGCTAGAAAAGGAATTTTCCGAAGAAGAGCTAACTGTGAGTGATAAATCCAAAGCCAAATGGACGCAATTGGAAGCCTTGGTTGGAAGTGACAATCGAACTAAAAACATTGCTAAAGACATCATTTCGCATTTTGAGGCTCGTCAAAACGTAAGTCAAGGTAAAGGCATGATAGTGTCTATGAGCAGGAGAATAGCTGCAAATTTATATGCAGAAATAATTGCTTTGAAACCAGAATGGCACTCTGACGATCTAATGAAAGGTAAAATAAAAGTAGTGATGACATCAGCTTCCTCTGATGGTGAGGTGATGTCTAAACACCACACTACCAAAGACCAAAGAAGAAAACTGGCAGAGCGAATGAAAAACCCAGACGATGAACTAGAACTGGTAATCGTAAGGGACATGTGGCTTACAGGGTTTGATGCCCCAAGTATGCACACTTTGTATATCGACAAACCAATGAAAGGCCACAACCTAATGCAGGCCATAGCAAGGGTAAACCGAGTTTACAAGGACAAAGAAGGTGGTTTGATAGTAGATTACCTAGGAATAGCCTCAGACTTAAAAAATGCATTGTCTTTCTATTCTGACGCTGGAGGTAAAGGCGACCCAGCTCAAGCACAAGAGCAGGCTGTTAAAATAATGCTGGAAAAGCTTGAGGTGGTTTCGAGAATGTTCCATGGTTATGCCTATGAGGAATATTTCTCTGCCAATACTGCTAAAAAGCTATCAATGATACTAGAAGCCGAAGATTTGATACTAGGGCTGGAAGATGGCAAAAAACGCTTTGTACAAGAGGTTTCTGCTTTATCGAGAGCTCTGGCAATAGCTACGCCTCACGAACAAGCGATGGACGCACAGCAAGAAATTGCATTTTTTCAAGCCGTAAAAGCTAGATTGGTAAAATTCGAGCCAAGTGGAGCAGGAAGAAGTTCGGATGAAATCGAGTCAACCATAAAGCAAGTAATTGACAAAGCTCTAGTTTCTGAAAAAGTAATTGATGTTTTTGATGCAGCAGGTATCAAAAAGCCAAATATCTCTATTCTTTCTGAGGAATTCATGAATGAGCTGCGAGGAATGAAGCACAAAAACATAGCCTTAGAAGTCCTTAAAAAGCTGTTGAATGATGAAATAAAGGTCAGAAGCAAAAGAAATGTTGTACAAGGTCAAAGCCTAATGGAAATGCTCGAAAACTCCATCAGGAAGTACCAAAACAGGATTCTGACAGCCGTAGAGGTAATTGACGAGCTCATCAGGCTAAGCAAGCATATCGTTACACTTGACGATGAAGCCAAAGCAATGGGCTTGACCAATTTCGAATATGCCTTCTATTCGGCCGTAGCCTCCAACGAAAGTGCTAGAGACCTAATGCAAAAAGATAAGCTGAAGGAATTGGCAGTAGTATTGACGGAAACTATTAGACAAAACGCATCAATTGACTGGACGATAAAAGAAAGCGTTAGAGCCTCATTAAAGGTCGCTGTAAAGCGATTACTTAGAAAATTTGGCTATCCGCCAGACATGCAGCTTTTAGCCACCGAGACGGTCTTAAAACAAGCCGAAAGGATTGCTGATGAGTTGGTGGGGTAGGTGGGGAATACATTTATTATGCATGTGAAAGAGTATTTTTCAATGAAATATGAAATTACTAAGAATATTAATTATTTCAGTGAAAGTGATCCAGTCATTGCGGTTCAAATAGAGCCAAACAAGCGAGTTATAACAGCATCATCAATTTCTGCCTAGTTTAAGGCCTATTTTAAGGCTTCTGTGGGATTTGTTATTCAATATACTAATGGTATTGTAGACAAAGACGAAGACCTCGATTTGAAGAAGCTTTTAGAGGTTGTTTCAGATTGTCAATTCTAAAATGGACAGCACAAAAAGATTTTGCATTTTTTTTGAAATTGTCACATACATCAGCATCGGTGAAGTTTTTTTTTCGAACTCGTTTGAAGAAGTTCTGGTTTTCATTAATCAACATTTCATCATTTTGCTTGTGTTATTCGAAGATGAAATACTTAAAAAATATCATTTACAAACTTTCGGAGAGTTGTAGGCTGTACTTTCCTTTTTTATTCGAGCATACACAGGCGAATGTTTGTCCATATGCATATTCATACTTTTGGCACTCCAAATGTTTTTGTTTGTTAAATGATGAGCTTTGGCATCAATTTTATACTCCAAGTTTTTGTCTATTTCCGATTATATCTCTAGTATTTTTTTTAGATTGCTATCTCCTGGTTTATTTTGTCCGACAAATATTGTGTGTTCAGTATTTTTTAGGTGTGTTCACTTTTGCTTGAAGTGTGTTCACCTCAGTGAAATGAAGTGTGTTCACCTATTTTTGCCCTTTGCACACACCCTGTGTTCGGGGTGTGTTCAGAAGTGTGTGCATGGTGTGTAGAGGTGTGTAAGGCTGATTTGGGGTGTGTGCGGTAGGTGTGTGCGGTTCATGTTATATTAAAGTATGTCTCTGTTGAAGTTCAATCTCAGCCAAGAGGTGGTTTAATTACTCTTTTAGCTTTGTGTTCATGCCTTTTAGAACCTTATTTAGATTTCTAAGGTTTGTATTTTTTCAATATCTTCTGGATTTTCATCATCCTCGGTTTTATAAACTACGTCGATATTCATATTTTAGTAAAAGTCCTTATTAACGGAGATTTGGTATCGCTTAAGCTCAGCATCTCGAAACAAATAACCTAATGGCTTTTGGCTGGCTATTTTGATGATTTTTCTTCTGAGGATTTTGAAAGTACTATTTTTCCTAATTCATTAGAAAACTTTCCGTTTAGGGGTATAGTCTTCCATAAAAAAGTTGTTAAAGTGGTTGCAGAGTTTGGGTATCCGCGGATAGAAGTATTCAAAATGAAAAAAATGGGCAGTTAGTTGGATCCAAGAAGTGCTGTCAATGTAAAACTAAGAAGCTTTGTAGATTAACGATTTCATACAAAACTAATACCCATTTGTCAACTGTACAAATGCATCTTTAATGGCTTAAGAACATCAGGAATATTGGTGTCGATTCGTAAAAAGAAACCGATTAGCCTTCCTTACAAATCATCATAAAGATAGAAGGAAGCTATCTTTTATGCTGAATAAATTAAGTATATGTAACTACTAAATGTAATAATAACATTACTATCTACTCATTTTCAAAGCAATTTCAAGTCTTTGAGCGGCATTATCCCAATTCATATAATTGAAAAGCTCGTCCACAAAATCGGCACGTTTGTTTTTGTATTTGAGATAATAGGCGTGTTCCCAAACATCTACTACCATTAACGGCACAATACCCCAAATTGTTAATTTTTCATGGTTTTCAACTTCCAAAATCATTAAGCGATTGCTTTGTGGATGAAAACCCAAAAGTCCCCAACCGTTGCCGTCCACATTTTTAGAATGATGAGCCAACTGAACTTTCATTTTCTCAAAAGAACCAAAGTCCTTTTCGATTCTCTTCAATAAATCACCTGTGGGTTCATTCTTTTTGTTGGTAATATTTGTCCAAAAAATGGTGTGCAATACATGGCTCGACAAGTGAAGCGAAAGTTTCTTTGTCCAGTAATCAACGCCTTCAAAATTGCCTGTTTCTAATGCAGATTTTATTAGGCCTGTGGCTTTGTTGGCCGTATTTACCGCCCCACCATGATGTGCTGTGTAGTGCAACTTTAGTACATCGGCTGGCATAAATGGCTCTAAAAAGGTATCTGAATAAGGTAATGCTCCCAGAACAAACTTCCCAGTTTCGTCAGTAAGTTTGTCTATGCCACTTTCGTTGAGCGTAGCACTAAATACATCGTTGCCTTTTAAAAGGCTCGCTCCTGTAAACAGTGCGGTGTTGGTAATAAATTGGTTTCGTGTCATTTCTTTTTATTTTGTTTTGAACTCGTAAAATATTTTTTTTTTATAAATAACCGATAGCTACAAAGCACAAAATTTAAAAGGAGATATTGGGATATAAACTTAATAATGAGTGTAGTATTAGATTTGCTTGAGCTTTTTATATTGGTAAGATATTAATTTTTCCATACATTTGCTAAGATGACAAAAAAGAACACCTATTTCGCATTTATGTGGACAGCATTTATGGTGCTGCTAGGTCATAGTGTAATTATACATCATCACCACGAAGATACGCACCGAACAGCTTCACATCAGCACCACGACCACGAAGATACACACCAAACGGCTTCCCATCAGCATTCGGACCACGAAGAGAATGACGATTTGTCTGATTTGTTTTCAAATTTTCATCATGGAATTGAAGGATTTCAATTTACTCAACATTTTGATAATCTAGTAGCAAATGGTGCAAACAATACTTTTGTACCATTTTTGGTTTCTGATTTATTATCAATTCAACATATACATTTTGTTTTAGAAGAAAAGGTGGTTGAGCCACCAGATATTTTTCCTGAAACATATTCTACGCAAATACGCAATTCCTCGGGTCTTCGAGGACCTCCTACATTCATTGTTTAATTAACTTATACCTTATTTTTCAGAGGCAAATTCTGCATTCTGGTATTTCTTGTATTCAAAAAAATTAAAACAATGAAAAAAACACTTTCAATTTTAGCACTTTCAGTATTTTTATTTTCGGCTTGTACCAGCAAAACTCAAGAAGAGGGAACGCATGTGCATGATGATGGCAGTACGCATGCCGATCATGTAGAAGCGGATACTACTAAACAAGAGGAATTTAGTGTAAAGCTTGATTCAACCAAATCGGAGGAAAAACCTCACAAACACGAAGAAGGTAAAGAGTACAAGCACGAAGAAGGGAAAGAACACAAACACTAAAAAAATGACCCTCAAATATTCTAAAATTAGCTTATGGTTGATTATTTCAGCCATAAGCGTGTTTTTGTCGTGCAAAAGTAATTCGACAGAAGCCCCTCACGAGCATGGTCCTGACCCTCTGGCGTACACTTTGTATTCTGATAAGTCTGAGCTTTTTGTTGAGTTTCAACCCTTGGTGGTGGGCAATCCAACCAAGTTTGCAGCACATTTTACGGTTTTGGGTGATAAATTTAAGGCACTTTCAGAAGGAAAGGTGACGGTAAGCCTAATTATGAATGGAAAAGGTATTCGGCAAACTGCTAATGCTCCCAGCACACCAGGAATATACCGGTTGGCCCTGACTCCTGTTGTTTCTGGTCAAGGGAAACTTGTTTTTGATATCGTTACAAAAGACTTTACAGACCAAGTCGTCATTAATGATGTTACAATTTTTGCTGATAAAAAGTCTGCTTTGGCTTATCAGGAAACGCTCGGTGGGGCAAATGCAAACGATATAACCTATCTGAAAGAACAAGCTTGGCGTGTAGACTTTGCCAATGAATCTGCTCAAATGAAGCCGTTTAGCGAAGTTATCAAAACTACTGGCACTTTAGAAAATCTCCCTGCTGATGAAGAGGTACTCAGTTCGCAAATTAGTGGTGTTGTGACTTATGTAGGCAATAGACAATTGATTGGGACTTTTGTGAATGCCGGCACGACATTGTTTAGCATCAAAAATAACGAAGTGGTTAGCAGTTCATTGAATTCAGCTGTTCAACAAGCCGAGAATGATTTGAATATTGCTAAAAAACAATACGAAAGAGCGGCAGATTTGGTGAAAGATAAAATCGTTTCCGAGAAAGAGTATTTGGAAACCAAACTGCGATATGAAAATGCACAAACTATTTTGCGAAACGCTACAGTTTCAAAAGGATTCAGTCAAAACAAACAAAGTGCCTCGGTTTCAAAATCGGGTTATATCAAAAGCCTTTTGGTAGAAAATGGTGCATATGTGCAAGCGGGACAACCCTTGGTGATTCTGACCAAAAACAATCGCCTGTTGTTAAAAGCGGAAGTTTTTCAGAATAATTATGATAAGATTCCACTGATTGATGATGCCCATTTCAAATCTTCCTCGGATGGTAAAGTATTTACCATGAAGCAATTAAATGGTAAAGTAGTTTCGGTTGGGAAATCAGCAGATGGCAGTTCGCCTTTTATTCCTATGTATTTTGAAATCAATAATGTAGAGGGATTAGTGAGTGGTTCAGTACTTGAAGTCTATTTGTTATCAAAACCTAAAACAGCTTTGATTATACCCAACTCGGCGATTTTGGAAGAGCAAGGCGTATTTTATGCTTATGTGCAGACAGAAGGAGAAAGTTTTCAAAAACGAGAACTTAAGCTAGGGCAGAGCGATGGAAAAAATACCGAGGTATTGAACGGAATAACCATCGGAGAACGTGTGGTAACGAAGGGTGGCTATCAAATCAAACTCTCACAAAGTAGTGGGGCATTGCCAGCACACGGTCATGAACATTAAAAACAAGAAAGATGCTCAATAAAATCATAAAGTTTTCACTTGCCAATCGCCTTTTGGTATTGGTGAGTAGTGTATTGCTAATGGTATCGGGAAGTTTTGTGGCATCCAAGATGGAAGTCGATGTTTTTCCTGACCTAACGGCTCCGACTGTGGTAGTACTAACCGAAGCCCACGGAATGGCCC
>JAIPAJ010000130.1 GCA_021740125.1 Leadbetterella sp. | reverse complement strand
AATCGTCTGAAGAGATGCTCTTTTCACCTGTGTCTATGTCGTAATAAAACCCGTTTTCCACTGGTGGTCCAACCCAAAACTTGACGCCAGGATACAAAACTTCCAAAGCCTCCGCCATCAAGTGTGCCGATGAATGCCAAAAAGTAGATTTACCCTCGGTATCATTCCAAGTCAATAATTGTAGCTCGACACTTTTCTCCAGTGGCGTGTTTAAGTCAACCACCTGTCCATCAACTTTAGCTGCCAACACATTTCTAGCCAATCCTTCGCTTATAGATAAGGCCACGTCCATTGGAGTGGCTCCATTCTGATATTCTCTTTTGCTGCCATCTGGCAGTGTAACGTTGATCATCATATTCTTAATTTCTAGTGGTATCTTTACCAATTGTAATTTGACTCCTTTTCTGAATTTTTTCTATATTTCCAATATCAAATATCCTTCTTGGGGGCTCGAGCTTTTCTTCTTCTTCAGGTTTACTTTTCCGAGTAAAATATTGCCGTGAATTATTTTCATAAATGCTGTTTTGGGCTTCAATTTGATAGATTACATTGTTGAGCTGAGCCAACAGAATTTTACTTTCGGGCAATATATCTAAAGCTTGTTCCAAATAAGACTTTGCATTTGTATATCTTTTTTGCAACTCATAACATGATGAGGCTTTCAAATACGCTTTCTCATTATCAGGAACAGCTTTACCCCATTTATCATAAATCAAAAATGCTGCCGCATAATTTTTCTTCCTTAAATAGATATCACCCACTTTTTCCAAAACATCATAACGATCAGGCTCCAACCTCAAAAACACTTGATAAACTTTGGTAGCACTGTCCAAAGCACCAACATTCTCTAAAATTTGAGCTTTATTGAATACCAATTCTCTCTTTTTGGGGAATTTCTTTAAAGCTCGCTCATTATAAGTCAAGGCTGAATCTACCAAATGAGCACTGTTAAAAATCTTTATCAAGTGATTATAAGACTCAAAACCGTGTGGCTTTAGTACCAATGCACGTTTGTAATTGTTTATCGCCGTGGCAGTATCTCTCAGCAAAGCATAGTACTTACCTTTTGCCAAAAATAACTCAGAATTATAGGGATAGATTGCTTCCGCCTTTTTCATATATTGCTGAGCCATACCTAATTTTTTTTCTTTTAAATACAAATCTGCTATTAGTACATACAACTCAGGAGAACTAAAATCTTGACTTTCTGCATCTAAGGCGTTTTTTAAAGCTCCCTTTTCATTCAATACCTGTTGAATTTTAGCTTTTTGGTAAAGAAATAACCCAGAATTTGGATTTAATCGCTCTGCACGCGTAATGTCTACCAATGCATCTTTATAGTTTTCTATTTTATAATGAAGTACAGCCCTCTTATAATAATTATCAGGCTCACTCGGATTATTTTTGATGGCATCAGAGAGGATACTCAACGCCGCCAAGTTTTGGTTTTCTTCGTTCTGTTTTTGTGCCAAAGGGATGTCGTAACCCTCCCGAGAGTGGTCGGCACAAGCAAAAAGTGTGAGAAAACATAAAAACAAAACGTACCTCATAAGGGGGACACTATAAATTGAACCGCAAAAATCCGAATTTTTTAACAAAATGGGAAGTAAATACCAGCAAACTTTCAATAAATCTGCGATAAAGGTGGATAATCAATTTTGACTGTAGGTGCCAGAAGCTATTTTAGTAAGATAGATTGTTTTTCTGACTTGAGTAAAAGTTGGAATTTGTTGCTTTTTTCGTTTTTTGCTAACTGTTTTTTCTCCGTTTGGAAGCTTCAAAACCTCTAATTTGTTTTTAGAACCATTGGCTATGAAATAATTATCATACCAAAACTTAACTTCTTGAAATGAAGGCAAAAACGACTGATTGGATACTGTTTGTTCTTCATCAGACAATTTATACAAAATTGGTTTAGTGCCGATATTAAAGTTCTTAGTTGCTAAATTCCCCCTCACACAATAAGCTGCTGAACCAGCATTGTTAAAACTCAATGGCTGTCTGATTTGGGGACTCATTTGTTTTAAATCAATTCGATTTGAAAAGAAAGAGCCGCTGTTGATCTGTACATTGGCTATAAAACCAACAGAATAGTTATAACCTGAAAAAATAGTTTGACTTCTAGTATTTGACCTTCCAAAACCTGAAGTTCTATTTGGCGAAAAATTATCGTAGGGATTATAAATCTGTTGTGAAACCGTCTTAAATTCTGGCTTATAAAAAACTCCCCCAAGGGTTAGACTTTGATTGTTAAAAATAGGCTCGTGCATTAGAAAGGAGTACTCTTTTAGTAATTTTTGGAGATCTTCTTGGGATATTTCAGGCTGCCCTTGAAGCAAATCAGTGAAAGATTTAAAAGTAATATTCGTTGAATTTTCCTTATAATCAGGTAAATAAAACAGCCCCCTTTCACCGGTTTTGGCCTGATAAGTACCTACAATTGCACTTGATTTATTCGATAACACAACACTTCTTGCGGTCATAGGAAATTTTCCAGATTTTTGGGAAATCTTGGTGCTTTCCAAAATATTGGCAAAAGTATCAAATACAGAAACATTCAAAAAAGCATCTTTTATGTACTCGCCTTTCTTCTTTTTGGCATTTGAATATGCCATTTCTTTCACTGACCAGATACTGTGAATTTTGCCTGTTTTTTCTTCATAATCCATTTCTTGTAAAGCGACTTTACCTTTAATTTCTAACTGAATCATTTTACCTTCTTCAGAAAGAAAGTCGTAAGTATAAAACCCTGCACCCTCTTTGGTTGCACCAGCTAGCATGACTTTATTCTTCAAAAAAACATAACTTTGATCTTCAAAAAAATCCCTAATTTCGAAACCTTTATTTTTGAAAGAACCCGTTAACAAGTCAAAAATCAACACTTGATAGTACATTCCGCTGGTTTCTCTAAACAAAAAAGTAATTTGCTGTTGGTCAAAAGTAAAAGCTGTTGGTGCACGTTCGACATCCAAAAAAACTTCAGTCTCCCATTTTTTTTGCAAATCAATATCAAACATCACTGCCTTTGCTTTTGCTTGGTCGGTTTTTACAAAAAGCATCAGGCCGTTTTTACCAATTGGAATAATATTTTGCCATGATGGTTTTCCTACTACTTCTAATTCAACATTTTGAATGATCTGAGCGGACAGATTCCCTGAAAACAAAAATAGAAGCAATAAAAGTCTCACTGTGCAATTTTTTGGATAAAACAAGTCTGTTTGAAATTGGAATCATTGTTTTTTATAATTCCCCAATTGAAAAAGTAATTGTCATACCAATGTTCAAAATTTTCAAATTCTGACTTTCGGCTTTTCTGAAAAATCTCGGGACTATTTTTCTCAAATGACTCATTTTGAAGCATTTCACCGGAATTTGTAAACTCTTTGATGTTTAGTTTTTCAGCGTTTGTGTAAGAGAGAAACGTATTTGTTCCAGCTTGACTCACTTTTATGTGTGGCCTTAAGTTATAATATTTCAGGTTTTTGTATTGAACTGAATTGTCCCATTTAAGATCGCCGTTGCCGTTAATGGCTATGACAACACCCTCAATGTATTTAAAACCATCAAAAATGGAAGAATTACGATTGCGGTATCCCCACATAGATGGGCTGTTCATCCAATAATAATTGTTGATATACTGACGACCCCAAACAGAGGTAGGATAAAAAAACGGACTACTATAGAGCGGCGAATTCAGTGAATTGTTTCGAAATTCTGGCACAAAAACCTCTGAAGAAATCAACAAATCGTCACCAGATGGAATAAGTTCGTTGATATGCAAACGGTAATTAAAATTATACTCCGAGCCTTTGTCTTTTTTTCTCTTTACTTGCTTTTCGAGCTTCTCTTTTTGTCGCTCGTTCAGGAATCCAAAGAAGTTCTGAAACTTATCAAAACTATAATATTTGATATCTTTTAGTTGCTCTAAATCAGCCACATAAATACCTTGGGAACTTTGTGAACCGTCGCTATTAGCTTTGCCAATTCCGTAGTTTCCAACAAGCAGTCTTTTGTTTTTAGAGTTAAAAAATTTAGCTGAAAGAAAAGTATAAGGTTCAGAAGCCAATATGGGTGTTGACTTCTTTATTTTTCCTGAGAAGAAATACTCTCTGAAGAATATCTGTGTACTTTTTTTCTGTTTGTTTAGAAATGAAATCACCAATCCATCGTTGCTCAAATCTATTGACTGAATCAAAGTTTCGCCTTTCAAATTGCTAGAATAATACTTCGGAGTATTGGTATCGTTCTCTATAAAAATCAGAAATGGTTCACTTTTCACCGAACCTCCCAAACAAACTCCATCATTCGAAGCCACAAAGTGACTCATCGCAAAACCATTGACCGTTTTTATATTCGATTTTTGCACAGCCGCAAAAGATGTAGAAATCTTCAACAATTGATAATTGATTGAATTTTTCTGCTCTAGGAGAAGATAAAGGAATTTGCCATCATAAAACTCGTCTAAAAAATTTACCCTATTAGATATGTCTGTTTCTACCTCCCAAGCCACATTGAGGTCTTTGTCTATTTTCTTTATTTTTAAAAGCCCTGCGTTGGATTTATCAAGTAAAATAAGCCCATTTTGTTTCAAATTCACAATCCTTACCTGGTTATTGGCCCCCTGAATGCCAATCTGAACCATGTTTTGGGCTGCAACACCCAGAAAACTTAATACGAAGAATACAAAAAGTTTAAATTTCATTTGCTAGTTCCATAATTCTGTCAAATTCTTCAACTTTGACCGGCACAACAGAAAGCCTTGAAAGCTTTACCATGGCCATATTTTGAAGAATTGGATCTGTTTTAATTGTCTTTAAAGAGACAGGTTTCGGCAGTTTTTCAACAGGCACCAAATCCACCACTACCCACCTTGGGTCTTCAGCAGTTGGGTCAGGATAATGTTCTTTTGCTACCTTGGCTATTCCTACTACCTCCAAACCTTCGTTTGAATGATAAAAAAGCACCAAATCACCTTCTTTCATGGCCACAAGGTTTAGCCTTGCAGCATAATTCCTGACTCCATCCCACATATCTCCACCTTTACTAACGAAAAAGTCCCAAGAAAATTTAAACGGTTCTGATTTTACTAACCAATAATTCATAAATACCCACGATTATAATTCTACATCAATCTCTTCTTCGTTCATAAATTCGACCTTCCAGGTATGATCGGCCAACAAATACACTTTGGCTAAAAACCTCGTAAAAGGAAACTTCCTACCCCACTCGTTTTGCCCAACCATAGAAAGCACATCTCCTCCATCTGGCCTTTCATATAGATAATAGGTATGATTAATAATAGGTTCAAAACTCATTTGAGCATCATAAATTCGCTCAGAAATCTCTATACGATTATTAATTTCCTGAGCTTGTTTACCTAAGAGTTCTATTTGTCTGTATATTTTTTGTAAGGAGTCTTGCGTTTGCTGACGCATGGCCATTTGGGCCTTTCCCTTTACTTTTCCCATATCTTCTGGCCGAATAACCGCACTACCAGCAGTATGTGCATAGCCAATCAAGCCAGGGTTTCTAGAAACATTTTTTTTGTCTAAAGCGTCGCTCACAATTGTATTTTTTTATTGGATAAACCGTATTGAAATAGAAATGTTTTCTCGTTGTAAAAATAAGGAATCTTTATTGAACGTTAAAAACAATGTTTCCAAAAGAATATTTCAACCTTAAATCGTCGTTTTACGTATGCTATATTTTATCTTTGACAGAATCTAAAAATTATCAAAAACAATGACTGACAACTCAACTATCGACAGAAAAGATTTCCTCAAACAAGTAGGAATGGGATTTGGTGCAATTATGCTCATGAACTGCCTCCAAAGTTGCTCAGAAACCGAAATTCCAGATCCAGACCCAATTGTCAACACGGATAAATTAGATTTTTCAATAGACATTTCTGCTTCAGGAAACAGTGCATTAATGACCAAAGGTGGATTTTTGGTGGTTTCGAGTAAAAAAGTAATCATTGCCAGGACTTTGGCAGATACTTGGATAGCCGTTTCTTCAGCGTGTACACATGAAGGTACTACCATAAATTATAGAGCCAACTCAAATGACTTTCTCTGCCCAAACCATCAATCTACATTTAGTGCAACGGGTGCAGTTACAAAATCTCCAGCAACCTCTTCTCTAACGAAATATAATGTAACCTTCTCTGCCAATACCAACACCATTCGTGTGTTTGAATAAAATATGCTATATTTTTCAAAAGAAGGCGAGCTGATAAATACCGAAAGTGGCAACGTATATTACAAAAAAGCCATGCAGATATTGGACGATTGGAATTTTGGTAAAACTGCATTTGAAATAAAAACAAGCGGTTCTACTGGAATTCCAAAAACCATCCATCTAAAAAGAGAATTAATCGAAGCCTCTATAGAAATGACCAAAAAGGCATTTGATTTGTACGATGGTCACTTGTTTTTTTGTTGCCTAAATATCGAAAATATTGCCGGAATGATGATGCTCTTGCGTTCGCAATGGCTCAAAGGCGAGTTGATACTGGTAGAGCCGAGTGCTGACCCATTAGAAAAACTTGGCAATCAAGATTATCTTTTCTCGGACAATAGAGGTCGAAATGTCTTTGCATTTGTGCCTTTACAACTTCAAAAACTCTTAGAAAATGAAAAATACATTCAAATTCTAAAAACTGCAAAGACGATTTTGGTTGGCGGAGCGGCCATTAACACTGAGTTAAAATCCAAAATTACTGAATTGAATTTGCCTGTCTTCGAGACTTACGGCATGACCGAAACCATCAGCCACATAGCCATAAAAAACATCCAATTAGATGAAGATACTTTTAATACTTTGGAAGGTGTTGAAATCAAACTGAACGATGCTGGGTGTTTAATGATAAAATCGCCTACTACAGATTATGAATGGATAACAACCAATGATATTGTAGAAATTATTGAAAATAAGACATTTAAACTCATTGGAAGGTTCGACAATATCATCAATAGCGGGGGAGTTAAGATTCAATTAGAGGAAATTGAAAGGAAAATTGAGGAAAATTTTAAAATAGAGAGCAGGTATTTTTGTTTTGGAATACCGGATGAGAAACTGGGTCAAAAGTTGGTTTTAATTGTAGAATCCGAAGAAAAGCGAATTTCTAAAGAGCAATTGTCGACTATATTGAGTAAATTTGAGGTTCCAAAAGAAATTTATTTTGTAAAGAAATTCTCTGAAACCTCCTCTTCAAAAGTTGACAAACGCAAAACCATTGATGAAACCCTTAATTCTTAGATTCCAAACCTCTGCATTGATACCTGCACCTTATGCTCATGCCATAGAAGTTATTTTTTCATTTGCACAGAATAGTTTGGATTATAAATTTGAACTTGATTATCTAGATAGAGAACAGCTGAGCGAAGAAGAGATATTAGATGAGGGTTTTTCGATGGAAGACAATCTTTTGCTTTCGGGCAAATTGCCTTTAGTTTGGACTGAGCAATTGGAAGGATTGATGATAAAGACGGAAAAAACGTACCCAAAAGAACTAGAAGATGACCAAGAATTTTGGGATATAGAAATCGGAGCAGAAAACTTCTACCCAAAGAATACTAAACACTGGAAAGAGTTCATAGAAGAACTACAACAAGCTGTAGTTGAACAAAATAAGTTAGAAAATCCATTACAAATCACCGTGATAAGAGCAGACAATGATGCTCAAAAAGAATATAAAATCAAGGGGACTTTTGAATTTAAATCGCTAACCATAGAAAGTTCGGAAAAGCAAAGTCAATTGCCTTGGGCAAAGCTAAAGCCTTTGCTAAAAGACTTTTATTCTGCTGAGTTTGATTATGAAAAAGCTACTGAAAAACTTCCAAATAAAACTGGTTTGTTTTTGAATTTTGGAGATGAATATTGGTTTGAACTTGGAAAATCTTACCTGACCAAACCCTCAAAAATTACTTCTTGGCTCGAAAACTAAGTATAAAATCCAGCTCAGTTTTTAGACTATCAACTTTATCCTGAATGTTTTCTAGAGAAATATCTGGAAGCGGCATAGCTTTGCTGATATAACTTATAGGCTTCCAAATTTCTTTTATTTCAGAAGCTTTTATTTCTTGACTTTGTGTATTGGAGTTGTCTGAACTGGTCAACAAAACCCCTTTTATATGAATCTGATTATATAACCTACGATACTTGAAACCACCCAACTTACTTATAATCAAGTGATTTTCGCCTTCAACTACCTGATTAAAATCTGACACTTTTTCAGCTATAAGAATACAGTTTTCTAAAGGAAAATCAACAGGAGCATCAAAAGCACGGAGATTTTCTTGAGTAAAAAAGGGCAAACTTATGGAAGGCAGATTCTCGAAATATTGTACAAAATTTTCCTCGTTTAAATATTTCTCAAAGAGATTGGAATTTATATATTTAATTTCTTTCGATTTTGCTGAAACCACATTTACAGAAACCGGTATAGCAGGCTCAAACAATGAAGATTGAACAGATGAAATCTCTCTATTGGTATGCTGAAAAACAGGGCGTTTCTCTATTGGAAAAGGCAATTCTTCTTTTTGAACAGTATTTAAAGAATTGGTTTCTTGCCTTTTATTGAATTCTCTCTCATAAGAATAATTTATAAGCTGATCGAGGGTAATTCCAAAAACTCTAGAAATCTTATTTAAGTTTTCAGCAGGTGGCACTGCCCTATTTTCTTCATAAGCACCTATCAAAGAACGTTTTATACCCAAAACCTCTGCAAACTTCTCTTGGGTCATTCCCATACGTTTGCGTAATACTTTGATATTTTCGTTAACTAATGGCATTTATAAAGAATAATAAAATCAAATATATTGTATAAAAAGCAAAAGAAAAGTTTTTGATATAATTTAAATCGTTTCTATGACTAAATTGTGGTTGGTATAAATACAAATATCGGCAGCAATCGTTAAACCTTCTTTCACCATTTCTTCAGCTGTTAAATGAGGAGCATGTTTTTTTAATGCCAATGCTGCAGATTGAGCATACATACTTCCTGAGCCTATAGCTGCTACATTATTATCAGGCTCTAATACATCGCCGGTGCCTGAAATAATCAACATTTCCTCAGCATTGGCCACAATCATCATGGCTTCTAATCTACGCAAATAGCGGTCGGTTCTCCAATCTTTGGCCAATTCAATGGCTGCACGCTTCATGTTGCCGCCATAGCTATTTATTTTCTCCTCGAATTTCTCGATGAGAGTAAATGCATCGGCAGTAGAACCGGCAAATCCCGCCAATATTTTTCCGCCAGCCAGTCTTCTAATTTTCTTTACATTAGACTTGGCGACGGTATTGCCCATCGTAGCTTGTCCATCTGCACCCAAGGCGATTTTCCCATTGTGCAGAATACCTAGGACAGTTGTTGATTTAATTTTTTCCATTGTTTATAAAAAAATAAATCCCTCCGAAATATATGCGAAGGGATTCAATTTATTTCGTATTATTTTAAACCAAAAGTTTGTAAGGTTGCTCCAATAGCTCCTTCAAAGTCACTAAAAATGCAGCTCCTGTAGCTCCATCAACTACGCGGTGGTCACAAGTAAGCGTAACTTTCATCACATTGGTAGCAAAAAACTGCCCGTTTTTCACAGCTACAGTTTCTTTGATACCACCTACTGACAGTATGCAAGACTCGTTTTTCGGATTATTGATAATAGAAGTGAATTGCTCTATTCCAAACATACCTAAGTTACTAACTGTGAATGTATTACCTTCCCAATCAGCTGGTTGAAGTTTACCTCCTTTGGCTTTTCCACCCAGGTCTTTGGTAGTAGCTGCCAAAACTGAAAGTGGCAAAGTGTCAGCAAAACGAATCACTGGAACTATCAAACCTTCTGGAATGGCAACTGCCATACCGATATGTACGTGGTTATTTTTACGAATACTATCTCCTCGCCAAGATGAATTCACATTTGGGTGTTTTTTCAAAGCCACACCACAAGCTTTTAATACCATGTCGTTGAATGATATCTTCACTGGCGACGCCTCGTTCATGATTCCACGAGCTTCTATAGACTTGTCCATGTTGATTTCCATGGTTAGTGAAAAATCAACCGCTGTAGATTGTGAATCTGCCAAACTTCTGGCTATGGCTTTACGCATTTGGGTAAGTCCCGTTTCTTCAAAGCTTTCTACACCTGAAACAGCAGGTGCCGAAGTTCCCACTGCTGAAGCGGCCTGAGGCTTAGCTGAAGGAACATATCCATCTACATCAGCTTTAACTATTCTACCACCTTCGCCTGAGCCTTTAACATCACCTATATTAATACCTTTTTCTTTGGCCAAACTTTTTGCCAAAGGTGAAGCAAGAATTCTTCCATCAGAATTTTGAGTTTCAACAACTGGTGCTGAAATTGGAGCAGAAGTTGGTATTGGAGTAGTGGCAGCCAGAGCAGAAGCTGCTTTAGGAGCTTCTGGTACTGATGCAGCCGCTGTGGCCTTTGGAGCACTTTGTGCTTTTATCAAAGTTTCAAAATCTGCACCTTCTTCTCCAATAACGGCAATTACTGAGTTAACCGGAGCTGCTTCTCCCTCTTTTACA
>JAIPAJ010000129.1 GCA_021740125.1 Leadbetterella sp. | reverse complement strand
AAGCACCATTCTTCCAAAACCTACAGCATCTACCATTTTGTTTCGCAAAACATATTGAGCCACATTGGGCAGCCATTCTTGCAAATAAGAGTACCCCGAGCCTACTATAACAAGATTTGGAAAATCCTTTTTCAGATCTGCAACAACATTAATCATTCTTGCAACGCCAATTAGCGGCTCTTCAGGTGGCTGATAACCATCTGAAGGAGGAAAAAGGGCTGGACGGGTAACGTGTGGATTGTAATACGGACTTGAAAGCGTAATACAAACCAACTGAATATCAAGCTCTTCCAAAAGCCGAAGAAACTTTTTAGGTTCGTCCAAATCAATTTCTAAACCACTTTCATCACAGCCAAAAGCATACTTATATTTTTCGTTTTCTTTCAAATCAGGTGTGCCTGTTCCATCCGCACCTTTTTTAAATGGGGCAAAATCAATGGCACTTAACCTTACACCAATTTCTAAACCTGGAGCTTCTTTTCTGATTCCCGCTACAATATTTTTCAAAAAATTCGTACGGTTTTCAAAACTGCCTCCATATTTTCCGTTACGATCTACCGCACTCAAAAATTCATGTCCCAAATAACCATGACAGTGCTTAATGTCCACAAAATGATAGCCAGCCTTTTGAGCCAAAACGGCAGCTTTTACGAAATCCTCCACCAATGTATCCACTTCGTCATCCGTCATGGGTAAATTATCTTCAGCCACATGAAATTTAGCATCTAACTTCGGGTGATTGTAAGCTATTTTTGACTCAAACTTGGTATTGTCGTTGGGTTTACAAAATCGCCCAGAATGCGTCAACTGTAAACCAACCAATAGATCATCTGCAGTTCCGAATTTCTCCGCATGTTTATCCAAAACCATCTGTAGCATTTTGTCCAAATCGCCAATATTCGCCTCATTTATGGTCAATTGTCGAGGATTGGCTCTGCCCTCATGCGTGACCGCCACAGCCTCACATCCCCAAAGTAATTTAGCTCCCGAAATGGCGAAATTTTCCCAGCGTTTCTTTGTAAAATGTGTGGGTTTGCCGTCCGCCGTACCATCCCAGCCTTCCATTGGTAAAATTGAGAGGCTATTTCCGACTGTTTTTCCTGACTTAAGATGAATGGCCTTGTTAAATGGTGAAGTTTCTTTTGGAAGCATTTCTTCATCAAATCTTAAATCTACTTGATTGTCTTCTAGATATTTGGCAAAATCTGCAGTCGTTTTTAATTGTGCTACGCGACTATATTTGGGTTTAAATTTTCCGGTCATTTTATGGGTTAAATATTACTTAGGCAAACAGTTAAAAAAAGTATAATAAGGCTCATTGTTTAAATGTTTTTGCAAATAAAGTGCTGCTTCTCTAAAATGATAATCGCCCCACATACACGACTCTCCGTAAGGTATTTTGCTTCCTTCAGGTACAAAATCCCAACCATTAGGTTGGTGATAAATGGTGTGCAAAAGCAAACCTTGATGGTTTTTATCGGTACTCAGATAAGGTTCTTCTAAAAGCGAATTCATTACTGTCAATCCTGTTTGCCAAAATCTGTTACCATCTTCGGTATCGCCATTTTCTTTCAAATATTTACCCAAACGTAACAAACCTTGAGCCGCTATGGCTGCCGCTGAGCTGTCCACAGGTTCATGATCGTTAAAAGGATTAGCACTTTCGTTTAGATAATCTCCCATTTTATGCAAATTTGGAGCACCAGTATCCCAATAAGGTATTCCACAAATTGGCGTATTTTCAATATAAAAATCACATGTTGCTTTTGCCGCCTTAAGCATGAAATTCTTGATATATGACCTTCCACCTACAGCTTCCAATTCCATTCCGTCCAATATTTCAAGACATTCAAGTTGTTCCGCAAAGCCACACATCGCCCATGAAAGACCACGAGTCCAAGTACTAAATCCTGTATAGCCTTGCTGTGAATTTGGACAACGAAAATTACCGTCTTTTACATTAAAAACTGACTCGTGTGCCGTCCTGCCCCAAACATCATAAATATCTCTGCCTGCTCCATAAAAAACCGAAAAGTTAGCTGTAGCCTCAATGTGCTTAATAGCTCGTTCCAAAAGACTTATTTTGGCATCACCCTCACCTTGAAAAACATGACCCAATTGGTGGCTAATCATTAATGCCCGACAAGAACGGATGGTATCAACAAAAAGCGAATGAGCTCCATTAAACGAATGAATAAATCCACCTTCGTTTTTTATGTCCGTCCATCGACTGGCCTGGACTGCTCCCGAAATCTTCAAGGCCAATTCATAGAAATTTTGCTCCCAATCATTCTGAGCAATTTTGCCTTCTCGCATCAATCGGAGCAAATTGCCATAGGTACTTACATTATTGAAGCCGTGGTCATGTACTCCAATGTGACTGATGTGAGGAGCCATTTTTTCTAAAGTTTTCTTTCTTCCAATTTCAAGAAAATCGTCCTCGCCTGTAGCATCGTACTGCAAAATGGCCGAGCCATACTGAAAACCCTGCGTCCATTCTGTCCAGCCACGGGTAGTATATTTACCGTTTTTAGTAAAGACAGGCGATCCGTCATTATCATCATATTCGGCTTGTATGGAGCGGATTTTTTCACCGGATAGTTTCCAAAATATATTTAATTTGGATTGTAAATCTTGTACTTTGAGAGAACTGTTTATATGTATCATTTTTGAAAAATCGAAACCGAGGTGTTAAGTATCAGAAATTATAATATTTATGGTTGAAAATTTATTGACAAAGAATTAAAATTCGAATTGAATTTTAAATATCTAAAGCAATAAGGAAGGTAAATTTAGAAATCTTGAGCGATTATTGAATTAAATTCATTTTAAATTTTGTTCTACTAATAATCAACATACCAAAAAAAGCAAAAATAGTATGAAAAACGTCCTCATAGCGATTGTTGTTCTCGGCATAATAGCCTTTTTATATTTCAGAAGTAACCCGAAAGTTGACTTTAAAGAAGATACCGTCGATGGCATTCACTTTCAAAAAGGGAACTGGCAACAAGCTTTAGATTTGGCAAAAAAAGAGAATAAAGTAGTTTTCTTAGATATTTATGCTACTTGGTGTGGGCCGTGCAAACAACTCAAAAAATACACTTTTGCGGATAAATCCGCAGGTGATTTTTTTAATACCAACTTTGTAAATATTGCCTTAGACGGTGAGCAAGAAGAGGGGGCGGTATTGGCTCGCAAGTTCGGGATTGAGGCCTATCCTACCTTGATGTTTGTAACACCAGAAGGCGAACTCATCACCAAATCACTGGGATTTCGTACAGCCTCTGATCTGATAAATTTAGGTCAGGAAATTCTTGAACCTAGAAAGTAAGCCTTATTTTTTCTTTGTTTTCCGCTGACTAGCTATGTATTCGTTGTCTTCTACCCTGATTTTCACTATTTCTTGAATAAGATTTTTGGGTAAAACCCCAACAAACTTAAATCGGATGGTACCTGTGGTGTAATCCATGCCAATGAGCTGATTTTCAAAATGATTCAACACAGAATTGCTCATGACATAAAAAGCCCCATGCTTTTTGGTAGCCCCAACCGCCACCAATCCACCCAGATATTTGTAAGTAGGAATGCCATAACTTATACCCCCCTCTTCGGCATGCGGAACAGCTTCCTTTATAATAGCCATCAATTCTATAAGTTTGGGTTTTGATTCTTCTGGAATATTTTGAAGATATTCAGCAAAGGAGCTGATGGTATTCATTCTCATAATTTATCTTAGTTGAGGGTTTAGAACATAAAACAAACATTATTTTATAAAAAAAATCGCGACCCAAAAGTTATGAGTCGCAATTCCTACACTAATCCCAGTTATTTAATTTTTTCAGGGTGAAAAAATCCACTCCTTCCCAATTAAATTCCAGTTAAATAGACGCAATTATTCGGCTTTTCGATGCTTCATTTTTAAATATTTTTTGGGCAAATAACGCTTATCTACCAAAAAAGCCACCTCATGCCCGAAAAATCAGAATTTATACCCGTTTTTGTTTTTTTATTTCAAAAAATAAATACATTTACTATTCAAATTTTATCACCAAACGAAACCCTTATGATGGATAGAAGGAAATTTATGCAGCTTTCTGGGCTAAGTATGGGTGCCTTGGTAAGTGCCGGTATTCCGATTATCGGAAACGCCACTACGCCCGAGCATCTTCTCGAAACACCCGCTGACGCTGCCCAAAAGAAATTGATGTCGGACATTGCCCTCAACGCCGCAAGAAGCAAGGGTGCGACCTATACCGATGTGCGTATTGGCCGTTATTTGCAACAGTTTTTGTTCACCCGAGAAACCAAAGTGCAAAATATTGTAAACGCAGAGTCTTACGGTGTGGGCATCAGAGTAATAGCCAACGGAACTTGGGGTTTTTCAGCCACCAGCGATGTCAGCAAAGAAGGCATAGCCAAATGTGCTGAAACAGCCGTGGCAATAGCCAAAGCTAATGCCAAAATACAGACTGAACCCGTGATACTCGCACCCCAAAAAGGCGTTGGCGAAGTTACATGGAAAACACCCATCGTAAAAAATGCTTTCGAGATTCCAATACAAGAAAAAATTGATTTGTTAATGAAAGTAAACGGCGAGGCCATGAAAAACGGTGCCGGTTTCGTAACTTCCAATCTATTTTTTGTAAACGAACAAAAATATTTTGCCTCTTCTGATGGCTCATATATAGACCAAGACATTCACAGAATATGGCCTACATTTACAGTAACTGCAGTAGACAAAGCCGCAGGAAAATTCAAAACCCGTGACGCCATAAGCTCTCCTATGGGCATGGGCTATGAGTATCTAGACGGCTTGGCTTCTGAAAAAATAGCTGGGCCTAATGGTTTGGTAGGCTACAGAAACTCTTATGATATGGTGGAAGATGCCATTATGGCCGCCAAACAAGCCAAAGAAAAAATGACGGCTAAGTCGGTTCCAGCTGGCAAATATGACTTGGTACTTGACCCTAATCACCTAGGCTTAACTATTCACGAGTCAGTGGGCCATCCGCTAGAACTTGACCGTGTGTTGGGTTATGAGGCCAATTACGCCGGTACAAGTTTTGCTACTTTAGACAAATGGAAAGCCGGAAACTTCAACTATGGAAGCAAAAATGTGACCATTGTTGCTGATAAAACACAACCGCATGCCCTGGGAACAGTGGGATATGACGACGAAGGTGTTCCGTCGAAACAATGGAATTTGATAAAAGACGGTGTTTTGGTCAACTACCAAGCGATCAGAGACCAAGTGAATATCTTAGGTGAAAAAGAATCCCATGGTTGTTGTTATGCCGACAACTGGGATTCGGTGCAATTCCAACGTATGCCGAATGTTTCTTTGCTTCCTGGCAAAGATAAGTTGAGTGTTTTGGATATGATAAAAGGCGTAGAGAAAGGAATTTACATTGTAGGTCGTGGCTCGTATTCTATTGACCAACAACGCTATAACTTCCAATTTGGTGGACAATTATTTTACGAAATCAAAAACGGAGAGATAGTTGGGATGCTCGATGATGTGGCGTATCAGTCTAACACCCAAGAGTTTTGGAACTCATGCGTACAGGTATGCGACAAAGACGATTACCGTACTTTCGGATCGTTTTTCGATGGCAAAGGCCAGCCTTCTCAGGTATCGGCAGTGTCGCATGGTAGTTCTACCACTCGATTCAATGGTGTAAATGTAATAAACACGGGTAGAAAGATTTAATTTGATGTGTGGTCAGACTCCCGTCGGACCTGAAATCTCAGTCTTTTTTCAAAAAATAGATTTAAAAAAAATGAAAATATTAACTAAAGAAGAAGCCAAAAAAATCATCGATAAGGTGTTGGCTTACTCCAAAGCAGACGAAATGAGCGTCAACCTCAACGGTGGTCGCACAGGCAATATTCGTTATGCTAGAAACACAGTTTCTACCAGTGGAGAATCTGAAAATCAGTCCTTAGCAGTAACGGCAGTTTATGGCAAAAAGTCAGGAACTGCAACCATCAACGAGTTTGATGATGCATCGCTAGAAAAAACAGTTAGAAGAGCGGAGGAAATAGCAAAATTAGCTCCTGAAAACTCAGAGTATATGCCCATGCTCGGACCTCAAACTTATCTAAATACCAATACGTTTTCGGAAAATACAGCCAAAATTGACCCGAATCTAAGAGCAAAGGCAGCATTAGATAGTATTTTGCCATGCAGAGAAAATAAACTCACTGCAGCAGGATACATGGAAGACACTGCCGGTTATTCGGCTATGGGCAACTCTAAAGGGCTATTTGTCTTTAACAAAGCCACTCAGGTGGACTTTACGATAACTGTTAGAACTGATGACGGATTAGGCTCTGGCTATGGCATTCAGGACTTCAATGACGTGTCGCTACTCAACACCAAAAAAGTGACCGAGGTAGCCATGCAAAAAGCAAAAGCTTCTGCATCGGCTCAAGCTTTGGAACCAGGAAAATATACGGTAATTCTTGAACCAGCCGCCGCGGTAGATTTGCTACAAAACATGATGCGAAGCATGGATGCCCGCAATGCCGACGAAGGCCGCAGTTTTTTGAGTAAAAAAGGAGGAGAGACTAAATTAGGCGAAAAGCTTTTCGACGAAAGAGTAAATATCTATTCCGACCCGATGAACGAAGAAATACCGGGTTCTCCTTTCTCTGGAGACGGCCGTCCACAAGAAAAAATATATTGGATAGAAAACGGCATCGTTAAAAACATGACCTATTCACGTTTTTGGGCAGACAAAAAAGGAGTAAAAGCCACTCCACCACCCAATTCGTTTATCATGGCAGGTGGTACAAAGTCACTAGCAGACTTAATAAAAGGGACAGACAAAGGAATATTGGTAACTCGACTTTGGTATATCAGAGCAGTTGACCCACAAACTTTGTTATACACAGGTCTAACTCGTGACGGAACTTTTTACATAGAAAATGGAAAAATTAAGTTCCCTGTAAAAAACTTCCGTTTCAACGAGAGTCCGGTAATTATGCTCAATAACTTGGAAGAAATGGGCAAACCGGTAAGAATTATGGGCAATCTTGTACCTCCTTTAAAGATAAGAGACTTTACATTTTCGAGCTTGAGTGATGCAGTGTGATGAACGATTGACGAATAACGATTGACGATTGACGATTTTAGGTAAGTTTACTTAACATTTAAAAGTTCAAAATTTTGAATATAAAATGGTTTCAATTCGTCCATTAAAGAAAAATGACGCTGAACAATTGGCTATCTTGGCAAATAATGTCAATATTTGGAACAATGTTCGAGACTATTTTCCGCATCCTTATTCCATTAAGGATGCGGAATTTTTTATAAATCTTACCAATGAGGAAAATCCAAAACTTACTTTCGGTATAGATTTTAACAATTGCCTTTGCGGCGTGGTAGGCTTAGTAAAACAAAATGATATTTACAAACATTCCGCAGAATTAGGCTATTGGCTGGGTGAACCCTTTTGGGGCAAAGGGATAGCGACCGCTGCTATAAAACTTATCACAAAGTACGGTTTCAATGAGCTAAAGCTTCAAAGACTTTTCAGTGGAATATTTGAATACAATAAAAGTTCCATGCGAGTTTTAGAAAAATGTGGCTTTCAGTTAGAAGGCATCTCTAAAAAAGGCTTAATAAAAAACCAAAAAATATGGGATGAATATCGTTATGCTTTATTGAAATAAATTCTATTTTTGTTAAAATCTTAATGCTATGTCAATTCAAAAGAAAATAGGATTTCTTGGAGCTTATTCTATTCCATTTTTCATTTTGCTTTCTTTCTATCTAGAAGGAATGTATTGGGCTTTTATGCCAGTTGTTTACACCTATTTTTTCGTTCCCATTATAGACGAAATCATCGGAAAAGATGCACAAAATGTACAAAAACAAGAATTTGAAGGTCTTATCAAAGATAAGTATTTTGATTTTCTCGTTTATTCTCATGTTTGGATTCACTTTTTTGTTTTAATATTTGTGACCTTTCAAATTTCAAGTCACCAGTTCTCAAATATTCAAATTTTAGGGTTCATTCTGAGCCAAGGAGTTTATGCCTCCTCCATCATTAATGTATCTCATGAACTGGGTCATAGAAACCATCCATTAGCTATAATTCATGCTAGGCTAGCACTTATGTCTGTCTTCTACCACCATTTTATAATAGAACACAATAGGGGCCACCATGTACATGTAGCCACACCTAAAGACCCCGCAACCTCTAAAAAAGACCAAACGGTTTTCGAATTTTGGATTCAAACTCTGATTGGGAGCTTTAAAAGTGCATGGAATATTGAAAAAAGACTATTACAAAAAAAGGAAATCAAAACTTGGAGTTTAAAAAATGAAGTAATTCAAGGCATTCTTGGAAGCTGTACTATGGCAATTTTGATGTTTTCTTTAATAAGTCTTTATAGAAGCGAGCTTTGCTGGATTGTTTTGATACATTTTTTTGGTCAAAGTATTGTAGCTATACTTTCTCTTGAATGTGTAAATTATATCGAACATTACGGTATAGTTAGAAATGAAATTTCTGAAGGAAAATATGAAAAAGTCAATCCACTTCACTCTTGGAATGCCAACCACTTTTATAGTAATCTCTTACTTTTTCATTTGCAAAGACATTCTGATCATCATGCTTATGCTTCAAGACCCTACCAAGTTTTAAGGCATTTTGACGAAAGTCCACAATTGCCATTTGGATATCCCGTTATGATTATTATGTCCTTATTTCCACCATTATGGTTTAAAATAATGAATCCAAAATTAGAAGAGTGGAAATCAAAAGCAATTGACTCTGAACAAATTAAAAATATTGTAAGACAGTTTGCCTGAAGCAGTTATATTCAATAATTCTTGACCTATTTAAATTTCCATCGAAATAAACCTCCATTACAATATAAAACCTGGAATTATTCGAAAAAAAAGAATACTGTTGAGAATTATAGGAAATAGATAACTACCATTCAAAATAAGAGAATTTAGCTGCTCAAGTTTGAGCTTCACCGTTTAATAAAAATAATTATTCTCAAAAAAATGAGATCTAATAACAAATCGCCACTCATTTTTTATTTTAAAACATGTATAAATTACCACTTTCAAAGTAAACCTAATATATTTGTATTTTGATTTCAGTAATCTTTTTATGCTGTATTATATGGCAATTAGGATGTTTGAAACAAACTATAAATAGGAGTTTTCCTTTGAGAACCCCAACATGTAAATAAGCACAAAAGACTTCGTGTATGACAAATTATATTTGGCGGTCTCTATCTGTCATACTTCCACTAATTTTATTTGGTTTCTTGGCCAGTTTATTTTTGGAAAGACCTGGCTTACAAACCGATGAGATACTATTTGCGAATCTATCACTAGGCGAAATCAGCCATTCTACCTACATTGCTCGCAAAATTGGCGGCATCACTTTTTTTGTTATTTCATACATTGGAGCCTTAAAATCTTGGATTTTCGTACCAATTTTCAAAATTTTTGGATTCAACTATTTTAGTGTGAGAATTCCAATGATTTTGCTAAGTATGTTGAGCCTTTTGCTGGTTTACAAAAGTATTCATATTTCTTTCAAGAAACCTTTTTTAGCTTGGATGATATTGATGGCTTTGGTAACAGAATCGACCTTCATAACCATGGTAAGAACAGATGTGGGACCCATCGCTATTGAGTATTTCTGCAAAATTTCGAGTATTTATCTTATTTTCAAATATTTACAAAACAAAAATCGAAACATATTTTACATATTACCAATAGTTCTAGCATTAGGGATTTTTAACAAAATAAATTTTATTTGGTTTTCTAATGCACTCATTTTTAGTAGCTTACTATTTTTGTATTTACTAGAAACTAAAAAAGAGAAGGTTAAATTCGTAAAGGTTTTAGCCTTAACTTTTATATTTGAATGCCTGCTTTTTATTGCATTTAACAAGCTCAATCCTGGCATGGTAAGCTCATCAAACTTAAGTTTTGACTTAAACTTTATAAAAACCAAACTTCAATTGTTTTATTATTTTGGGAGAGGCATATTTGATGGCACGGGTTTTTATAGAATTCAATATCTTATTTCTGAAGAGGTTTTTGGATATAATTTTATTTCAAAGGGCATCTATAGTACTTTATTTTACTTATTCGAAGTATGTCTTTCTTTGATTATTATTTATTCTTTTATAGTTTTTCGAAAAATATGGAAAAAAGACATTGAAAAATCTGACATCTTTTTCTTGTTCTTTCTAGGAGTAATACTTTTCATTGCCTCTCAAATTTTCATAGTTGAGAATGCCCGTAACCTTTGGCACTTTTATACGCTATTTCCGTTTTTTACAATTTGCCTTTTCTACAGTATACATCAAATATTTGGAGCAAAAATTAAGTGGTTGTTTTTCTTAATTATCCTCATATACAATCTAAATAACTTCTCAGTTTATGTCTTTGCACTTCAAAATAAAGTGCCTAATCCGTTTTGGTCTAATAAAATAAATGATCTAGCCCAATACTTAAAATCCAAAGAAGGAGAATTTATAGAACTTGATTGGGGCTTAAGTACTCAATTGCTTTGCTTTACAAAAGAAGACAAATTTAAAAGGGGTTTTTTAACTAAAAAGGGAGAACTAATGGCTTTTCAAAAGAATGCCGTTGAAGTTTTTTTTAAT
>JAIPAJ010000128.1 GCA_021740125.1 Leadbetterella sp. | reverse complement strand
GTTAAAGGTGTAAAATCATGGGTAGGCGAAGGCGTTCAGGTAAGTGGAACTACTCCTCTTAAATTTGATGCAGATGGTAAAGTTACTAATTATGCAGAATTAACCTACGTGCCTAACACCACTAAGCAATATTTACAAGACTGGGTAAGTAGATATTATAACTCAGACGAAGGTAACTTGATGAGTCGTTCGTTCGGTATGTTGAGAGAGGTGGTGATTGGATATTCTTTGCCAAAAAATATGTTGGGCAAAACTTTCCAAGACATTTCTATATCGTTAGTGGGTCGTAACTTGTTCTATTTTGCAGAGAAAAAAGATATCGATCTTAACCAATACCTTAGTGGAGGAAGCTCAGGTACTCAGACGCCATCTACCCGTCGTTATGGTGTAAACTTGGCATTTAAATTCTAATTCAAAAACCAAGTACCTTTTATTCATATTAAATACAGAAAGAAATGTTGAAAAATAAATTAAATATAGTTTTCTTATCCTTGGTGATGCTTTTGAGTATGAGCTGCGAGAAGACTTTTGAGCAATTAGAGGTTAACCCAAATAGCCCTACCAGCGTACCTGCGGCATTGGTTTTGCAAGGAATAGAGTCTGACATGTACAACAACACAGGTCGTGCATTTAGTCCAGAGATGCGTTGGAATCAGTTTTACTTGTCCAACTATAACTATTACGCTACAAACGAATATACTTGGACATCGGCAACTGACCATTTTATGACACTCAAAAACGTGGTTAAAATGGAAGAGGAAGCCCTTAAAGCAGGTGCAGAAGCTGTGAACCCTTACTCAGCGGTGGGTAAGTTTTTTAAGGCCTTCTTTTATGATCAAATGTCGAAGCGTATGGGTGATTTGCCTATGAGCGAGGCCTTAAAAGGTATCGAAAACATTAATCCAAAGTACGATACACAAAAACAAGTGTATGTACAGATTTTGAAATTGTTGGAGGACTCAAATACAGAATTGGCTACACTTATCACAAAAGGTAATCAAAGCCTTACCGGTGACTTTTACTATGGTGGTGATTTGAAAAAATGGCAAAAAGCGGTGAATGCTTTCCAATTGAGAATCTTGGTAAGTTTAAGCAAGAAAGAGGCGGATGCTGATTTGGGTATCAAAGCAAAATTTGCTGCTATTGTTGGAAATCCAAGCAAATATCCATTGTTTACTGCCACAGGAGAAAGTCTTCAGTTTGTTTCTAATAACTTCAACAAATATCCATCAAACCCAGATAACTTCGGATTTGATGCTACTCGCCAGAACATGTCGAAGGCTTATGTTGAAAGACTTACAGAAAGAAAAGACCCACGTGTAATGGTAACTTGTGAGCCTGCTGGCGGTGCTTTGAAAGCGGGTAAATTGGCTTCTGATTTTAGTGCTTATGCAGGTGCTGAGGCAGGTGAAGACTTGGCCGATATGAGCTCTAAGGCAGGTATTAACAATGGTTCCGACTTTGCTCCTGGTGTGTATTCGTTCCAAAACCGTAAACGTTATTATTCAAACTACGTCGGAGAAAATACCTTTATAGTAGGTTACCCTGAAATGTGTTTCAATATTGCTGAAGGTGTAAATAGAGGATGGGCTACTGCAGATGCAGAAAAATGGTATAACCAAGGTATAACAGCTTCAATGGATTTTTACGGAATCAAAGAGGGTGCAAATACCATGACTTATTCAAAAACAGGTAGCAGAGATGCTGCAGATGCTAGAACTTTCAATATCGATTTCAAAATGGCTGATTACGTGAGCCAAGCCAACGTAAAGTATGAAACAGGTGCAGCGGGTCTAGAGAAAATATTGACTCAGAAATACTTGGCTTTCTTTATGAACTCTGGTATGGAGGCGTATTTCAACTGGAGACGTACTGGTTTTCCTAAATTTTACCAAGGCGTAGGAAATGGAAACTCTAACCGAATAGCGGTTCGTTGGCAGTATCCTTTGTCTGAAAGGACTACAAATGCTACAAATTACAAGGCTGCCATAGCTAGCCAATTTGGTGGAAAAGACGATATCAATGATATGATTTGGATCTTGAAATAAGTGAACTTGTCGTAGAGTTAAGTTTATAAAGTTAAAAATGAATACAAATAGAAAACGGAGCGATTGCTCCGTTTTTCTTATTAAATCACATTTTTTATAGGCATTAATTAAGCTTTAAAACATGAAAAAGAATTATTAAACTTTGGCAGAAGAACAAACACATGAAAAAATCTAACAAAGCTATTATTTCAGAAATCAAATATTTGTTTTTCAAAAGTGGGGGAGATGAGTATTTTGGTGAAAAAGTGAGCCAATTTGAGCATGCTGCCCAAAGTCTGATGTTGGCCATAAGTGAGGAAGAATCTTTAGAAATGCAGGTAGCGGCATTTCTGCACGATATCGGCCATTTATTAGATAGTGAAGAAGAAAACGCAATGGAAGTTTATGGTAGGAAAGATCACGAAGCTGCAGCCAAAGTTTGGTTGATGGAGCGAGGTTTTTCTGAAAAAATACAGACCGTTGTAGCAAACCATGTTCCAGCCAAACGCTACCTTTGCTACAAATACCCAAGTTATTACCAAGCACTTTCAGAGGCCAGCAAAAAGACCATGACTTTTCAGGGAGGAATAATGTCAAAAACTGAAGCCGAAGAATTTGAAAGTCAGATTTTTTTTGAAGAAAGTATAAAACTAAGACATTGGGACGATAAAGCTAAAATCACTAATATTGAAGTTCCAAGTCTGGAAGATTGTTTAGAGATAGTAACCAAATACTTAGAAAGAAAAAGAGTTGAACTTTAAAGAGAGACAAATATTCAATCTAGCATCAATGAAAAACTATAGAATTTTATTTTTAGTTATTTTATTCTTCACAAATGGAGATTTATTTGGACAAAAAGATAATAATTTTATCGTTAGACCATATTTACAATTCGGACAAAATCCAAACAGCCAAACTATTGAAATTTTATGGCAAACTTCCCAAGTTGAAGCACAATGGACCTTAGAATACAAAACAACCGAAAGTGGGACTTGGACAAAAGCTAGGCATCCATTAATGTCGGAAATAAAAGCCAAAGGAATAAATCCAAGATATTTATTTACAGTTACTTTGAATAATTTACCACCAGGTCAAGAGTTTTTTTACAAAGTAATGAGAAACGGAAACGATCAGTTTACTTCAAAAGGTAAGACCCTAAAAGCATCGGACCAAGCCTATAAATTTATAGCATTTGGTGATATTGGGGCCAATACCCGAGAGCAAAAAGATATTGCCACGCAAGCTTTTAAAACCAATCCAGATTTTGTGGCAGTTACTGGTGATATTGTTTACAACAGAGGTCTAATCAGTGAGTATGATTCAAAGTTTTGGCCAATCTATAATGCAGAAAATGCAGATACAAATGGTGTTCCGATGATGAGTTATATTCCCTTTGTGGCCGCTCCTGGAAACCACGACATAGAAACCCGAAACTTGGATAGCTACCCTGAAGCTTTGGCATATTATATGTTTTGGAGTCAGCCACTAAATGGACCACAAAAATCAGAAGGAAGTGTTCTTGTGCCTCCGCTTATCGCCAATGAAGAAAATCGGGCCGCTTTTTTGAAAAGTGTTGGCAACAAATATCCCGCCATGGCCAACTTTTCATTTGATTATGGCAATGCTCACTGGACAATTCTCGACTCAAATCCATATGTAGACTGGACCAACAAAGAAATACTCGATTGGGTAGAAAAAGATTTGTCAACAGCCAAAAACGCCACTTGGCATTTTGTGATGTTCCACCATCCGGGTTTTAATTCATCCCGAGCACATTACGAGCAACAACATATGCGTTTGCTGTCACCTATTTTTGAGAAAGGTGGCGTAGATGTCGTTTTTAACGGTCATGTTCATAACTATCAGCGTTCGTTTCCGCTAACTTTTAAGCCAGATGATAATGGTGATATTGTGGCTTCAGAAGATTTAAAACGAGTTCGAGGAAGAATAGTAAGTGGCAAATGGACATTAGATAAAAAATTTGATGGCAAAAAAGTAAAATCTCCTCAGGGGGTTATTTATATAGTTTCTGGTGCTGGTGGAAATGATTTGTATAACATAGACCAAACAACTGATACCGACAACTGGATGAAGTTTACGAATAAATTTGTTTCGGATGTTCATTCCTTTACTTTAGCAGAAGTGAATGGTAAAACTTTAGAAATAAAGCAATTAACAGCCACTGGAAAGGTTTTGGATAAGTTTATAGTAGAAAAAAAATAAAGATATGAATATCTTTAAGTTGAAACCCATTCGTTGAGTTTCAAATAAAATAAGGTATTTATTTTGAGCATATTTAACCCTTTTTTACCCATATATTATTGAAAGACCCATCTTAGAATGGGCTTTCTTATTTCTTTATTAACCTCAAAATAATATGAAAAAATTCTTTTTAGTCCTTTTGATTCTAGGCTTTGTAGCATGTAAGAACTCCCAAAAAAGTTCAAGTAAAATTGATTTCAAAGCGATGGTTCAACAAAGAGTAACCTTGCCCAATGGTTGGTCTTTAACACCGATAGGGGAAAGTTTGGCTTTGCAAGATTTGCCATTAAATTTGGTGGTTTCTCCTTCTAAAAAATACTTGGCCGTTACCAATAATGGACAATCTACCCAAACCATAACTTTAATAGATGCCAAAACAGAGCAAATATTGGACGATAAAACCATCGATAAGTCTTTTGTTGGACTGGCATTTAGTCCTGATGAAAAACATTTATATGCATCAGGAGGAAATGATAACAAAGTGCTGATTTACAGCATTACTAATAACAAACTTGAACAAAGTGGTGAGATAGTTTTAGATAAACCTTGGCCAATAAAAGTTTCGCCTGCGGGTTTATGTGCCACCAAAGACCTAATTTATGTCGTAGCGAAAGACAACAATACCCTGTATGTTTTAGACATTGCATCAAAATCTATAAAAAAGCAAATCAAACTATCAGCCGAACCTTATACTTGCATAATGTCGCCCGATCAATCGAAATTATTGGTTTCGATGTGGGGAGGCAGTAGCATTCAAATAGTGGATTTGGTAAAAATGGAGTTAGGGGCAAATATTCCCACGGAGAAAAATCCGAACGATATGGTTTTGACAAAAAACGGTAAAACCCTTTTCGTATCACATGGAAACGCCAACGTGGTGTCTGTTATCAATATTGAAACCAATCAAAAAATAGAAGAATTGGATTGCTCACTTTATCCAAACGCACCAATTGGCTCTACGCCTAACGCCGTGGCTTTAAACGAATCTGAGGATAAATTGCTGATTGCCAATGCGGATAATAACTGTTTGGTAGCTTTTGATGTGGAAGAAATCGGCAAAAGTCGAGCTTTGGGTTTTATACCTACAGGTTGGTACCCTACTTCCATAAAAATCATTGGTCAAAAAGTATTTGTAACCAACGGCAAAGGGTTTACTTCGAAGCCCAATCCCGATGGACCAAATCCGATAAGTTCGAGAAGTCCTCTTTTCAAAGGAGCCAACCCAGCTGCTGTACGTGGTTCTGAATACATTGGTGGACTTTTTAAAGCCACTTTGTCGATTTTTGATTTTCCTGATGAAAAGGCATTGGATGGACTTACAAAATTGGTTTATGAAAATACGCCATACAATACCGACAAAAAAAATCTCTCAGATGGAGAAACAGGAAATCCTATTCCTAGAAAAGTTGGTGACAAATCGCCAATCAAATATGTATTTTATATCATCAAAGAAAACCGAACCTACGACCAAGTTTTGGGAGATATAAAAGAAGGAAACGGCGACAGTACACTTTGTATTTTTCCCGAAAAAATCACTCCGAATCTACACGCCATAGCAAAAGAGTTTGTACTTCTTGATAATTTCTATGTAGATGCCGAAGTGAGTGCAGACGGACACAACTGGTCAACGGCTGCCTACGCCAACGATTACGTAGAAAAAACTTGGGTGGCAAGTTATGGTGGCAGAGGCGGCTCTTACGATTATGAAGGCCAAAGAGCTATAGCCTATCCTAAAGATGGATTTATTTGGGATTTTGCCCACAGAGCTGGTGTCTCGTTTAGGTCTTACGGTGAGTTTGTGGAGAACCGTTTGAAATTGCCAAACTTGAAAGACAACTACAGCCGTAGCTTCTCTTCATATAATTTGGCTATAAAAGACATTACCCGTGTGGATCAATGGAAAGCAGATTTTGATTCACTAAAAGCCATCAACAAAGTTCCGCAGATGAATATCATCCGATTAGGTAATGACCACACGGCTGGATCAAGATTGGGTTACCCAACTACAGAAGCTATGGTGGCTGACAACGATTTGGCTGTAGGGAGGCTAATAGAACATCTTTCTAATTCAGGTATATGGGAGCAAAGTGCTATATTTATTCTTGAAGACGACGCTCAAAACGGCTCTGACCACGTAGATGCTCACCGATCAACGGCCTATGTGGCAGGTGGATATGTAAAAAGAGGATATGTGGATCACACCATGTATTCTACTTCTGCTATGTTGCGTACTATGGAACTTATCCTAGGTATTCCGCCTATGACGCAATATGATGCAGCAGCAACACCTATGTGGAGGTGTTTTGACAAAATGCCAAATAGCAAGCCATTTGTGGCAAAAAAGAACAATATAGACTTAGATGAGCCGAATGTAAAGAATGCCAATTCTGAGAAGTCTGGGAAGATAGACATATCTCAACCAGACCTGATAAATGATTCGGAATTTAGTAAAATAGTTTGGGAAAGCGTAAAAGGTATTGGTACACCGATGCCCACACCAAAGCGAGGAGCTTTCTTAAAAATAGTAGATAAAGATTAATTTTATTTTTTCAGAATATGCGTATAATTATCCTTTTATTGTTGTTTTCTTTTTCGAAGTCGTTTGCATTGGCAAAAGATCCAGATACATTAAAGATTAAAACGCTCGAGCCAGTGAATGTAACTGCCATGCGGTCATCATTAAAAAATTCGGAAACTCCAGCAAGGATTTTTAGTTTTTCCAAAAGTGAACTTCAAACTTCTGATTCTCGAACATTACCTGAATTTTTTAATGGAAACGGAAATTATTTTCTGCAAAAAACCAATCATGGTGGTGGTTCTGTGTTTTTGAGAGGACTTACTGGCAACCAAACGCTTATTTTGGTGGATGGTATCAGGTTGAATAACAGTACTTTTCGATATGGACCGAATCAGTATCTCAACACCATCAATCCTTTTATGGTGTCAGGTGTGGAGGTTTTGTCTGGTTCAGGGTCGGTGCAGTATGGTTCCGATGCCATTGGTGGACTTATTCAGGTTTTTAGCAATAGCCCCGACTTTGACAAGAAATTTGGGCTAAATATTAATACACGAATTTCCACACAAAATATGGAAAAGGGACTTAGTGGAGCGGTTAATCTCACCAAAGGTAAATTTGGTTTGTTGATTTCAGGAACTGTCAAACAGTTCGGCGACTTGGTGGGAGGTAAAAATATAGGAAGACAGGCACCAAACGGTTACGATGAAAGTGCCTTTGAAGCAAAAGGAATATGGAATTTAAGTCAAAACCTCAGTCTTACGCTCGCACACCAGCATTTGGCACAAAGAAACGTACCTATTTATCATAAAATTTTGTTAGAAGACTTCAAACAAAATGAGATATCGTTTCAGGCCAGAAATTTATCGTTTCTAAAGCTCGATAATAAAACAAAGAATAGATTTTTTTCAAGCCAAAATATCACTTTGAGCTATCAGTTTAACCCTGAAGAGCGGACTTCTCAAAAGAATAAAGCTGCTCTTATTCGTTATGAAAAAGACCAAATAAATACTTCAGGATTTAGTTTTACTAATATATCTTTACCTACAAAATTTTGGACGATTTCGTCGGGGATTGAGGCTTATGATGATAAGGTGTTTAGTTCTAAAATTGATGAAACCAATGGTGTGAAAGTCATTAAGAGAGGACTTTATCCCAATAATTCTTCTTATTTGAATTCCGCAATTTTTAGTTTGCATCAGTTTTCGTTCAAAACGTTTCAAATCCATGCGGGTTTAAGGTGGAATGCCGTGAAAATGCAAATTCCTGACGAAACCTTAGGAACCAGCGAGGTCAAAAACAGTGCTCTGGTTTATAATTTCAGTGTTTTGAAGAAACTGGGTAAAAATATAGGTCTTTATTCCTCTTTCAATACAGCCTTTAGAGCTCCAAATATTGACGATATGGGTACACTGGGCATTGTGGATTTTCGATATGAGATACCTTCTGATAATCTCAAGCCTGAGAAATCGAAGCAATTTGAACTGGGTATAAAAGGGAATTTTAAACAAGGAATGTTTCAAATAAATGTGTTTCAGAACCAACTGGAAGACCTCATTACCAGAGAAAAAGTAGTTGGGCAAGTGATAGAAACCTATCAAGTTTATGCCAAAATGAACACTGGAAAAGCAATAATCAAAGGCTTGGAGTGGAGTTCGAAAAATAGGATTATTGAAAATCTATATTTAAGCACTTTCCTGACTTATACGTATGGTCAAGACCTCATCAAAAACGAGCCTTTACGCAGAATGCCTCCGTTTTTTGGAAATTTCTCTTTAGAATATACTTTAGGTAAATTGAAGATTAGACCAAGTTTGTCAGCCGCAGCCGCCCAAAAAAGATTAGCCTCTGGTGATATTGCGGACAACCGTATTGGAAAAGATGGTACACCAAGTTTCGCTGTTTTTAATTTGAATGCCAACTATGCGATTAATCGTTTTAACTTTAACCTCAATGTTTTAAACTTAGGCAATAAAGCTTATAAAACACATGGTTCTGGTGTATATGGCTATGGAAGGTCAGCTTTTGGCTCGGTTTCTTTTACCTTATAAAATGCCACAACGACCTATATTTTTTTTTAGAATAAGTTTGCTTCAAAAATCTAAGATTTCGAATGAAAAAAAGTAAAATACTCATTTGGTCAATTTTGATAATCAGTTTGGCTTGTAAAACCTCACCAAAGCTAAAAAACACAGTAAGTGCTTATCGTCATCCCTCCGATGATAGTACACTTTACCAAACCAAAGCACCTTATATAATGCCTTACAATCGTATTCTGGATCCAGTGGGTCAGTCAGTACAGTTTGGTGATGGTGCTTTAGAAAACCATAGTTTAGATGCCGTAAAATTACCCGATGACAAAACTTTGGTAGTGGAAGATCGCTTTGGAATTGCGTTTTTTGATATTGATTCTAAAAAACTGATACATAGATGGGCTTATAATGCAGAAGATAAATTCAAAGGTACAATGAGTACTTTTTCTGGAATTAGCACCATAGTTTACCACGACTCTACTTTTATATTTTGGGGAGCAGGTGGTAGAGATGTTTTTTTTGGAGGAAATATTAATAAAAAAGTCAATTCATTTGTATTGCAGGCCTATTGGGATGGTAAAAAAGCTAAAATAGTCAATGCATTTCCTTTTGAAGCTATAGCTCCAGCAACGATAGCCTTGCCCAATCAAGTTGTGCCTAAAATCGAAAACGATGAGCTTTATTTTTATACTGTTTTAAATGGCAATAACCAATTAGCCAAAGTAAGCGTTTCTGATCAAAAAAAGATATATACAATGCCCACAGGGGTAGCTCCATATGGGCTTGAAGTGATTAACGATAAGGTATTTGTAAGTAATTGGGCCGGACCTGTCCCTGATTCTACAAATGGATTTGAAACAGCAGGTATTCCATGGGGAAAGGCCTATGTGGACTCAAAAACTGGGGCAATGAGCCAAGGCTCTGTTTCTGTTTTGAATACAAAAACGGGTAAATTGTTAAATGAAATCAAAGTTGGATTGCATCCCAATGCTATAATTTCCAGCCCTGACAAAAAACTGATTTATGTGGCCAACGGAAATAGCGATAATATTTCGGTTATTGATGCAATCAAAGAAAACGTGATTGATTCAATTGAAGTTGGCCTTTTTAATGAACACAAAGCTTATGTAGGTTCGTCTCCAAATGGCTTGGCTATCAATGCCGAAGGGTCAGTTTTGTATGTTGCCAATGGTCTGGATAATGCTATTTGTGTAGTGGATTTAAAACACAAGTCTGGTGAGAAAAACTACAGCATCAATGGTTTTATTCCTACAGAAGCCTATCCTTCGGCTATAGTTTTGCATGAAAACAAAATGGTTTTGTGTAATTTGGAATCCATAGGAGCCAGGGCACTTCAGGAAACTGATTTTGATGATGAAGGTAAAAATCCAAGGGAAAAAATCAAAGCTTTTAATGCTCACAAGCAGATGGCCTCAATTTCTTTTGTCAATATCCCGACACAAAGCCAGTTGATGGAATTAACAGAGAAAGTCAAAAAATTAAATTTGGCTTATAGAATGGAACTTACCAACCTAGCACCAAGGCCAAATGTAGCTCCAGTGCCTGTTCCCGAGCGTATTGGCGAGCCTTCGGTGTTCAAACATGTATTGTATATCATCAAAGAAAACCGCACCTATGACCAAGTCTTGGGAGATTTGCCCCAAGGCAGAGGTATGAAGTCTCTTTGTATTTTTGGAGATTCAGTAACACCAAATCAACATAAATTTGCGAAAGAATATTTTTTGATGGACAATTACCATGTTTCAGGCAAAGGTTCGGCTGAAGGCCACCATTGGGCTTCTGCGGGAATGGTAACGGATTACACCGAAAAATCTGTTCGGGCTTGGTTTCGAAGTTATCCGCATGTGCTTTACGATGCCATGGT
>JAIPAJ010000127.1 GCA_021740125.1 Leadbetterella sp. | reverse complement strand
TTTTCAAAAACATGCCTATCACCTGCTTTTAGTCTTTCATAAACATCATCATGCAGGCTATCTGGATTAAAACCAATTGCCCACTTTGCTTCAGTTCTTATATCTAAGATATTAATATTTAACCCTTTAGAAAGACTATTTCTTAAATAAGCGAAGGAGATTTCTTTAAATATTACCATTTGAAAATTGATTTTAACGATGCAAAATTGCCAATTGTAAAATCAATTTCCTTTAACAAATGATAAATAACGAATTCAAAAAGAAAATACTTGCGGATTACATACTTTGCACGAACGCCTCCCAGTCTTCTGCCATTTTTCCTTTCAATACCCTTGGAAATTTATGCTGCCCACCCTCTTTCCCATGGCTTTTCATCCAATCTATGAAAACAGCAGTGGGAAGCACTTTACAGAAAATATTCTTCAAAGCGTGGGTTCTTTCAGTGGCATAATCGTCATTTAGAAGCTTAATTTTCTCATCTAATCTTTGGGCCAATTCATTCTCATCTAGGCAATTGTCGCTGCCCACATACCATTGATGTGCAAATAAGGGTGGATGTTTTTTGCCAATAACTGTAAACTCCTTGATGGTGATTTGCATTTCTTCGGCCACTTCCATGATGGCCTTGTTCATGTTTTCTACTGAAAGATGCTCGCCACAAAGACTTAAAAAGTGTTTTGTGCGGCCCGTAATTACAATTTCGGCAGTCTTTTTATCAATAAACTTTATGGTATCGCCAATTAAATATCGCCAGGCTCCGGCACAAGTGCTCATTAAAAGAGCATATTCCGTTTGTTCTTTAACCTCATTGATCATCAAGGTTTCTGGCTTGGGTTTTAGATTTCCCTCTTCGTCAAAATTAGTTTCAGTAAAAGGAACGAACTCATAAAAAATACCATTATTTAGCACCATTTGTAAATGTCCGTTTGGTCGGGATTGGTAGGCAATAAAACCCTCCGAAGCTAAATATGTTTCTAAATAATAAAAAGGGTTGGAGCTATCCAGCAACTTACTAAAACCCTCTCTATAAGGGTCAATGGAAACCCCTCCCCAACCAAAAGCAACCAAGTTTGGCCATATTTGATGGATGTTTTCAACTTTATGAAAAGCTATAATCCGCTCAAAAAGAATTTGAATCCAAGCGGGTACGCCAGCCACAAATGCCACATCCCAATTCGGTGCGTTCAAGGTTATCTCTTGTAATTTTTTCTCCCAACTTTTTTCTTGGCTGATGACTTTGCCGGGTTTAAAAAATTTCTCAAACCAAAATGGCATTTTCCCTACGGTTATTCCACTTAAATCACCTTCGAAATGATCGTCAATTTGATTGAGTCTTGTACTTCCGCCCAATAGCAAATATCCTTTTTCGAAGGTTTCTTTGGGCAAATCTCGAAAGTGACCTAAAGTAACAATCTGGGCAATACTGGCTCTGTGTATAGCTTTTATCATAGCCTTGGTAACCGGAATAGCCTTAGAAGCAGCCTCAGAAGTGCCCGAACTTAGAGCGAAATATTTGACTTTACCGGGCCAAGAAATATCCTTTTCTCCATTTCGAGCTTTTATCCACCATTCATTGTACATTTTATTGTAGTCATGAATCGGCACGATTTCCTTAAAGTCTTTGTAAATGGCCTGCTCTTTTTTTAGGGTTCTTATGCCAGCGATTTTCTCAAAATTATAAAGTCGACCAAACTCTGTCTTTCTGGCTTTTTTCAGTAATTTAAAAAGGACCTTCCGCTGATGTTTAGCTGGTTTAACAATCCTTAGCTTTTTGATATTGGCTGTTAATGCAATACTTCTTTTGATGATACTCCCCAACAAGGCCATAATTATTTTGAACATTTTAGCATTTGCAAAATTAAAATGAACAAAAGGTTTATTTCGGGTATTCAATGTAAAGAAATTGTTTTATTTTCATTAAGAAATTACTTAAAATACTGATTAATAACTATTTCCTAATATTATCACTATTATTTAATAACAAACCGAGAATAATTTTGAATATTTAAATTTTACGTGTTTTGGAAGAAATAAAAAAATATAAAACTGTTGTAATTTCTGATGTTCATCTGGGATCTAGCGGATCGAAAGCCGAAGATGCCACAACATTTTTGAAACAACTTTCATGTGAAAAATTGATTCTAAATGGTGATATCATAGATGGTTGGCAGTTGAAAAAATACGGCACTTGGAAAAAAAAGCACACAGGTTTTCTAAGGGTGGTATTACGTATGATGGAACAAGACAATACCAAAGTGATATATATCCGAGGAAATCACGACGACTTTTTGGACCAAGTGATGCCACTCGTAGTTGGTAAAAATTTCCAAATTAGAAGAGACTATGTACTAAAATCTGGAGATAAAAAATTCTTTATTACACATGGCGATGTGTTTGATTCTATTACCTCTCACATGAAGTGGTTGGCCTATTTGGGAGATATAGGTTATACATTTTTGCTTTGGCTCAACAAGTTTTATAACCAATACCGCAGCTTTAGAGGTTTGCCCTATTTTTCTCTTTCGCAGTCTATCAAGCAAAAAGTAAAACTGGCTGTGAATTACATTTCTGATTTTGAAGAAAAATTGGCAGAGTTGGCCAAAGCTAGGCAGTGCGATGGTATTATTTGTGGGCACATACACAAACCTGACATTAAGACATTTGAGGGCATTACCTATATGAATTCGGGCGATTGGGTGGAATCACTCTCTGCTCTGGTTGAGGACCACAACCATGAGTGGAGTTTGGTCTATTTCTACACAGTTCCGAAAAAAGAAATCCCACTTACACATGAAAAAGTAGCTTTAGAAGAATGGCCAAAGGCAGTTTAAATCAAAGAATTATGAAGTTTGCATTTATTATTCAGGGTGAGGGAAGAGGACATCAAACACAAGCCATTTCATTGGCTGAAATGCTAATTAGCAACGGCCATGAAGTAGCTGTTGCTCTTGTGGGTACCATAAATCCTAAAAATCTTCCCATACTTTTGCAAGAAAAAGGGAATTTCAAAATGGAGACTTTTCAAAGTCCGAGTTTGGTTTATGATCCAAAGACAAAAGCTCTCAGTTTGCCCAAAACGATAAAAAATGCTTTGCCTAACCTCAGAAAGTATATTTCAAGTATCCAGAAAATCAAAAGAATCATCGATCAACATCAACCAGATATCATCGTCAATTTTTATGATTTCTTGGGAGGTTTATACACCGCATTTTGTAATCCAAAGGCACAGGTAATCTGTATTGGCCACCAATATTTACTATTAAACAAAAACTTTAATCATCCTAAGAACCACTGGTTTGATAAACAAATCGTTAATTTTAATACCAGAATTACAGCACTAGGAGCGGATAAGCTATTGGCTTTATCTTTTAGTGAATTCCCTGATGATAAAGAAATTAGAACCGTTCCACCACTCTTAAGAAACGAGTTGGTCTATTATTCAACCGAAAACCACGGTTACGTTTTGGTATATCTTACCCAAGCAGAGTTGGTCACTGAAATTTTTGAATATGCTTCAGAGAATCCACAAATTAAGTTTGAGGTATTTATCGATAAGGTGATAAACGAAGTACCAGAAAACGTCCATATCAACCCCATTTCATCATCAGTTTTCATTCAAAAAATGACCAAATGCAGCGGAATAATCAGCACTGCTGGATTTGAATCTATCTGCGAGGCGATGTATTTAGGGAAACCTGCACTGATGGTTCCCATCAAAAAACACTATGAACAACTCTGTAATGCCCACGATGCCGAACGTGCAGGAGCAGGAATTTATTCTCCCAAAATTGACGTAGAACTTTTCTTGACCTATCTAAAACAAGATACTATACGCAACCACCAAGATTGGATTAATCAATCAGAAAACATCTTTATGAGGGAATTGGGCTTATCCAATGTCGCATCAACCTCAGAAAAAATTCTAGAGATTTAGTTTTTCATTCGTCTCTGATTTTCTTAATAACTTCAAAAATATTTTGAAGAATTAATAATATATTCAGCCGCAAGAAGGATATTTCCTTCGTTTGGGTGAAATGCGTCCCGATAGCTATTTCGATTACCCTCAGAAAACAGTAAATCTATATGCTCTTCCAGAAATGCCGATTCGGCATACAAGATCAAGATAGTTTAGGATTTATAATTCTATAAGATTTTAAGTTTGAATTATCAAATATTCTATTCGCCTTGATTTTTCACTCTGTTTTTTTCATCTGCAAAAGTAAAGGAAGAGCTAGACTAATAGAATCCAAACCATATTTTGAAACTGCCACCTTGGCCGATGTCTTCAAAAACCCCTTACCCAAAAATACAAAACCCAGATTTTGGGGTTCACTGGAGCCAGAATGAACATCAATGAAAGAATTAAATTGAAAACTTAAGCGGTTTTGAGGCTTAAAGGTTAAAAAATAAATAGAAAATCGCCGATGTTGAACTCGAAATCGCCGATGTTGAACTCGAAATCGCCGATATTGAACTCGAAATTGCCGATGTTGAACTCGAAATCGCCGAAGTTGAACTCGAAATCGCCGATATTGAACTCGAAATCGCCGATGTTGAACTTGAAATTGCCGATATTGAACTCAAAATCGCCGATGTTGAACTCGAAATCGCCAATGTTGAATAGAAAATCGCCGATATTGAATAGAAAATCGCTGATGTTGAACTCGAAATCGTCGATTTTGAACTAGAAATCGTGAATATTGAATGGTTCTTTATTGAAGTTTGGTACTAAAGCAGCCCTTTTACAGGCGAAATAGATTAATAAATATAAATTTAAAGAATTTTGCCTCTGATGGGTTTATTTCTTAGTTTCGTAAGCGTATAAGGGACACAGGGCCTTCTTATTAATTTTTATAAATTGACAACAAATGCTTGAAAACCCATATATTTCTAAAAATCAATTTATTAAGAAAAATAATCATTGTCTATATGAATAATATTTGTCTACCCGAGCAAAAAGTAGGTAGACAAACATGCACGTTGGCAGTAATGCGATGAACGACTTCAAGACGACATACAATTACTTATGACTATCAACAACAAAAATCCCTCAATTATTCTTCTGATGCTTATCGTCTTCTGCACGACGTTTTTGCATGGTTTCGGTTCTGTCCAGTTCCTCTGATTCATTGAAGGCTTTCCAGTCAAACTTTTCATCAAAAGGGTCTAAGGCTTTTTGAGGATCAAAGATCCTTTTGTCAGCTGGCAGAGCGTTGAAAGGCGAAAAGTCTGGTGTATTGGTAAACAAATCTGATAAATCCGTTGCACTTATATCATATTGGTTGAGATAAGGAATGCCAAATACTTTCCAGAAGGTTTTAAAAATGCTACCAAAACTATAATGGACATTGCCGATGTAGTTTTTCTTGGCATAAGGCGACATCACCATCAAAACACTGCGGTGGGCATCTACGTGGTCAACTCCTCCCTGCGGGTCGTCTTCGGTCACGATGATCATCATGTTTTTCCAGTATGGCGTTTTGCTCAAAAACTCCACCGTGCGGCCTAACGCCAGGTCATTATCTGCCATATAGCTTTCTTGAAATGGAAAACCTGCATCAGATCTTTCTTTAGACCCGTGGTCGTTGGGCAATTGTAACGTTAATAGAGACGGCAAGTTGTTATTGCTCCATTTTTCGTTGAACTCACGCATAAACTCATCTGCCCTAAACTGGTCTGGTATGGCCATGTTGTAAGTTGGAAAAGTGCGTGAAGATTTATTGTAAAGCGGAGCAGCTATTGGATAATTTATGGTGTAAACTTCGCCTGTGTATTTCATGGTGCTGTCAGAAAACGAACCTGCCATTTCAACGCCAAAACCAAAATTAAACAAGTCTTTTTTGTTGCGATCCATGTGCTCCCAAAGCGAGCCACCCTCATTGTAATCTTCTGGATAAATACTTCCAGCAGAGCCATAAATTGACCAGTTTCCAGGGGCGTTTGATGAATCTTTCATACCTTTCTTACCACCATATGATGCGGCAGTATTGGTTTCCACCCATTCGTTGGGATAAGTATTGACCAACCAGCGGTGTCCGTCGGCAGATACATCAGAATCACAAAAGAAATTATCAGAAATGGCAAATCTTTTGGCCAAGGCAATATGATTGGGCATCACATTGGCATGTAAAAGGGTAGAATCCCCTTTACGGTTTTTCACGGTTCTGTTCATTCCAAATCTCGCCAATTCCGACTCTCCATTTCCGTTTTCTAATTGTCCAAAAACCTCATCATAAGTACGATTTTCTTTCGAAATGAAAACAATATGTTTGATATTTTCTGAGCCCACTAAAGCTTTTACCGGAATCACTTTATCCGCTTCTGACTTAACTTCTGCAATGGGTGTAAATTTAAAATTATTGTCGATAACTTTTTGCGTTAGGGTTTTTAATTCCTCATCAGTAGGAATATCAAAAACCGAAACTGAGCCTTTCATCAAACTACCAATGTAGCTACCTTCCGCCGCAATTTTGAACGTGGAGCCACCGTTAGGCCCACTTCCAATACCCTTGGCATTGGCTACCACCAATTGCTTACCATCGGGTGTAACTTTCAGTTTGGACGGAAACCAGCCCGTAGGTATATAGCCCTTCACATCCAGCGTGTTGGCATCCACTACCGCCAAAGCATTTATTCCTGACAAAGCCACGTATAACCTATCTTGTTTGGGCGAAAGGGCTACGCCAAATGGAATCAATCCTCTCAAATTGTCCAATCTTGGCTCTGGATTGAGCATGAGGTTTTTAATGAGTTTTCCTGTTTTGATGTCGATAACCGACACGCAGTCGTTGTTGCCATTGGACACATACACCTTATCATTGGTAGCTACTACAGAGTTTGGGCTACTGCCCCCTACTGCTTCAAAATCTTCTAATTTTTGTCCTACCAAAAATCCAGTTTTGATCTTCTTGATATTGGACGAAGGCTCAATATTGGTTTTCTTGGTAAACTTTGAAACATTGTAAATCCAAACCGAGAAAGCAGAATCTACATTGGGGTCGCCTAATGGTTTCACGCCCTCTTTTTCTTTTCCTTCGATCATTTCTTTTGAACCATAAATAGAAGAAGGCCATTTATGTCCTGTATTTTTCAGGTCTTTTTTGTTTAAATCAGTAAATGGACTGTATTCAAAAACCCCCACATTGGCTACTACCAGACTATTTTGATCCGGGCTAAGTGTCAATCCAAAAGGATAACGGCCAGTAGGAATATTGGCAATAAGTTTCTTTGTTAAAACGTCGATAACAGCAATTCTAAAATTGAGCTGATCGGCTACAAATAAAAATTTCTCATCAGCGGTCAGCACCATGTCACCCAAATAGCCATCAGAATAATCGATAGACTTATTTTTTATCGAGCAATTTATAAAACCTAAGCTTTTACCTGTATTCACATTAAAGAGAAAAATTTTATTGGTATTCCCGCCCGAAACGTAGACGATAGTTTTGGCTTTATTAATCGCTAATCCCATAAAACAGGCCTCCAACATACCATTATCGGTTTTGGCACCTTCAGGAATCTGCTTAACAGTAGCTTTACCAGATTTTAGTCCTTTAATGATATTGATAGAAAAAGGATTAATGCCCGAATTGGAGGTGATGGCTATATCTCCATCATGACTTAAAATAAGTCCAAAGGGATGCGGAGCCGTAGTGTATTGTTTGCCCAAAGGGGAAATTAGCCTTCCGTTTGGAATGATGCTTACACCATCTTTATTGGCTTTGGCAGGCAACTTTCCAGCTGGAGCTGTGACCTCGTATTGGGTTTGGGCAAAAGCAGAAACTCCGAGTAATATAAGTAAAACTATATTTTTCATGCAAAAAGGCTATGTTTTAAATAAACTAGTTTATAATAAGGTTTTAAGAAACTGTGAAAACAAAAACGAACGAACAAATTAGACCTAGTAAAGGATTCTGTCTAAATGAAATACCTATCAGATTTCACTATGATTAATATTCTTTGGCCAGTTCAATCACAAAATTAGAATTAATAATGATAAGTGCTTATTATATAATTGTTATGAAAAACCAATTAATTGAAATCCAATAAATATAAAATTTCTGTAGGCAAATTGAGCTCCATGTTAAGTTTTCAGAAGTAATTTCAAAACTTAACAATTATTTAACTTTAATTTAACATATTTGTAATATACAACACATGTTAAATATGAAAACCTACTTTGTTTTTACGATTATCACCATTCTTAGTCTTTCAGGGTGTAGTTCTGTCAGGAACATTACTGACCATGACTATAGGTACGAAACCAATTTTTCAAAATATCAAACTTACAATTTTCTTCGTTGTGAAAATGACAATACGGAGATTTGTAATGAAATAAAGGCTACTATCAAGAAGCAAATGGAAATAAGGGGCTATGTGTATGACCCACTCAATGCCGATATATATGTCGGATATGCTTTACTCCCCAATAAAGTAGTTTTCAAATCCTACCAACAACCCGCCATTTCAAAATCTCAGAATGGGGATGACAGCGATGATTTTTACAAAATAGAAAAATACAATTATCGTAATGGTATAATTATGCTCTCTTTGATTGACGCTGAAACCGATATCCTGGTTTGGAGAGGATTTTCTACTGATAATTCAAAATCTAAAAAAGCTTTCAATAATTCTAAATATTATTATAGCAACGTGGTTAGGAGCATATTTAGCGAGTATCCACTTTATGCTAAAAATTGAAATGTATCAAGTTTTTCAACTAAAAAAAGACTAAAATGACTGAAATAAACCATTTACTTTTGCCTTTAAATTAAATATTTATCTAACTACGAATTAAACTTTACAAAATCTTCATTTTAAAATAAGACGCTACAATTTTTTGTTCCTTATCATTGTTGAAATTTCAAGTAAACTAATGAACCTATTTCAAAATGAAAAGTAGCTTTACCCTATTATTCTATATTTTATTATCACTTTCAGCGACTGCCCAGTTAAAAGAAAAGAAAATCTTAGAGGTACCTGGAAAGAACCAATACGCACAAATAAATATAAATGGGACCTCAGTCTTGCCAAGTGGCAGGTGGGTTAGCCCCGTAGGAGAATTAGTTCGCATTACCCATGACCCTTTTGGCATGTGCCTTTCACCAGACGGTAAAAAGGCAGTCACCATCCACAATGGTGTATTTACGATAATCGAACTAGACAAACTCACCACAACTCGAATTCCTTCCTACGACAAAAAAGATATAAATCCATTGCGTGAAAGCTCGTTTATAGGTGTGGCATTTGCTGAGGACAACAACACCTTGTATTTGAGCGGTGGCGACAATGGAGCTGTTATTGTTTTTGATATCAAAGGAAATAAAGTAATTGACTCCCTTTCGTTAAATGGAACCGTAGATGGTAAAAAATACGAAGATAGCTTCACATCAGATTTGTTATTCAATCAAGACGAATTGTTGATTTTAGACAGGGGCAATTTCAGATTGGTGAGATATGATTTAAAATCAAAAAGCATTAAAAAATCAATTGACGTAGGCAGACAACCATTTGGACTGGCCATAAGCAAAGACAAAAAGATGGCCTTTGTGGCCAATGTGGGCATGTATTCTTATCCATTGGTTGAAGGAGCCAACGAGAAAAATTACAATGAAAAACTCATTTCAAGTCATCCTTATGGCGACAATACCAAAGAATCTATAAATGGGACCAACATCGATGGGCAATTTGCACCAGGCGTTGGTAGTCCATTGTCACCCGAGGCCATGAGTATTTTTTCTGTTGATTTAGGCACCAATAAAGTAGTTGACAAATACAAAACTGGCCACCAAATAGGTGAAATGGTGGAAGATGCTGAAGTGGTAGGCGGTGCGAGTCCGAACTCCATTGCAGTAGGCTCAAAATATATTTATGTAACCAATGCCACAAATGATAATATCTCGGTAATTGACTATAAAGCTCACAAGATTGTCTCTCATATACCTATAAAAATCGACAAAAGAATTGATAAATATCGTGGAGCACTACCATTTGGGATTACCTTAAGTAAAGACGAAAAAACGCTCTACGTTGCATTATTAGGCATGAATGCCATAGCAGTCATCGATGTTAATCTTCAAAAAACTATAGGTCTGATACCTTCTGGCTGGGGACCTACAAGGGTTTTACTTTCGCCTGACGAAAAGTATATTTATGCCATAACTTGCCGCGGATTAGGTGCTGGGCCAAATGGCAGTAAAGACTTTGTGGCTCCACCGCAAGGAACTTATGTGGGAGATATTCAATTGGGTAGTTTCCAAAAAATACCAATGCCTGATGCACAAAAGTTAAGAACTTATACGGAGCAAACTATTGCCAATACTTTTGTAGAAAATACTAAAAAAATAGACGACAATCCGCTTCCTCTTGACCCACAAGCTAGTAAAAGTCCTATTAAATATATTGTCTACATCACCAAGGAGAATAGAACGTATGACGAAGTTTTTGGTCAACTCAAAACTGGAAAAGGAGATTCGACACTGGCACGATTTGGTGTAAACTGCGAATATACTTTACCAGATAGCTTGAAAGCTAAAATGGCTGATATGAAAGTAACACCCAATCACCATAAAATTGCCAAGAGCTTTGCATATAGTGATAATTTTTACTGCGACAGCGATGCCTCCATTCATGGTCACCATTGGATGATGGGCGTAATTCCAAACGAATGGGTAGAGGCCAACTCAAGTGTGGACAAAACCGCAAAATTATTCAGTTCGGCTCCAGGACGTAGGTTCCCGGGTTCAACAGGCAGCATG